>DDMF01000066.1:4124-15122 GCA_002340515.1 Rhodobacteraceae bacterium UBA2553 | reverse complement strand
GAAAGAAGTGCGCGCACAGGGGGTGAAAACCGCCATTCTGTTTGCCAGCGGGGATGCCGCCTGTCGTGCCTATGAAGCCATCGGATTTGAACGGATCGGTGAATACACACTCGCCATTCTATCCAACCCCGTCACAATCGGAGCCCGCCCATGATCCGCCCAGAAGCACGTGCCCGCATCTTGCGCTTTCGCGAAGCCATCCTTGGCGCAATCATTGCGGGGCTTGGCCTGTGGTGGGCCATCGGCTCGCTGGGGTTGATCAAATGGATGGGTGTCGCACTTGCCCTTTTGGGCGCCGCCATTGCTTGGCAAGGTCTGATGCGCGCGCGGATCCGGGTTGGAACCGGTGGCGTGGGGGTTGTGCAGATTGATGAGCGACAGGTGATTTATCTCGCCCCAGCCCATATTCCGGGGGGCGGTGGGTTTTCCTCGTTGGATCAGGTGCAAGACATCACCATTGCCCGCGACTTTGCCGGGCTTCCGGTTTGGCGCTTTCGCACTGGGGCCGAGATGCTGACCATCCCAACAACCGCTGAAGGGTCCGAAGCGCTGTTTGACGCGCTCACCGTTTTGCCCGGCATCGACATCGCCGCCGCCATTCGCGCGGTAAATGCCGCTTCTGACAAGGCCGGTCCTGACAGAACCGTGATCTGGTCCCGTAAGGTCATCAACCTACATTGACACCACCCGACACTTCCCCCACCTAATGCCCTTCAGAGATCTCAGGAGAAGCCCATGTCCATCCCACAATCCGGCGGCGGCCCAATCACCGACCACAAACAATTGGCCCAGTTTCTGGAAGACGGTTGCAAGCCGCGTGAGGCGTGGAAGATCGGCACCGAGCATGAGAAGTTCGGCTATTGTCAGGACAGCTTTAAACCGCTGCCATATGATGGTGATCGCTCAATCCTGCATATGCTGGAAGGGCTGCGTGACAAGTTCGGCTGGTCTGAAGTGCGTGAAGCGGGCAACCTGATTGGGCTGGAACGCAATGGCGCCAATATCTCGCTTGAACCCGGCGGGCAGTTTGAACTGTCAGGCGCGCCTTTGGACAACATCCACCAGACCTGTGACGAGGTGAACGAACACCTGCGCGAAGTGCATGAAGTTGCTGACCTTATTGGCGCACGCTTTATCGGTCTGGGCGCCGCACCCGAGTGGACACATGACCAAATGCCAGTAATGCCCAAGGGGCGTTACAAGCTGATGACCGACTATATGGACCGCGTCGGCACGCACGGAAAACAGATGATGTACCGGACCTGTACGGTGCAAGTGAACCTCGATTTCGGGTCAGAGGCGGACATGGTGCAAAAGTTCCGCGTGGCGCTTGCGTTGCAACCGATTGCCACCGCGCTGTTTGCAAATTCCCCGTTTTTTGAAGGCAAACCCAACGGTCATAAATCATGGCGTTCGCGCATCTGGCGCGACCTTGATGCCTCGCGCACCGGCATGTTGCCGTTTGTGTTTGAGGACGGCATGGGGTTTGAGCGCTATGTGCAATATGCGCTCGATGTACCGATGTATTTTGTCTATCGAAATGGTGAATATATCAACGCGCTGGGCATGTCGTTTCGCGACTTTATGGCTGGCAAATTGCCCGCCCTTCCCGGAGAAACACCAACCTTGTCTGATTGGGCAGATCACCTGACCACCGCCTTCCCTGAGGCGCGGATCAAGCAATATATGGAAATGCGCGGGGCGGATGGTGGCCCGTGGCGGCGGCTTTGCGCCCTGCCTGCCTATTGGGTGGGTCTGATGTATTGCCAGGAAAGCCTGGATGCGGCGTGGGATCTGGCCAAGGGTTGGGACGCGGAAACCCGCGAAGCCCTGCGCGTCGCGGCGTCGGTTGACGGTCTGCAAGGCGAAGCCAACGGCGTGAAAATCCTTGATGTGGCCCGCGAAACCATTGAGGTCGCCAAGCTTGGCCTGAAAAACCGTGCCCGCCCCGGCATTGGCGGCATGGTGCCTGATGAGCGCCACTTCCTCAACGCACTGCAAGACAGTGTGGAAGAGGGTAAAACCCCGGCGGATGAGCTTTTGGAACGCTATCACGGCGATTGGAATGGCGATCTTAAACGGATCTATGCTGACTATAGCTACTGATTAAAGTTTGCGGGATGACAGGAGAGTGCCCCGATGACCCATTCCGCAAAAACGCTCATCCGTGAGATTTGGGAAAGTTTTCAACGTCTTCCCCTTTGGGTGCGCCTCTGGGTGGCGTTGTGGCTTGTTCCCATTAACCTCCTGTCTGTCGCCTTTCTTTCGTCGCCAAACGGTCTTCTGATCGCGCTTCTGGCCGTCGGGGGGATGGCACCCAATGTGGTTTTGATGTGGATTGAGCGGGGATTTTCCAGCCTGATGGCGCTGCCCCATCTGTTGATCTGGCCCGCGTCAATTGTGGTTGCCATAAACACCGCACTGACCCATCCAGATCATAGCGGGTTTGCCTTCTACCTCTGGGTTCTCGCCGCCACCAATCTTGTGTCCATCCTGTTTGATGTGCCGGATTTCATCCGTTGGCTGAAGGGCAAACGCGAGGTCGCGTGACCCCAGTTTAATCCGGCAGCACTTTCCCCGGGTTCATAATCCCCTTTGGATCCATTGCCGCCTTTAGCTGTCGCATCACCCGCAGGGCCACGGGGTTCTTTCGCCGTTTCATGGACGGCAGTTTGGACAGACCAATGCCGTGCTCTGCCGAAAAGCTCCCACCAAGAGACAGCACGTTTTCCTCGACCGCTTCCATCACCACATCACAAAGGGCGGCGTCGGAGGGATAGACCATATTGTGGATGTTTCCGTCCCCCAGATGGGCAACCGACAGGGTTTCGGCCTTTGCGTCCAACCCCTTAAGAACATCCGCCATTTGCGTGAAAAACACGTCAATTTTATCCAGCGGCAAGGCAATATCGTTGTTGACCGCTGGGGTGCGCGACAGGGACACCTCGGCGGCGGCTTCGCGCCGGGCCCACATCTCGGCCCGTTGGGTTTCATTTTGGGCAATTACGGCATCCAGCACTGTTTCATGTTCCAGCATGTCGCCCAACACCTCTTCGAGGTAGCGCACAATCGGCAAGGATCCGTCATCGCCGACGGCCACGTCGCGCGGGGCAGTGGCGCCGATTTCCAGCAGAATATTCACCGCATAATCTTCGTCAAAAACCCGCCGTGTGTCAGGAAATTGCCTGTGCAGACCGGCCATATATTCGGCGGGCATATACTCAAACGCCTCAATCGCCCCCCCCGTGACCTCTTGCAGCTTGTTGAGCAGTGAAAGTGCATCAGATAGGGTGGGAACCGCCACCATCGCGGTTGCAAAGGCACCGGGAGTGGGGACCAATTTCAACACGGCCCCGGTAATGATGCCCAAGGTGCCCTCAGCCCCGATGAACAGATCTTTGAGGGCGTAGCCGGAGTTGTCTTTGTGAAGTTCACTCATCAAATCAAGCACTTCGCCGTCCGGCAGAACCACCTCAAGCCCCAAACAAAGATCCCGCGTGTTTCCGTATCGTAGCACGTTAGAGCCGCCCGCGTTGGTGGACAACATGCCCGCAATCATCGCGGAACCTTTGGCGCCAAACGTCATTGGAAAACTCAGCCCCTGCGCCCTCACGGCATCATGCAACGTCTCAAGCACCACGCCGCCTTCTACAATCGCAAGGCGGGCATCCGGGCGGATGTCGCGGATCTTGTTCATGCGATCAAGCGACAGCATTAAGCTGCCTTCGGTGGCATGTGCGCCCCCCGCCAATCCTGTGTTTCCCGATACGGGAACGACCGGAGTGCCGCTGTCATGGGCCAATTTTACGCAAGCTGAAACCTCTGCCGTATTTGCCGGGCGCAGCACGGCCAAAGGCGCGTTTTCATATTTCTGGGTCCAGTCATGACGCCACCGCGCCATGTCGTCGCCTTGCAGCACATGGTTGGTGCCGATGGCGTCGCGCAATTCATTGATCAGCGGCATGGAACGTCCTTCGCTTCGGGTTTGGACCATGCGTCCGACCCTACTTGAAACGGCCAGCGGGTCCACCCTTAGTGCGCCGTCTTAGACACTGGCCTGCGATGTTGCCAATCCGGCAAGCGCAAGGGCTGCACCGGACATGGGTTCAACCATCACGCCCTGCGCGCTTAACCCGTGTTGGTAGGGTTCAGTCGCATCAGCCTCGCCAATCACCGCCACGCGTTGTCCAAGCCAATAGGGGCGCATCGAGGCAAGCTCGGCCCCAACCAAAAGACCAGACATTTGCGCCATAAGATCGCCTTCACCAAGACGTCCCAAATCAAGCGCGGCTTGCAGGCTGGCCAAGCGGGAAGAGAGCGCCTGTGGGCGGCTCATCATAGCAGAAAGCGCATCGTCAAACCCATCGCCAACCCGCAAGCGCCCACCGCAAAGCGCGCGCATCATCTGGCCTGTTGAGGCGGATTGAAAGCTGACGATTTCTTCCGCACTAATATGCGCCCAAACGGTGTTGGATCCCACCAAACAGGCCACCCCATCAAAGCTTGGCTCGCAGGCGATCAACCCCGCGATGCGCGACACTTCGTGGTGCATCACTCCGGTTGGTTGGTCCTGCATCACCGGGGGCACAAGGGCCACGCGCGGATCAATTTGTATCGTTTTCGGTGTGAGGTGGCGGGCTTTTGGCGGACGACACGGCACAGATTTCACCGCACCGCTGCACAGCTCGTGACACATGCCAGAGGCCAAGATTTGTGTGTCCGCCGTGATCGACACCGTATGTTCAATTTCAGGAATTAAGGATGCAAGCGTCACGCCCGCCTCAAGCGTGCGCCGAATTTCATCGCCGCCTTCCGGCCATAGGCGCAAGATATTGCCTTCCACCTCTACTGCGATCCATTTCATTGTCAGTCCCCAGGGTTTGTAAACAGGTCTCATGAATAGGTTGCACAAGATCTATATCACAAATCCACGGGCTTCACCCCCAGAATGCTCACCCCAGCTTGTTCAGTCCTTCGGTCAGATAGTCGACCATGCCAGCCCCCTGCATATGTTGGCGCAAACGCTGGTTATAGCCCCCCGGGGTATTTAGCGCATCCAATAGCGGCGCGCAGGGGCCTTCCATTAAATTGCTGCCAACCAACGCGCGCAGAAAGGCCTCACCAGCGGCGGGATCTGCCACCCGGTCGCCCAGCCACATGCTGGCCTCTTGCACCATGGCGACGACGGGGGACAACACAGCCTGTGCGGCCAAGGTCGCGTCCAGCTCCGCCTGGTTTTCGACGGTATAGATCAAGTTGTGCGGCTCTAATAACCCGCGCAACGCCGTCATTTTGCCCATCGCAATCACCGGTGCGCCGGGGGTGGCGACATTCGGAAACGGCAACAGAATAGCGGGGGCGGCGGCTGGGGAAACCCACAGGCTTAGATCGGCCAAACTGGCCCCGGCCATCAAGCTGATCACCGATTGCCCCGAACGGAATTCAAGGTCCGTCAAAATACTCTCAGCGGCCTCTGCCATCAGTGCAACAAAGATCAGATCTGCCCGATCAATGACGCCTTGATTGTCCGCTACGATCACATTTTCATGTGCCGCCGCCAACGCTGTTGATCGTGTGTGACTACGCTCTGACACCACAATCTCATGCCCATCACGGGCCAAACGCGGCACCAGAGCGCTGGCAATGGTGCCGCATCCGATCACGCCAATCCGCATCACAGATCCTTTACAAGGCGCAGCGCATCATAGATCGCCGCGTGCGTGTTGCGCGAGGTAACTGCATCACCAATGCGAAACAGTTGAAACGCGCCATCCGGGTTGGTGTTCACCGCTTGCGGGCGCCCTTCGATAAACGCCGCCTGATCCAACTCCCCCCGGTTCACCGACAGCTCTTTCAGATCAAAATAGATGTCGCAATTGGGCATGGTGCCGTAATTCACCACCACCTGGTCATAGCGCGCCTCGCGGGTAAGGTCGGAATAATCAGTGCCCAATGTGGCCACCATCCGGTTGCCGTCCTTTGCGACATTTTTCAATCGTTCCGCCACCGTGAACCGCACGCCTTTGGGCTGTAGCGCACGCATATAGGGCACAAGGTTCATCGCCATAATGTCCGGTGCAAAGGTGCGATCCGGGGTCATCACTTCGACTTTTGCCCCCGCTTCTGCTGCAATCTCCGCCGCCATCAGGCCGGGGTGATCACCGCTTTCATCATAGATCAGAATGTCTTCTGCCGGCTTTACGTCACCCGAAATGATATCCCACGCGCTGACCACATTCGCCATCTCGCCTTTGGTTTCAAACAGCGTCAGATTGGGCAGGCCACCGGTGGCAATAATCACGACATCAGGGTTCAGCGCGGTGATGTCCTCTGCCTCGGCCCAAGTGTTGAATTTGAACGTCACATCGCGCGCCGCACATTGCGCCATGCGCCAGTCAATGATGCCAATCATCTCGCGCCGCCGGGGCAGTTGTGCCGACAGTAATACCTGTCCACCGGGATCAGGTTGCGCCTCAAACACAGTCACCTCATGGCCCCGTTCTGCGGCCACGCGCGCGGCCTCTAGCCCGCCGGGACCAGCGCCCACAACCACGACCTTTTTCTTCACATCCGCAGGCGGGATATCGTGGGGCATGGTGGTTTCACGACCGGTTGCGGGGTTGTGAATACACAGCGCCTCACCCGCCTGATAAATCCTGTCCAGACAATAGGTTGCACCAACACAAGGGCGGATATCATCCTCGCGCCCTTCGATGATTTTCTTGACCACATGCGGGTCCGCCATATGCGCGCGGGTCATGCCCACCATATCAAGCTGACCCGAGGCCACAGCGTGACGCGCGGTCGCCACATCGGGGATGCGCGAGGCGTGAAAGGTTGGCATTCCAATCTCGGCCCGCACCCGTCCGGCAAAGTCCAAATGCGGGGCGGACCGCATGCCCTGTACCGGGATCATATCGGTCATTGCTGGGTCGGTGTGGATGCGGCCCCGGTTGATATTAAGATAATCAATCTGGCCGCAATCGCGAAACATCCGGGCGATATCCATGCCCATATCGGGGTCAATTCCACCCTCTTCCGCCTCATCCGGGGCAAATCGCACACCCAGCACAAATTCGTCGCCCACGCGCTTGCGAACAGCGTCAATGATATCCATGGTCAGCTTCATCCGGCCCGCCAGATCACCACCATAGGGACCGTCCAGATGGTTTGTCAGCGGCGAGATGAATTGATCGAGAAGATGCCCGTGGGTCATGATCTCGATCCCGTCCATCCCCCCGGCTTTCATGCGTTCAGCTGCATCAGCAAAGTCGGAAATCACCCGCGCGATGTCCCAATCTTCGGCAAGCTTCGGAAAAGCATGGTGCGCCGGTTCGCGGTGCGGGGTGGAGCAGACCGGCGGCAACCAGTCGCCCTTGTTCCAACCCGTGCGCCGTCCCAAATGGGTCATCTGGATCATGCAGGCCGCGCCATGCTCATGCACCGCATCTGTTAACTCGCGGATCCACGGCACCACCTCGTCTTTATAGGCAAGGATGTTGTTAAAGACCGGAGGGCTGTCTTTTGACACGGCAGCGGATCCTGCGGTCATGGTCATCGCCACCCCCGCCTTGGCGCGTTCAGCGTGATACAGACGATAGCGCGCTTTTGGCATGCCCTCTTCGGGATACGCCGGTTCGTGACTGGTGGTCATAATGCGGTTGCGCAGCGTCAGATGCTTCAGCTGATAGGGCTGCAAAAGGGGATCGTTTGACGGGCTCGTTTTAGACTGGCTCATTTTGCGTGTCTCCTTAGTACCACATGTCTTCAAGCGAGGTTTTCTTCGCGTTGATATAATCGTTTAGCCCATCGCGAATGCCTTCATCCAAGGCAGGCGCCTGATAGTCGGCAAGGCTCTTTTTCCACGCCGCATTGGCGCGGGCAGACATGTCGACACAGCCCTGCTCATCCCAGGTTTCCCACGGCTGATTGTCATCCAGAGCGCTGTCGTAATAGGCGGTTTTATAGTGGCGCATGGTGTGCGCGCTTTCAAACAAATGCTCGCCCGGTCCTTTTTCCGCCAAGGCGTCAAAGCCAAGCGTGTCTTCATTGACCTGAACGCCGTCCAGATAGGCATGCAAGGCGCCGCAAACGTCGACATCCAGCATAAATTTCTCATAGGACATCGACAAAAGCCCATCGAGAAACCCCGCCGAATGCAGCAAGAAATTAGCCCCGCAATGCACCGCCGACATCATCGACATCATGGATTGTGACATCGCCTGCGCATCCGGCAGCTTTGAGGTGGTGAAATTCCCCGCACAGCGCAGCGGCAGGTTCAAACGACGCGCAAGCTGCCCGTAGACAAGCGAGCCAAGCGCCGGTTCCGGCGTGCCAAAAGTGGGCGACCCAGACCGCATCGCCATTGACGATTGGAACGAGGCCAAGACCACCGGCGCGCCGGGCCGCACCAATTGCGCCAACGCACAGGAGGTCATGCTTTCGGCCAGGCATTGCGCCACCGATCCTGCCATGGTCAACGGCGACACAGCCCCGCCCAACAGGAATGGCAGGTGGATTGTACCTTGGTTGGCCGACGCATATTCGCGAATGCCCCCCGTGGTGATCCCATCCAGAACCAAGGGCGATGTGGTATTGAAATTGCCCATGATCACACAGTTCTGATCGACAAAATCTTTGCCAAACAGCATGCGGGTCATCTCGACACTATCGGCGGCACGTTCGGGGGCGGTAACGGACCCCAAAAAGGGCCGGTCCGAGAACTGAATATGCGACATCACCATATCAAGGTGCCGCTTGTTTACCGCCACATCGGTCGGTTCACACACCGTTCCACCCGAATGGTGCAACCACGGCGTTGACTGGCCGAGTTTCACGAAATTCTGAAAATCCTCCATCGTGCCATAGCGCCGCCCTCGGTCCAGATCCATTACAAAGGGCGATCCATAACTGGGGGCAAACACCACGTTGTTGCCGCCGATCTGCACATTATTGGCGGGGTTGCGCGCGTGTTGCGTGAACTCCGACGGGGCGGATTTCAAAATGCCGCGGATCATGCCGGGGGCAAATTTCAGGTTCCACCGGTCTGGCCCCAATTCGGTGACCTCTGCCCCAGCTTCACGAAACAAGCGTACCGCCTCGGGGTCTTCGCGGAACTCCATGCCAATTTCGGCCAGAATGCGGTCAGCAGTTGCCTCAATCTCAATCAGGCTTTCTTCGCTGACGATATCATAGGTCGGGATGCCACGCCGAATGTAAGGGCGTTCCAGATGGGGGTTTTGCCCGGGCGTTGCGTCACGGGTTGTGCCTTTGGAACGGCGTCTGCGCTGGCTCATCCTGTCTTTCCCTTTTTCGACTCGGTTTATTTGACACCAGCGTCAATTCATTTGACACATGTGTCAAGTTCGCTAAAACACCAATATGATGTCGCAAACGGAACAGTTGAAAACCGACGCCAAGCCCAAAGGATCTGTGGATCTTTGGCTGGATGCCGCATTTGACCTTCTCATTGGCGGCGGGGTTGAAGCGGTAAAGGTGATGCCGCTGGCCAAGCATCTGGGCCTGACACGCACCGGATTTTACCATCATTTCGACGGGCGCGAGACCTTGTTAGAGGCGCTGATTGCCCGCTGGGAAGCCAAAAACACCGGTAATCTGGTGGCCCAAACCGAAGCCTTTGCTGAAACCATCACCGAAGCAATGCTGAACCTGCAGGATTGCTGGCTGGACGCAGGCCTGTTTGATGCAAAACTGGACCACGCGATCCGCAATTGGGCGCGCCATGATGTCAGCTTACACCCCCGCGTGAAGGCCGCAGATGAAACGCGTAAAGCCGCAATTCAGGCGATGTTTGAACGGTTCGGGTATCCACCCGAGGATGCCCAGATCCGCACCATGGCAATCCTTTACACACAGGTCGGCTATATCTCGATGGAAGTCACCGAGGATACGACACTGCGGGTCGCCCGCATTCCGGCCTATATCAAATTGTTCACCGGTCACGCCCCCTCAGCCCGGGAGCTGGCCCGCTTTCGCGCGCGCCACGCGGTTTAGCACAGGTCGCACCGCCGCATATTTTTCTTCGCAAGTTCAGAAAATCTCCAAATTGGATCCAAAATCGCTTTTCGAGCGCCCGACACCGTGCTTCAATCATTTCACCTGCAACGAGGAAGCCTGCACATGCGCCGATCTGCCCCCAACATTCTGTTCATCATGTATGATCAGCTGCGGTTTGATTACCTCAGCTGTGCTGGCCACAAGACGCTCGAAACACCCAATTTCGACCGGGTCGCGGCGCGCGGTGTGCGGTTTGATCGCGCCTATTGCCAGTCACCGGTGTGTGGATCCAGCCGGATGAGCACCTATACCGGGCGCTATGTTTCTTCCCATGGGGCGGCGTTTAACAACTTTCCTTTGAAGGTTGGCGAGCACACGATGGGCGATCATTTGCGCGCCGCTGGCATGGGATGTTGGCTGATTGGCAAGACCCATATGAAAGCGGATGCTGCGGGAATGGAACGCCTGGGGCTGGCCCCCGACAGCGTGATTGGCACGCGTATTGGCGAATGCGGATTTGATGTGTGGATCCGCGATGATGGCTTGTGGGCCGAGGGGCCAAAGGGGTTTTACGACCAAAAACGCTCCCCCTATAATGAGTATTTAAAATCAAAAGGTTACACCGACCACAACCCATGGCACGACCATGCCAATGCGGGCATTGATGACGGTGGAGATATTGCGTCTGGCTTTTTGATGATGCACGCGGACAAACCCGCCAATGTGCGCGAAGAGGACAGCGAAACCCCGTGGTTGACCGACCGCACCATTGATTTCATCGACGCTCAAAACCCCGGTGAGCCGTGGTGCGCGCATGTCAGTTATATCAAGCCGCATTGGCCCTATATCGTGCCCGCGCCCTACTACAACATGTATTCAAAAGACGACATTCAGCCGGTGGTCCGCAGCCAGTCCGAGCGCGACAAAGCCCATCCGATTTATGGCGGGTATCTGGCGGGCAAACTGGCGCGCGCCTTTTCC
>DDMF01000066.1:3871-4106 GCA_002340515.1 Rhodobacteraceae bacterium UBA2553 | reverse complement strand
GAAACGGTGATCCCCGCCTATATGGGGCTGATCAAGCAATGTGACGATCACTTGGGGCGGCTTTTGGATCATTTGGACGCGACCGGGCAGGCCGACAACACGGTGATTGTCCTAACCTCGGATCACGGCGATTACATGGGCGATCACTGGATGGGAGAGAAGGATTTCTTTCACGACCCCTCCGTGCGCGTGCCGCTGATCATCGCTGATCCGCGCGCTGAAGCGGACGCGACAC
>DDMF01000066.1:2609-3840 GCA_002340515.1 Rhodobacteraceae bacterium UBA2553 | reverse complement strand
CTGGTGGAACAAATCGACCTCGCCGCCACTTTTGTGGAAATGGCAGGCGGAGAAGTGGCGGATCACATTCTCGAAGGCCGCTCGCTCATGCCGCTTCTGCGGGGTAACAATGTAGAATGGCGCGATTTTGCGATCAGCGAATATGATTTTTCAACCTCAAGCATGGCCACACGTTTGGGCCTCGCTCCGCGCGACTGTCGGCTCTTCATGGTGGTCACAGAGCGTTGGAAATTGATCCACGCCGAAGGCGGGTTTCGCCCGATGCTCTTTGATCTTGAGACCGATCCACAGGAATTGGTGGATTTGGGCAACAGCGCGAAACACTCTGACATCATTGATGAATTATACGCTCACCTGCACCAATGGTCGCGCCGCATGTCGCAACGCACCACAGTGTCAGATGCGCAAATTCTGGCGCGTCGCAAAGGCGGCTCTGCCCAAGTGGGCGTGCTGATTGGTGTCTACGGTGATGAAGAAATCCCGGACGAGCATCTTGCGGCCTATCGTGGCAAAGCCACCCCGGTTGAGGGCAGCAAATGAAAATCTTCTCAGATAAAAAACGCCCGGTGCATCTGGGGCCTTACCCGCTTGAGCGTTTGAAACGCGGCCCGCTTCCTGACCTGTTATCAGTGCCCCCAATGGCCCCGATCAGCTTTCACCGGCCAGACCGCCCGGAAAGCATCGTCAATGCGATGGGCGATTTTCAGGCGATGATGGATGCCATCCGTGACGGGGACGTAAACGCCACCCGGTCAACCATTCCCGAGGGGGCGGTCGAGCGATCAAACCACCTGAAATCCTTTGGCTATTTCTCAGATGCGTCAATGGTTGGTATTGGGGAAATTCCGTCCTCTGCTCGGTTAAAAACACCACGCTCCAACCCAGACATTGCCCGCTTGTCGCAGGCCTTGAAAACCCGCGAAGTGAAAACCTTGGCGGCGGGCATCGACATGATCATGGCGGATCTCAAGGCCTCAATGGGGCGCGCGGCCCGATCAGTGGATCATCACCACAGCGCGTTGGTGTTTCTTTATGAACATCACCGCGACCCTGACCCCGCTGAGCGTGGTGCCGATTGGATCGTTGATGCGCAACCCCATCGCGCCTGTCTGCGAGCCACCGAAACCGCCGTGGTGATCGCCAATTACATTCGCCTCTTGGGATTTGACGCAGTGGCCCACACCGCCACGTCAACCGAGTTTGATCTGAACCAACTCGCGGTGACGGCGGA
>DDMF01000066.1:0-2554 GCA_002340515.1 Rhodobacteraceae bacterium UBA2553 | reverse complement strand
TAAACTTGTAGCCCCGTGGCTGGGCGACCGCTTTGGCGTCGCAGTGGTGTCAACGGACATGGATCTGGCAACAGACTTCCCCTTGGCCCCGATGGGTGAACAACCCTGGCACGCCACACATGGTCCCGCCTGGTGGCTGGGCGGCACGGGGCCGGGCAAAGGACACGCGAAATCCGCCCGCACCCGCGACCCCTATGCCAAACGCGCCTATCACATGGGGCCACATCCGTTTGAACGGCTCAAACGTGTGGACGGCCCGACAACTTATATCGACGAGGCCAACGTCGCCCGTGTTCCAAAGCGCGCCGATATGTTTGCCCGCAGCCAATTTGGCGACATGGGTAAGCCTCTGCAGGACAATGCCAAGGGCGGGTATTACGTGCGAAAATCCGCCCCCAGCTTTGCCCAGCGCCGTATGTTGGGTGCCTTTGTGCCGCTACAGGATGGCTTTCCCACACAAGGCCCCGCCCCCAAAGACCCCGCCCGCAACGCAGACAACCTGCGCGCGGCAAGTTACTTTCTGGGGGTTGACGCGGCGGGCACGTCACGATGCCCCGACTGGACATGGTACAGCCATGACGCCACGGGGGCTGAAATCCACCCACCCCACGATAATGCCATTTCAATGATCGTCGATCAGGGGTTTGAAACGATGGAGGGGGCGTCTGGCGATGATTGGATCGCTGTCAGCCAGTCCATGCGCGCCTATCTACGATTCTCACTGATCGGCGGCGTGATTGCCCAGCAGATCCGCAACCTTGGTTATGGGGCCAAGGCGCATACGGTGATGGATGGGTCTGTGCTACAGCCGCCTCTGCTTCTATTGGCGGGGCTCGGAGAGGTGTCCCGCATTGGCGAAGTGATCCTGAACCCTTACCTTGGCCCGCGTCTGAAATCCGGCGTGGTGACCACCGACATGCCGATGACGCATGACAAGCCGATCGATTTCGGGCTGCAAAAGTTCTGTGAGTCCTGCAATAAATGCGCCCGCGAATGCCCGTCAGGCGCAATCACCGCCGGCGCAAAACTGATGTTCAACGGGTATGAGATCTGGAAGTCCGACAGCCAGAAATGCACCACCTACCGCGTGACCCAACCGGGGGGTGCTATGTGTGGACGTTGCATGAAAACCTGCCCCTGGAACCTCGAAGGCCTGTTTGCCCAAGCGCCATTTCGCTGGGCCGCAAGCACCCTCCCCGCTGCCGCGCCCATTTTGGCAAAGCTGGATGATATGGCGGGGCATGGCGAGATTAATCCCGTGAAAACATGGTGGTGGGATCTGAAGCTTGGCGAGGATGGTGGCTATCATCCGCCCGATGAGCCGGTGAACAAGCGCAGCCTGCAAAAGGATCTGGACCTGAAACCAGAGGATCAGACCTTGGCGGTTTACCCCGCTCCATTAGCGCCCCACCCCTATCCTTACCCGTCCCCGATGGACCGAGAGGCGGGCATTCAAGCCTATCAAGCGATGATCCCGGCGACAGAATACCGCGACAGGTTGGCGATGGGCGACACCTCGATGGTGCATCGCTACGCCATCGACGGGGACGCGCCGGTGATGCAGGTGACGATCAGCAAAGCCGAACAGATGACCGACGGCGTGACGAAATATGAATTCGCCACGCTGGATGGGTCCCCCCTGCCCGCATGGACCGCTGGCGCGCATTTGGACGTGTTGGTCAGCCCGGAATACCTGCGCCAATACTCCATGTCCGGCAACCCAAGTGACACCAGCCGTTATCAAATCGGCGTGTTGCGAGAGGATGCGGGGCGTGGCGGTTCAGCCCTGATGCACCGGATTTTTGAAGAGGGGCGCAAGGTTTTCATCTCAAAACCGATCAACCATTTTGAGCTGGAGGAAGAGGCGACAAAAACCATCCTGATGGGCGGCGGTATTGGCATCACGCCGATGATCGCCTTTGCGCACCGGTTGCATGCTTTGGGGCGCGACTTTGAATTGCATTATTCCGCCTCTCGTCGCACGGACGCCGGGTATCTGACGGATCTGGCGCAGATGCCGTGGGCGGAACACGTGCATTACCATTTCTCAGACGAAGGCACGCGGGCCGATATGGATGCGGTGATGGCAGGGTATCAGCCGGGTTGGCACCTCTATTGCTGTGGCGCTGACCGATATATGGACGCGGTGATGGCGGCGGCGGAGGCACAGGGCTTTCCCGAAGAGGCGCGTCATTTGGAGTATTTCTCGGTCCCCGAACAGCCCGAGTATGAGAACCACGCCTTCACTCTGAAGCTTCGCGATGGGCGCGAATTTGAGGTGCCCGACGATCAAACGGCAGCAGATGTGCTGAATGCCAATGGGATCCATGTCGACGTGAAATGCTCTGATGGGATTTGCGGCGTGTGCAAATGCGGCGTGCTGTCCGGCGACATCGAACACCGCGATTTTGTCCTGTCCAACGCCCAGCGAGAAGGGGCAATGATCCTATGTCAAAGCCGGGCGCGCGAGGCAGGGGGGGTGGTGGAGTTAGACGTATAGCAAGATTGGCGAATGTCGGCCATGCGGGACAAGAACGAAGCCGCTCGCGCGGCA
>DDMF01000065.1:12528-12915 GCA_002340515.1 Rhodobacteraceae bacterium UBA2553 | reverse complement strand
GCGCCGCCCCCGTGGTCCTTGTGTCCAACGAGGTCGGCGCCGGGATTGTGCCGGAAAACAAACTGGCGCGCAGATTCCGACAGGCCCAAGGCGAGCTGAACCAACGCCTCGCCCAGCGCGCCGATCTTGTGGTCACGGTGATGGCCGGGCTGCCACTTGCCCTGAAAGGCACCTTACCTGAGGGGCTGACATGACAACCCGTTGGTGGTGGGTGCGCCACGGGCCGACACACGCCAAAAACATGGTGGGCTGGCGCGATTTGCCCGTGGATCTGTCTGATACGGCGCAAATCACCCGCCTGTCCGCGCATCTGCCCAAAGAGGCTGTGGTGATTTCATCCGACCTCATCCGCGCGATTGACACGGCCACGGCGATCCAAGACACCCG
>DDMF01000065.1:11415-12473 GCA_002340515.1 Rhodobacteraceae bacterium UBA2553 | reverse complement strand
TCATTTCGGCGCGTGGGACGGCATGCATTGGAGCAAGATCTCCGACCGCGACCCGGAGTTGTCCCGCCAATTTTGGGAGGACCCCGGCGACCATATGGCGCCGGATGGCGAAAGCTGGAACCAGCTTTCCGCCCGTGTCTCAGCGGTTGTGGATCGCCTGAACGGCCAGCACAAAGACATCATTGTGGTGGCGCATTTCGGCGTGATCCTCACCCAAATTGCCCGCGCCGCACCGATGACGCCTTATCAGGCACTGGGGCATAAGATCGACAATTATTCCGTGACACGGCTGGATTGGAACGGGGCGTGGCAGGCGCATTGCATCAATCACCTGCCCTGATGGACCCCGTCACAAATCAACATTTGCCTGACCAGATTTGCGCCGTAACATAGCCCCATGACTTATGATTTATATATCGGCGATCGCACATTCTCCAGCTGGTCGCTTCGCGGCTGGCTGATGTTTGTAAACTTTGACATCCCCGTGAACACCACGCGGGTGGGGCTGTATTCCGGCACCATGGCGCAGGATTTGGCCGCGCTGGCCCCGGCCCGTTTGGTGCCGGTGATGCGCACGCCTGACGGCACGGTGGTGGGGGACACTTTGGCGATGGGCGAGACCCTCGCTGAACGTCACCCGGACGCTGGCCTGTGGCCCACAGACCCCGCAGCGCGCGCGATGGCGCGCTGGATTGTCGCCGAAATGCACTCTGGTTTCAACGCGTTACGCGGGGATTGCCCGATGCAATTGATGGGCGTGGTTCAGGATTTCACCGCGTCGGACGCCGTGCTGGCCGACGTGGCCCGGATCGAAGAGCTTTGGGCGCGCGCACGCGCTGAATATGGTTCAGACGGCCCATGGCTCTTTGGCGCCTACTCGCTTGCGGATGTGTTTTACGCGCCGATTGCCGCCCGGCTTGCGGGGTTCGGGTTAAAGGTCAGTGACGCCACTCAGGCCTATATCGACGCCCACCTAAATGACCCCGCCTTTCGCCGCTGGCGCGCCCTTGGTCTGACGGTTTCTTATGATCCCGTGCCTTATATCGAAGGCCGCCCGC
>DDMF01000065.1:10733-11386 GCA_002340515.1 Rhodobacteraceae bacterium UBA2553 | reverse complement strand
CCAACACCCCGCGCAGCCCGCCCAAATGACGGCCCCTCGATCAATGACGCCTGCCCCTATTCCGGCGATCCCGTCACCGATTTCCTCGAAATGGACGGCAAGATCTGGGGCTTTTGCAACCCGACCTGCCGCGACAAAACGGTGAACGACCCAGAGGCGTGGCCTGCGTTTATGGAAATGATGGCGCGCGCGTAAGCGTTAACCCTTTCTTCACCAAGATTACCCTAGTCTTCTCCTGACCCAGAACGGGTCCAATCGGGTTGGGAGAAGATCATGGTGGCCCACGCCTATACCGTCGCCTTTGAAGGCATCCGCGCCCGCCCGGTTGAGGTGCAATGCGCACTGACCCCCGGCCTGCCCGGTTTCTCGATCGTTGGCCTGCCGGACAAAACCGTGTCTGAGGCAAAAGAACGGGTGCGCGCCGCCTTGGCTGCCCTCTCCATTGCGTTGCCTGCGCAAAAAGTCACCATCAACATGTCGCCCGCTGACCTGCCCAAAGTGGGGTCTCATTTCGACCTGCCCATCGCGCTGGCACTGCTCGCCGCCATCGGCATCTTGCCAAAGGACGAAGTGGCCGGTGCGATTTCTTTGGGCGAGCTGTCCCTTGATGGGGCGCTTTTGCCCGTGATCGGCGCGCTGCCTGCCGCCATCGC
>DDMF01000065.1:10501-10706 GCA_002340515.1 Rhodobacteraceae bacterium UBA2553 | reverse complement strand
GCCGCCATCGCCGCAGCAGATGATAACCGCGCCCTGATATGCCCTAAGGCCTGTGGCGCAGAGGCCGCATGGGTTGAAGCCGCGCGTGTTCTGGCCCCCGCGACCCTTTCTGCGGTGATCCAGCACTTCACCGGCCAATCTCCTTTGTCCCCCGCCAATCCGGGCACTGTGGACGCGCCGGGATTTGCCAAAGATCTGCGCGACG
>DDMF01000065.1:8341-10423 GCA_002340515.1 Rhodobacteraceae bacterium UBA2553 | reverse complement strand
CCAAACGCGCGTTGGAAATCGCCGCCGCCGGGCGCCATCACATGTTGATGATCGGCAGTCCGGGGTCCGGAAAATCCATGCTCGCGGCCCGCCTTCCCTCGATCCTACCGCCGCTCAGCCCCACCGAAGCGTTGGAAACCTCAATGGTGCAGTCGTTGGCGGGTGTGCTGCAAGAAGGCGGCATTTCCCGCACCCGCCCGTTTCGTGAACCACATCACACCGCGTCCATGGCCGCCATCGTCGGCGGGGGGCGCAACGCCCGCCCCGGCGAGGTGAGCCTTGCCCATAATGGCGTGCTCTTCATGGATGAACTGCCAGAGTTTAACCGCCAAACGCTGGAAACCCTGCGCCAACCGATTGAAACCGGCGAAGTGATGGTGGCGCGCGCCAATGCCCATGTCAGTTATCCCTGTAAATTCCTGCTGATCGCCGCGGCAAACCCTTGTAAATGCGGCTATCTCGGTGATCCCAATATGGCCTGCACGCGCGCGCCAAGCTGTGGCGACACATATCTGGGGCGCTTATCTGGCCCGCTTTTGGATCGCTTTGATCTGCGGGTGGATGTGCCGCGCGTGGAAATGCGTGATCTGGATTTGCCACCTGACAGTGAAGGGTCTGCCGAAGTTGCGGCCCGTGTGGCCCAGGCCCGCGACCGACAAACGGCCCGGTATCAAGGCCTCGGGACTGTCCGTGTGAATGCCGATATCGAAGGTGATTTGCTCACCGAGGTCGCCACCCCCGACAATGCGGGGCGCGACCTATTGGTGAAAGCGGCGGAGCGTTTCGGCCTGTCAGCACGCGGATATCACCGCATTTTGCGCGTGGCACGGACCATTGCCGACCTTGAGGGCGCTGAGAATGTGGCCCGCCACCATGTCGCCGAAGCCGCCAGTTACCGTTTGTCGATCTCATCCACAAACTGAGCGTTCACAAATTGTGCCACGCGCCCAAGCGCCTCTTTCGCCTCGGGCAGTACGCGCGTGAAATAGACCCAGACATGGGGCACATTGGGCCAGAGATCGAGCGTGACCTCCCCGCCTGCTGCGCGCAACACATCTGCCATACGCACGCTGTCATCGGTCAGAATTTCATGTTCTGAGGCCTGCAAGAACACGGGTGGTAGCGGTACAACCCACGGCGCAAAAAGCGGTGAGACGCGTGGATCTGTTGGGGGGTAACCCGCCAAATACCAATCAGTGATCAGATCATGGCGCTCTGGCGGAAGCATCGGGTCAACGGCCGCATTTCGCGCAATGGATGCCCCAGAAAACGTCGCATCCGTGAAGGGAGAAAAGGCGAAAACCGCCTTGGGCACAACACCATGTGCGTTGAGATGGGCGAGCAGTGCCAAGGCCAAACCGCCCCCGGCACTGTCACCGCCGATTACGATATTTTCAGGCAGGAAACCTTGCCCGACAAGAGCATGGAACGCGGCCAGCGCATCATCAAACGCCGCTGGAAATGGGTGTTCGGGCGCTTTTCGATAGTTAGGGGCGCAAACCTCAAGTTGGGTCAAACGGGCAAGGCGCGCCAGCAGATGTTTATGCGTATTTGGGGATCCAGCCACATAACCGCCGCCGTGGAGATAGAGCAACACCGCCCCTTCGCGCGGAGGGTGGGTTTGCGCGCGATTGGTCACCCACAGGCAGTGCGCCCCCCCGATCTCACGCCAAACGGCCACGGTTTGCGGCGGCGGATGGAACAGAAAACGCGCGCCCCAGTTCAGCTGGAGACGCGCCCATTTTGGTCCGGACATGCGTCGCAAATACGGTTTCACCGCCAGACGAGAGAGGTTGTTCAACCAAGTCAGCGCGCGGCTCATACTCGGTTACCCGACCCGGCGCTCAATCGCTTCCCAGATTTTTTCGGCCGAGTTGGTGCCATCAAACCGCTCCAACTCCTGAATGCCGGTCGGCGAGGTCACATTGATTTCGGTGAGATAATCGCCAATCACGTCGATCCCCACAAAAATCTGACCTTTTTCGCGCAGAAGCGGGCCGATTGCGGCGCAGATTTCAAGATCACGCGCGGTCAGGCCAATTTTCTCAGGGCGCCCGCCAACATGCATATTGGATCGGGTTT
>DDMF01000065.1:0-8332 GCA_002340515.1 Rhodobacteraceae bacterium UBA2553 | reverse complement strand
TTCACCGGCGGCGGGTACGCGGTTGATTGCGCCCACCGGTTCGCCGTCGACCAAAATGATCCGCTTGTCGCCGTTTGAAACATCGGGCAGGAATTTTTGCGCAATCAGCGGCTCGTTGTTGATCCCCACAAACAGCTCATGCAGCGAGGCGAGGTTGCGATCATTGCCATCCAGCCGGAAGACACCTGCACCACCATTGCCATAAAGTGGCTTGAGGATGATGTCGCCATGGGCGTCTTTGAAACTTTTCAACGTGTCAAAATCACGTGCAATCATCGTGGGTGGCGTCAGATCCGGGAATTGCAGGACCAACAGTTTTTCCGGATAGTTGCGCACCCAAAACGGATCATTCACCACCAAAGTATCGGGATGGACCATGTCCAAAAGATGGGTCGAGGTGATGTACCCCATATCAAACGGTGGATCTTGGCGCAGCCAGACAACATCCCAATCGGCCAAATCAATGTCTACAACTTCGCCCATCGTGACGTGATTGCCATATTCGCGGCGCAAGGTAACGCGATGGCCGCGCGCCATCACTTTACCCTCGCGAAAACTCAGATGATCGGGGGAATAAACAAACAGCTCATGCCCACGTTTCTGGGCTTCTTCCGCAATGCGAAAGCTACTGTCTGCATCAATATTGACCCGTTCGATGGGGTCCATTTGAAAGGCGACTTTCAACGACATGCTAAGCTCCTGCGCAGGCTCAAGTTCGGTCCTACTTACATGGAACACGAAGGGGCCGAGCGCAATGGGGCTAGCAGTGGGCGAAGGCGTTCTTGATGATTTTTCGCTCCCCCAAGGCGTTCACAAGTGCGACATCGAACCGAGCTGGTGTCAAAAGCCCCTTGGGCTGGTTGGCCATAAATTCGCTGGCAGCGCCGAAAATGCGGTGCATTTGTTGACGCGATACACGTTCAGCAGCGCGTGCAAAGCTTCGGGATTTCTTGACCTCAACAAAAATGAAGCCATCGCCATCTTTGGCGACGATATCAATTTCACCCCGGCTGCCGCGCCACCTGCGTGCCGCAATGTCATGCCCATTCCGGTGATACTCTGCCTCAACGGACTCTTCTGCCGCAAGGCCTGCAAGGTAAGACGTCAGTCCCGTCATGGGTCTTTCTCCAATTCCAAGGCCGCCTGATACACCTTTCGGCGGGGCATACCCAAAGCTTCAGCCACAAAAGCCACCGCATCTTTTTTAGACATGTCCAACATCGCTTTTCTAAGTGCGTCGTCCATTGTGTCCTCAGAGATTTGGGTCGCCTGATAGCCGATCACCAATACAATTTCGCCCTTCACACTGCGGTCTTCCAGCTGTTCTGCCAGCTCTTGCACTGATCCGCGCATGACTTCTTCGAATCGCTTGGTCAGCTCTCGGCACATCGCAGCGGGGCGGGTTCCTGCATTAAGGGAACATATCTCAGCTAACAGCCGGTTAATGCGTTTGGGGCTTTCATAAAGCACAAGCGTTGCATCAACACCCAAGATCCCTTCAAGCCAAGTTATTCGCTGGCCTTTGCCGGGCGGGGCGAATCCAGCAAACATAAACCGGTCCGATGGCAGAGAAGATAGGCTCAGCGCGGTCAGCACAGCGGACGCCCCGGGGGCCGCTGTCACCACCTCGCCCATGGCCGAGACATCGCGCGCCAAAGCATAGCCCGGATCAGCAACCAAAGGGGTTCCTGCCTCGCTCACGTAAGCAACAGATCGCCCATCCGCGATCAGTTTACAAATCCCATCGCGGCCATTTTGCCCCGAATGATCGTGATAGGCGATCATCTTGCGCCCCGCCACCGGCACCCCATGAATATCCATGAGTTTTCGGGCCGTTCTTGTGTCTTCAGCCGCAATCACATCCACGGAAGCAAGGATATCCAACGCCCTAAGCGTAATGTCGCGCGCGTTGCCAATCGGTGTCGCCACCAGATAAAGCCCGGCGTCTAGGGGAGAGTTTTCGGGTTTCACACTGGACCTATTCATGTGGTTGATTATTATAGCGCAGTCTGCGTCGGGTGGGTTTACCACCCTTTTATCCGAGAGGGGATGGTTCATGTTCGCCGTTTTCCAGGGCGCCCGCAAGACAGCGGTCGCCGTGTTTTCAATTGCATCTTTAATTTTTCTATCAGCCTGTAATCCCCAAACCTCTTCGGTTGGGCAAAGCATTAAGCCGGGCAAACCCATTCCCGTGGCTCTTTTGGTGCCCGGTGGGTCAGGCTCTGCCACCGACGCGCTTTTGGCGAGATCGCTGGAAAATGCCGCACGGTTGGCCATGTCGGAGCTGTCTGACGTGAAGATCGACCTGAAGGTTTACAACACCGCAGGTGATCCAAACCAAGCGGCCCGTATGGCGGTTGAGGCGGTAAAGGGCGGGGCGAAAATCATTCTCGGGCCGGTTTTTGCGAAAAACGCAAATGCAGCGGGACTTGCGGTGGCGAACCGCAACGTGAATGTGCTGAGCTTTTCAAACAACACCACTATCGCCGGCGGCAACGTCTTTGTGTTGGGCAACACCTTTGAAAACACTGCCAAACGGCTGGTGCGCTATGCCAGCAGTCAGGGCAAAGGCCGGATCATGATTGTTCATGGCAACGACGGATCAGAGAGCGCAGGTCGGGATGCAATCCAGAAAGCCATCTCAAGCTCTGGCGCCACATTGGCGGGCGTCAGCGGGTTTGAATTGTCGCAAAACGGCATTGTGAACGCGATCCCGGCGATCAGCCGTCAGGTCAAAAGCTCTGGTGCGCAATCTGTGTTCCTGACCTCTGGCACCTCTGGCGCCTTGCCGTTCTTGGCGGGGCTCTTGCCGGAAAACGGTGTTGACCCGGCGACCACCCAGTTCATCGGCCTGCAGCGTTGGGACATTCCCGCAAACGCCGTGTCTTTGCCTGGCTTGCAAAACGGTTGGTTCGCCATTCCGGACCCTGCGCTGAGCAAACAGTTCCGTGGCCGATATGAGGCCCGTTACGGCGCCCCTCCGCACCCTATTGCCGGTCTTGCCTATGATGGGATCGCGGCCATCGGGGCCCTTGCGAAATCTGGCAATGCCAAAGCGCTCAGCACATCTGCGCTGACCAGCGCACAAGGGTTTGCGGGCGTAAGCGGCATCTTCCGCCTGCGGGGCGACGGTACAAATGAACGCGGCCTTGCGGTTGCCCAAATCCAGAATGGTCAAGTCCTTGTCATCGACCCTGCCCCAAGAAGCTTCTCAGGTGCCGGCTTCTGATCCGCACCCGCATTTCCCTGAACCGGTAGATGGTTTAATCTGCCCAGCAGCCGCGATCTTTGACGCGGCTGCAGTTTGGTCTGATCTGGACCTCTTGCTGGACGAAGCCAGGGATGATGCTGCCCGGCGCAAGGCCTGTGTGAGCATTTTGCGCGGGGCGATGAAAGCGGGGCGCAGTGCCATTGCCGAAGCCCTGTCACACACCCCGTTTGCCGCCTACCGCGCCACGGCGGCCTATGCGTATTTGACCGACGGCATCGTACAAACCACGTTTCGGCTGGCGACAGAAATCCTGCATCCACTGTCCAACCCCACCGCGTCAGAACGCATCGCTGTCTGTGCGGTGGGCGGATATGGCCGCGCCGAAATGGCCCCGCAATCGGACGTGGATTTGCTGTTTCTGACGCCCTATAAGATCACCCCCTGGGCGGAAAGCGTGATTGAAAGCATGCTGTATATGCTGTGGGATCTGCGCCTGAAAGTGGGCCATTCCGCCCGCACCATCGACGATTGCCTGCGGTTGGGGCGCGAAGATTTCACCATCCGAACAGCCCTTTTGGAACAGCGCGCGGTCTGCGGTGACGCGCTGTTGTCTGGCGAGCTAACCGACCGGCTTTGGCAGGATCTCTTCCAATCCACCCTGCCCGAATTCATCGAAGCCAAGCTGGCAGAACGCGACACACGCCATAAAAAACAGGGCGGCCAGCGGTACGTAGTGGAACCCAATGTCAAAGAGGGCAAAGGCGGGCTGCGCGATCTTCAAACGCTGTTTTGGGTCGCAAAATATCAACACCGCGTGTTGCGCACCGCCGATCTGGCCCGCTTGGATCTGTTTACCAAAGGCGAGTTTGACAGATTCCGCCGGGCCGAAGAATTCCTTTGGGCGGTCCGATGCCAATTGCATCTGGTCACCAATCGCCCCACCGAACAGCTGACCTTTGATCTACAGGTCGAAGTCGCGGACCGACTTGGGTTTACCGACAAAGGGGGGCGGCGCGGGGTTGAGCATTTCATGCAGGCCTATTTCCGCCACGCGACCCAAGTGGGCGAAGTCACCCGGATTTTTCTGACCGCCCTTGAGGCGCAACATTTGAAACAGGAACCGGCACTGTTCCGGTTTCTGAAGCGGCGCAAAAAGGTCAAACCGGGATTTGCCATCAAACATGGCCGCCTGACCATCGCCAATGAGGACAAATTCCTCGCCGATAAACTTAACCTTCTGCGCCTGTTTGAAGAGGGGCTGCGCACGGGAATGTTGATCCATCCGGACGCGATGCGGCTGGTGTCGGCCAACCTGCATCTGATTGACAATGACATGCGCGCGGACAAAGAAGCCACGCGGATTTTCCTTGGGCTTCTGCTGAAACACGGCAACCCGGAACGTGCGCTGCGCCGGATGAACGAACTTGGCGCCTTGGCCGCGTTTATCCCGGAATTTGAACCGATTGTCGCGATGATGCAGTTCAATATGTATCACGCCTATACGGTGGACGAACACACCATTCAGGTGATTTCCACCTTTGCTCAGATTGAACGACACGAACTGGATGTGGAGCTGCCGATCAGCTCTGAAATTCTCGACAAAGGCATCAATCGCAAGACGTTGATGGTGGCGATGTTGCTGCATGATATTGGCAAAGGCCGCCCGCAGGATCATTCCATTCTGGGCGCGCAAATCGCCCGCAAAGTGGCCCCGCGTCTGGGCCTGACCGCGCGCGAATGTGAAACCGTCGAATGGCTGGTGCGCTATCATCTTTTGATGTCGGACATGGCGCAGAAACGCGACATCGCCGACCCGCGCACGGTACGTGATTTTGCCAAGGCGGTGCGTTCGCAGCGGCGGCTTGATTTGCTGACCGTGCTGACGGTCTGTGACATTCGCGGGGTCGGCCCCGCCACATGGAACAACTGGAAAGCCACCCTGATCCGCACGCTGTACAATCAAACCTCGCGGGTTTTGGAAAACGGCACCGAAGAGCTGAACCGCGAGAACCGTGGAACCGAGGCGAAAAAGGCCCTGCGCGCCGCCTTGCCCGATTGGCCCAGCAAGGCGCTGAAGGCCGAAACCAAGCGCCATTACGACGCTTATTGGCAAGGGCTGCATGTCAGCGCCCATATGACATTTGCGCAGTTGCTGAACGGTATTGAGGATGACGAAGTCCGCATCGAACTTGTGCGGGATGAAGACCGCGATGTGACCCGTGCCTATATTGTTCTGGCGGATCATCCGGGGATTTTCTCGCGCCTTGCGGGGGCCTTAACGCTGGTCGGGGCCAACATCGTGGATGCGCGGACTTATACCTCAAAAGACGGTTATGCCACGGCCTGTTTCTGGGTACAGGACGCCGAGGGCCGCCCCTATGATGCGGGAAAGGAAAAGCGCGTCACGCAGATGATCCACAAAATCCTGCGTGGCGAAGTGGTTGCGCGCGAAGCCATGGCGGATCGCGACAAAATCAAGAAACGCGAGCGGGCCTTTAAGGTGCCCACCACCATCACCTTTGATAATGAAGGGTCGGAAATTTACACGATCATTGAGGTCGACACCCGCGACCGCCCCGGCCTGTTATATGACCTCACGCGCACCTTGGCCGACGCCAATGTTTATATTGCGTCCGCCGTGATTGCGACCTTTGGCGAACAGGTGGTGGATACATTTTACGTGAAAGACATGTTTGGGCTGAAATTCCACGCCCAAGCAAAGCAAAGCACGCTGGAGCAGAAGCTTCGCCACGCAATTGAGCAGGGCGCGAAAAGGGCAAAATCGTAATGGCATCAAAACTGGCGCGCGGCTTTATGACCGTTGGGGGCTGGACCATGGCCAGCCGCATTCTGGGCTTTGTGCGTGACATCCTGATCGGTGCCTTTTTGGGGTCGTCAGCGGTGGCTGAGGCCTTTTTGATGGCCTTTTCCCTGCCCAATATGTTTCGCCGATTTTTCGCCGAGGGCACGTTGAATGTGGCCTTTGTACCGATGTTTGCCAAGAAGCATGAAGGTGGTGAAACAGGCCCGGCAGGAGCCTTGGAATTTGCCCGTGACGCCCTGTCTGGCCTGATGTTCATCTTGCTCATTTTCACCGTGATTGCACAAATTTTCATGCCCGCGCTGGTCTATGCGCTGGCGTCAGGCTTTGCGCAGGATGAGCGTTTTGCGATGACCGTTTATTTCGGCCGTGTGGCGTTTCCCTATATCCTTTTCATCTCGATGGCGGCGCTGATGTCTGGCGTGCTGAATGCCACCGGGCGCTTTGTGGCCGCCGCCGCCGCCCCGGTCTTGCTCAACATCATCTTTATCGCCGCCATGGCTGTGGCGTGGTCGATGGGCTGGTCGATTGGCGACGCGCTGGCGTGGACGGTGCCGGTGGCGGGCATCGCGCAATTTGCGCTGGTGTGGATCGCCGCCTCGCGCGCAGGCTACCGCCTGATCCCGCGCATGCCGCATATGACGCCGGAACTAAAACGCCTCGCGATCATCGCCGCCCCCGCCGCGATGGCCGGGGGTGTGACACAAATCAACCTTGTGGTGGGGCGTCAGGTCGCGAGCTATTTTGAGGGTGCAAACGCGTGGCTTTATTACGCCGACCGCCTGTATCAACTGCCTTTGGGTGTGGTCGGCATTGCCATGGGCATTGTGCTTTTACCCGAACTGGCCCGCCGTCTGCGCGCGGGCGATGCCGAGGGTGGGCGCGAGGCGTTCTCGCGCGCGGGCGAGCTGTCATTGGCCCTGACCCTGCCCGCCGCCGTGGCCCTGATCATGGTGCCCACACCGCTGATTGAGGTGCTGTTTCAACGCGGCGCATTCTCAGCCGACGACACCGCGCGCACGGCGCTGGCCACCGCAATCTACGGATTGGGCCTGCCCGCCTTTGTGCTGCAAAAAGTGCTGTCCTCTGTCTATTTCGCCCGCGAAAACACCAAAACCCCGTTTTACTTTGCGATGTTCGGCATGGTGGTGAACGCCGGTCTTGCCATTGGGTTAAGCATCTATCTGGGCTATATCGCCGCCGCCATTGGTACGTCGATTGCAGCGTGGAGCATGGTCATCCTGACCTGGGTCGGCGCGTGGCGCATGGGGGACGAGACACGGTTTGATGCGCGCTTTTGGCGCCGGTTCTGGCGCATTGTGGCGGCAAGCTGGGCGATGGGCGCTGTGCTTTGGGGCATCGTGATCATGGTCGGCCCCATGTTTGGCATGGCGGGCCTGAAATTCATCGCACTTCTGATCTTGGTGGGCGGCGGCATGCTGTCCTACGCGCTTTTCGGTCAACTCTTTGGCGCGTTTCGATTGGGCGAGTTGAAGGCGGCGCTGCGTCGGGGGGGATGAGTGTTGTGGGTCAGATGCACAATCTCAGCCCTTCCTGCAAAATATCGGCCTCGCGTCCAAATTGACATGCCCATCCTGCCAAGTTACAATTATTTAAACCAAGGAGTGCTCTGCCAGTGATCAAGTAAATCTTATGACAAGCTGCCTTAGGGCTTATTCAGATTTACATTCCTTGGAGCACTCAATGCATCCTATTATCTATGACGTGGCCGTCTCACTTGATGGCTTTATCTCTGGTCCGGCTGGAGATGTTTCGAAATTTGCACATGATGGACCTGTGGTCGAAGACTACACGACGCGAATGTCCGGATATTCCACCGCGCTCATGGGGCGTCATACCTATGAATTTGGGTATGACTTCGGCCTAGCAGCCGGCCAAAACCCCTATCCTCATATGAAAACCAACGTCTTTTCAAAGACATTACAAGTCCCTGACAATAGCGAAATTTCAGTTTGGCGCACAGCGGATGCCCAAGACATTCGCGATCTAAAACAGACATCTGCGGGTCCAATTTACCTATGCGGAGGTGGGGATTTTGCTGGTTGGATGTTGCATCAGAGGCTCATTGATCGCGTCATCCTAAAGCGCGCACCCTGTATTTACGGATCAGGAGTGACCCTCTTTGGAAAATCGGCAGATGTAGCGGCCCTTTCGCGGGTCACTACAAAATCCTACGATAACGGTTATCTACTCGAAGAGTTTACGCGGTCACCCTAATATTTCATGTTCGCCGTCCATACGATCAGCGTGTGGACGGCGGCTTTGTTTAAGGTTTTTCG
>DDMF01000136.1:22634-59530 GCA_002340515.1 Rhodobacteraceae bacterium UBA2553 | reverse complement strand
GCTAGAAACCGCTAACGTTTAAGGAGGATGCCAAAGCGTGGGGTCATGTCCTTGCCTATGACGCACAAATACAAAATGCCAGCCCAAACGAAAACGGGCGCCCAAAGGCGCCCGCATCCAATCGTGTCATCCGCTTAACTGATTTTAGTCAGCAGGGTATCGAGGGACGCTTTTGCGTCACCATAGAACATGCGAGTGTTCTCTTTGAAGAACAATGGGTTCTCGATCCCGGAATAGCCGGTGCCCTGCCCGCGTTTAGAGACAAAGACCTGCTTGGCTTTCCAGCATTCCAGAACGGGCATGCCGGCGATGGGGCTGTTGGGATCCTCTTGTGCGGCTGGGTTTACGATGTCGTTGGAACCGATCACGATGGCCACATCCGTTTCCGGGAAGTCGTCATTGATCTCATCCATTTCCAGCACGATATCGTAAGGCACTTTGGCCTCAGCGAGCAGCACGTTCATATGCCCCGGCAGACGCCCTGCAACGGGGTGGATCGCAAAGCGAACATTTTTCCCCTTAGCGCGCAAACGACGGGTCAGTTCCGCCACGTTTTGCTGTGCTTGCGCCACGGCCATACCGTAGCCGGGGATAATCACCACGCTGTCAGCCTCTTCCAACGCTGTGGCAACGCCGTCGGCATCAATCGCAACCTGTTCGCCGTCGATTTCCATCGCAGGACCCGTTGTACCGCCAAATCCACCTAGGATCACGCTGACAAACGACCGGTTCATCGCCTTACACATGATGTACGACAGGATCGCACCGGACGAACCGACAAGCGCGCCAACAACAATCAACAGATCATTGCCGAGTGAGAAGCCAATCGCCGCCGCAGCCCAACCTGAATAGGAGTTCAGCATCGACACAACAACCGGCATATCCGCACCACCAATGCCCATGATCAGATGGTAACCGATAAAGAAGGCCGCCAAGGTCATAATTGCCAACGGCAGGAACCCACCGGTGTTAAAGTACCAGATCAAGCAGATTGCCGAGAGGATCGCAGCGCCCGCGTTCAGCATATGCCCACCGGGCAGTTTGGTCGCCGCAGAGGACACCTTACCCGCAAGCTTGCCGTAGGCGACTACAGACCCGGTAAAGGTCACAGCACCGATGAAGATACCAAGGAACAATTCAACCCGCAGGATGGATTGTTCAACAGGTGTTTTATGAGCCAAAAGGGCCGCAAACCCGTCCAGCGCCTCCCCGGCGCCATGCGGCATCGCCAGAACATTTGCCAGCTCAATATGGGCAATATAGCCCACAAAAACAGCCGCCAAACCCACCAGCGAGTGCATAGCCGCCACAAGTTGCGGCATCTCGGTCATCTGGACGCGCTGCGCCACCACATAACCGATCATCCCGCCGCCTGCGATCATCAGGATCGACAAGAACCAATAGCCAGCACCGGGACCAACAAGCGTGGCCGCAACCGCCAGCGCCATGCCGACAATCCCGTACCATACCGCGCGTTTAGCACTTTCCTGTCCGGACAATCCGCCGAGGGACAGGATGAAAAGAACAGCTGCGACAACGTAAGCAGCAGTCGTGAAACCGAATTCCATAATCCCGGCCTCCTTAAGATTTCTGGAACATGGCAAGCATGCGCCGGGTTACGAGGAAACCGCCGAAGATGTTAATCCCCGCCATGAAGATCGACAGCGCCGCAAGCACAATCACTAGGAACGAGCTTGATCCAATTTGCATCAACGCCCCCAGAATGATGATCGACGAAATGGCGTTGGTCACAGCCATCAGCGGCGTGTGCAGCGAATGTGCCACATTCCAGATCACCTGGAACCCGATAAAGACGGACAGCACAAAGACGATAAAGTGCTGCATAAAGCTGGCGGGAGCGACAAGTCCGACCCCCAGCAGCAACACGGCCCCAACCGCAAGTAAAGTGACTTGCTGTTTGGTTTGCGCTTTGAAATCAGCAACTTCTTTGGCACGCTTCTCTTCTGCGGTCAGTTCTGGCACCACCTCTTTCGGTTTGGCCGCAATCGCCTGCACCTTTGGTGGTGGGGGCGGGAAGGTAATCTCACCTTGGTGGGTCACAGTCGCCCCACGGATCACATCGTCTTCCATGTCGTGGTTGATCTGACCATCTTTTTCAGGGGTCAAATCGGTCATCATATGCCTAATGTTGTTGGCATAAAGGCTGGACGCCTGTTGCGCCATGCGTGATGGGAAATCGGTATAGCCCACAATGGTCACGCCATTGTCGGTCACGATTTTCTCGTCCATCACCGTGCCTTCGGCGTTTCCGCCTTTTTCAGCGGCCAAGTCGACAATCACCGACCCCGGCTTCATCATCGCAATCATGTCGGCAAGCCACAGCTTGGGTGCCTCGCGGTTGGGGATCAGCGCGGTGGTGATCACGATGTCCACCTCTGGCGCCAATTCACGGAACTTGGCCAGTTGCGCTTCGCGGAACTCTGGCGATGAGACCGATGCATAGCCACCTGTGGCCGCGCCGTCCGCCTGATCTTCTTCGAAATCGAGGTACACAAACTCGGCACCCATCGATTCCACCTGCTCTGCCACTTCGGGCCGCACGTCAAACGCATAGGTGATTGCACCCAGCGATGTGGACGTGCCGATCGCGGCCAAACCTGCCACACCAGCGCCAACCACAAGCACTTTTGCCGGGGGAACCTTGCCCGCCGCCGTCACCTGACCGGTAAAGAACCGACCAAAGTTGTTGCCCGCTTCAATGACAGCGCGGTAGCCCGCGATATTGGCCATCGAGCTCAGCGCATCCATCTTTTGAGCGCGTGAAATGCGGGGCACCATTTCCATCGCGATCACATTGGCGCCAGACTTCTTCGCCTTTTCCATTCCATCTTCGTTCCCGCCGGGATTAAAGAATGAAATCAACGTCTTATCCGCAGACAGACGTTTCAGCTCTGTGTCATTTGGTTGACGCACTTTGGCAATGATATCTGCAGCCTTCCACAGCGCTGCGGCCGTTTTTACGACCTCAACCCCTGCGTCTTTATAAAGCTGATCAGCAAAACCCGCGGCCAATCCGGCCTTGGTTTCAATCACACACTCATAGCCAAGTTTTTGTAACATCAAGGCGCTTTCCGGCGTCATTGCGACCCGGTTTTCACCCTCAAATAATTCCTTCGGAACACCGATTTTCACGTGTCTCTTCCTCTTCTCCCGTCAAGAACAAAGCGCGGAGCATCCCCCGCTTTGCCAATCTGATCCCTTATTTCAGGGCAGTTTTACGCAATGCACGCGCAATAAGCTATCGCTACGCAACGTTCTGCGACAATTTTGTTTCAAAAACTGTCATATCCAGCGGCGCACTTGTGCCGCCCAATTCTCATATTCCGCTCCAAAAACATCCCTTAACCCAGCTTCTTCCCCTAGAATAAACCGGGCGGTGATGATCCAAACAAATGCCGGCACAAAAAGTAGCGCCGGTAAAACGTCCCATCGTAGGACGCAGCCCGCCAGTACAAGCGCGTCCCCAAGATAGATTGGATTGCGGCTTATCCGGTAAACCCCACCCTTTACAAACGCCTTGGGCCTTTGGCGCGGTATTACACTTGTTTTTTGGAGCATAAAGGGGATCACGGCCGCCCCCATCAACAGCACTCCTAACACCACAAAAGCATTGCCCATCGCCTTGCCACCCCACCATTCAAATCCCATCCCTGGCACCAATTGGTCGAGCGCAAAGCTCAGCCCCAACATCGCAAAAAGCCAAACAGGCGGCAGGTCCAACCAGCGTATCACTCCGCGCACGACAGTTTTCCCCATTTTTGCGACAGTATTGCAGGCACATTCGGCAAACTTCACGCAAATGCCAAGGGGCAAACTGTGGGAAACCCTCCTGAATATTCGACAAAACATAAAACATTTGTGATTTGCAGATTGTTTTGGCCGCCAATTCAGGGATTGCCAGCGAAGTAATTTCAGATAGCGTCGCCCCGGTTGCACCGGATATCGGATCCGTTTGCAGCATAAGGAGGACGTATGACAAATTTTTCTGACACAAAGCGGCTGTTTGAGCTGCCCGATGGGGTGATTTACCTTGATGGCAACTCATTAGGTCCCCTACCCAAATCCGCCAACAAGCGCGTGGCACAGACCATCAGTGCGGAATGGGGGGAAATGCTCATCACCGGTTGGAACAAAGCGGGATGGATGGCACAGCCCGCAAAGCTGGGCAATCAGATTGGGCGGCTCATTGGCGCTGAGCCTGATCACACTGTGATTGGTGACACCCTTTCGATCAAGGTCTACCAAGCTCTTGCCTCTGCGCTGGACATGCGCCCGGATCGCAAGGTGATCTTGTCAGACCGTGGCAACTTCCCAACTGACCTTTATATGGCTGAGGGGCTGATCCGATCGCTCGACAATGGGCATCGCCTTGTCACCCCGGCCCCAGAAGAGGTTGAGACCAATATCAACAGTGACCTTGCTGTCTTGATGCTGACCGAAGTGGATTACCGCACAGGGCGCAGGCACGACATGGCGCGGTTGACCAAGCTGGCACAGGATGCTGGGGCGTTGGTGATCTGGGATCTTGCGCATTCTGCTGGGGCATTACCGGTTGACGTTGCCAATGGAGGGGCCGATTTTGCGGTCGGTTGTACTTATAAATACCTGAATGGCGGCCCCGGTGCGCCTGCGTTCATCTATGTGGCCCCACGTCACGCAAACACTGCTCGCCCCGCTTTATCCGGCTGGTTGGGACATGAGGCGCCATTTGCGTTTGACCTGAACTACAGCGCTGGTGCGGGCATTGAACGCATGCGTGTTGGGACACCGCCTGTGTTGCAGATGGCCGCGCTCGAAGCGGCACTCGCTATTTGGGATGACGTCAACATGGACGATCTACGTGCAACATCGATTGCGCTTTGTAATCAGTTCATTGCCGGGGTTGAAGCCGCCTGTCCTGACCTTACCCTTGCCAGCCCGCGCGATGCAGCGCGTCGCGGATCACAAGTGAGCTTTCACTTTGAACACGGCTATGCCGCGATGCAGGCCTTGATCGCACGTGGTGTTATCGGTGATTTTCGCGCGCCTGATATCATGCGGTTTGGCTTTACGCCGCTTTACATTGACGAAGGCGACGTGGCCCAAGCCATCGACATCATCGCCGACGTGATGCAAAATCGCCTTTGGGACCGCCCAGAATATAAAACACGTTCAGCGGTGACCTAAGATTATCCAAGAAAGCCAAAAATCTTTATGACTCAAAGTCACACCATATCACGCCCACAGGGCTGGATCGCCGCTTGGCGGCGGATGGCGATGTGCACCTGTTTGAATGGCAAATGGGGCTGTCCTCCCCCTTCCCCCATTCAAACAGGAGAGAACGATGACCACCTCTGACACACCTTTTAACCCTGCCAAAGATGGCGCCCAGATGAGTTTCGATGGGCGCATGTCTTATGGCGATTATCTGGATCTGGATAAGATCCTGACCGCCCAGCATCCCAAATCCGACGCCCATGACGAGATGCTCTTTATCATTCAGCATCAGACATCAGAATTATGGATGCGTCTTGCCCTTCATGAACTTGGCGCCGCAAGGGACGCATTGTCCGACGGCCGCTTTGGTCCCGCATTTAAAATGCTCGCCCGTGTGGCACGGATCTTTGAACAGCTGAACAATGCTTGGGATGTGTTGCGCACGATGACACCCGCAGAATACACCCGTTTTCGCGAGACTTTGGGGCAAAGTTCTGGCTTTCAGTCATGGCAGTATCGCCTGATTGAATTCACTCTGGGCAACCGCAATCAGGCCATGCTGAAGCCCCATGAACATCGCGCAGATATTTATGACAAGCTCACTCAGGAATTGTCTCGGCCGTCCCTTTATGATGTGGCGTTACATGCGCTGAATGAAACGATGCCATTACCCCAAGCTGTGCTGAGGCGCGATCCATCAAAGCCTTATGAGGCATCCGACGAGGTACGCGCTGCTTGGGCAACCATCTACCGCGACACCGATACACATTGGCAGCTTTACGAGCTGGCAGAGAAGCTCGTGGATTTTGAGGATTACTTCCGCCGCTGGCGGTTTAACCACGTGACCACGGTTGAACGGATTATCGGTTTCAAACGCGGATCGGGTGGCACATCCGGCGTGGCTTATCTGCGCCGCATGCTTGAGGTGGAGCTGTTCCCGGAGCTTTGGCATCTGCGCACAGACCTTTAAGCTCAGGTTTAAAAGTAAGACGCGGCGTGTTTTTTTCTCACGCCGCGTTCCCTGTTTTACATTATCGGCTTGATAAAGGTGTTGTTGCGCAGATCTGCCATCGCCTGCCGAAGCTCGTCTTTCGTGTTCATCACGATAGGTCCATGCCAAGCGACCGGTTCGCGAATGGGTGCGCCTGCGATAAGCAAGAACCGAACACCTTCCTCACCCGCTTGAACGCGCACCTCATCACCCGAGCCAAAACGCACCACGGTACGGTTGCCGGAAAGATCGCGAATATTGGTCTCTTGCCCAAACACCTCTTTTTCAAGCAACACCCCCTGCGGGGCCGCCGCATCGGCAAACGCCCCCGCCCCCTCAAAGACATAAGCAAACGCTTGCCTGCGTGTATCAATTGGAAAGCTTTTGATCACCCCCGCAGGCACGGAGATATCCAGATACAGCGGGTTGGCGGCGATCCCATCTACCGGGCCAGAACGATCCCAGAACGACCCCACGATGACCCGGACAATTGTTCCGTCATCCTCTTGGATCACCGGGATTTCAGCGGCCGGCACGTCTTGGTAATTGGGTGAGGTCATTTTCAGCTCGCGCGGCAGGTTTGCCCAAAGCTGGAACCCGTGCATCTGCCCTTGAGCGTTAGCATGGGGCATTTCCTGGTGCATGATGCCGGACCCTGCAGTCATCCACTGGATATCGCCCGCGCCCAAGGTGCCGGAATTTCCCAAGCTGTCTTCATGGCTAACCTGCCCCGCCAACACATAGGTGATCGTTTCAATACCCCGATGGGGATGCCAAGGGAAACCCTTCTCCGACTTCGCCGGATCATCGTTGCGAAAGTCATCAAACAGCAAAAAGGGATCATAGGCTTCCGGTTCGTGAAACCCAAAGGCGCGGTGCAGATGCACCCCGGCCCCTTCCATTGTGGGCTGGGATTTCGATTGCGAGAGAATGGGGCGTATAGACATGCGGCACCTCTTTCAAATGATTGTTTCAACAAAGATAAGAGGAGATATATGATACGCCAACTATGCACATCTCCGCAGGCTCTTTGCAAAAATGCACAATACTGCTGCTGCCAAAAAGACATGAGGGCGCCCAGTCGCGCCCTCATCCCAACTTCTTCAACTGTCACCGGGGTTGCAGTCTTCATTGTTAAAGCAAATTTTTGGACCATCACGCGGTTTTGTAACAACAAGATCGCTCAATGTCCGCGGGTAAATACCTGTCCACTCGCCGAAAAATGGTGGGACATAGCGGGCAGAGGATTCGACCATCACCAAATACTCGCCATCATACATGTTAGGAATAACATTCTCGTATGACGCCCTGATTTCAGTCGTGGTTAACCGAGGCACACTTCCTGTTGGATATTCTCTTGACCAAAATCGAGCCAACCTGCGGCGCGCAGGATCGTCACAATATCGACGGCATCGCACCACGGTCACCCGGATCCAACTGTCATTTGAGCTTTGCGTCAGGTATCGAAACACCTTGCCATATCCCTGCATCTCGCTTGGCGTGACATTGTTTTCGCGTGAGATCAAATCCGAGATCGCATAATTCGCCTTAAGCGATTGGCTCTTGGCGCGAAAAACGTCAAAATAGGTGAATGTTCCCATGAAAACGACCAAGATCACCGGTAGGATGATCACCGCCTCCATCGTCACGGACCCTTCATCACAGCGCTTGAATTGGCGGAAAAATTTCAACATCTTTACCCCTTCCTATGACGGCTCAGCAACATATGCCGACCAAGCCGACATGGTCACGCCACCCGATGCATCGCGCGGCATCTTCATGATAAAGGGCGTGGTCCCAAAAAACGGATCCATCACCAGGCAGGCGCGTAGCAATGTGGGGGCCTTATCATCACCCAAGCTAAACAACAGATTGTCAGGATCCACCCCATCAACACGGTTGCGGCACGGGATCTTGCCCGTCGGCATCGCCCAAGTGCCGGTAGGAATGACACGCACATCGACGGCCAGATCGGTGGTACAGCTCGGGAAAAAGATCATCTCGTTGCACATGCGTTTTTTAAGTTCATCCACAGTGGCAGGCGACAAGTCCCCCAAACGCATCGAGCGGATATTCAGATCAAGCGCTCGTTCCAATAAAACCGAACGCATTGTGAATATGCCCAGTTCAAACGACGTTAGAAACAGCGTCATGAAGGCGGGAAACAACAACACAAATTCGATTGTGGCATTGCCGTCATCGCCCCTGATCCGGCGCCAAAGTGACGAAATCCAAGCCATTGTTATCCCTCCTTTTCTTTCACTTTTACCGTTTATTTTGTCAAACGAAGCTTGGCGATATCTTGCCCAATGGTCGAAAACGTCTCGACCAAATCCACACCGTTCACTTTAAAGTAATACCCGTCACCGGATGAGCAGCTTTCAAGGACGTTTGCCCCACTGCCACCCCCATCAGTTTCAAGCTCGATCGTGTAGATCTTGATGCCTTCGTTTTTTGCGGCTGTACACAAATCCAAAAGACGTTTGTCTTTGCCATCGTCATAGTCATAAAAACCGTGGTAGTTATAGCTCCGGCTCATTCTAGTGCCCGGCCAGGACGTACCCGGCATGCTGAGCCACCAGCCCCAACGCTTAAGCAACCAAACTTCTTGCCAATCTAACTGTTCCGCTGCGCGATCTTCGGTCCGCCAATTGGTACAGCGGTAACCGTAATAGTAGTGATAGGAATAATTTGTACATTCCTTATCCCCAACACCCCAAGGATGATCTTTATACTGATTGATCCAGGGCCAATACCACCGATCATCCGTATCTGTAGTCGGGTCATTTTCGTAATGAACCGACATCTTTGAAGTGTCGCCATCAACAGTCCAAACACGCGATGGGCCAGACCGGTACTCATCATACAGATACGGCTGGGATGTGTTTTGCCCGTCGGTCATCAGCACAACAACCTTTTGGCTGTTGGCTGCCCCATAGGCTTTGGGGCGGTCCGCAAATGCTGCGTTCACAATAAGATCATCCACCAAACCATCGACAACAGTCTCAATGGATGGATCCAACATGGTCACCCCCCATTTCAATCCAACATCAATGGAAGTGTTCCCCCGGCCCTGTAGCTGCCCAATGCGCGTTCCCAAGTCCGTATGGGATGTGGAAAGTGGTATGATGCTCCGCCAGCTGTCAGTCTGACATGGAAACCTGTAGCTCCGCGCGGAACTGTTTCTGGTACTATCATCAAAACGCCCGGTCTGGCGAATATCCAAAGCGTCATTAAACGCGGTCGTGGTGAAATCATCCGGATAAAACGTCGCACAATACGAGTCTTCGTGTACATCACGGCGGTTGAATTTCTTAAGGATGTCAGATCCAACCGTTACCTGAGCATTATACGGTATCAGTGAAATCGACGTGGTATTTACCGGCATTGTACATCCGGTTGTACTGGTGGGGTTGTTTGGATCGCATAGCAAGATATTCACAAACTGCTTCGCTGCTGTTTTCAGCTCCGCCATTTTTGAACTGCCGCTGGTCGAGGTTGCGTTCATCGACCCGGACACATCCACAACCAATGACACCTCACTCAGGCCTGCAGATTGCGCTGCCGCGCCAGAGGCAACCGCTTCAAACCCTTGGATCCCCACAAATTGAAGCAACAATGGATCAACATGCATGCGCGCCTCTGCAGAAACTTCGCTTGCGGTGCCAGAGGCCACAACCTTCACATCTGCAGGGTCAATAAAGTCTTCCAACCCAGCACTTTTGAAATAGGACAACACAACCGCTTTTCGGTCTGTCAGCTCCCCCGGTGTTTGCGCCGGGTGGGCGGCGGCCAAGATCGCGCGGTCCAATGTGGCCTGCAAACGCGTGCGCTGGGTTTCATAAAGCATCAGGTCCACGCCCAACCCGCCAATGATTAACATCGCGATGATCAAGAACAGCGAGAAAATCACCAAAGATCCCTCGTCATCTGCCCTAAACAGGGCCAATCGCCGGCGAACCCGACCTTGTTGCTGTGTCATCTGAGTTTTCCAATCTGCAATCCGCATCCTGAAATCCCCTTTCCCTTGCCCAATGCCCTAGTGGCTTGCCCAATCACTGGACAGAACCGGGGGTACCCAAACCCTAATATGAAAGGGTTAACCCTATCCTTGTGGCGAAATTAGGGCGCGATCTGCCTCTGTTTTTTTTGCGAAAAACCTTAGTAAATCCCCAATTCGGCGCAGGGTGCGGTTTACATTTAGCCCAAATGGGAGTGACTAATTTCGAAACTATCGGGATGCCTTGTTAACCATTCGGGCCTAGGATGTGCGTAAATCTGTCGCAGTTAATGATTCGACTGTCTTGAAATGGTCCGTCTTCAGGAGTCCCTAAATGAACCACACAAACGAACCCTCGTTCCGCGAATCCGTAGACCTGATGTTTAATCGAGCGGTCGAAATAATTGATCTCCCGCCTGGCCTCAAAGAGAAAATCCGCGTCTGTAATGCCACCTACACTGTTCGTTTCGGTGTGCGTTTGCGTGGCGAAATCCAAACCTTTACCGGCTATCGCTCTGTGCATTCCGAACATATGGAACCGGTCAAAGGTGGCATTCGTTATTCTCTGGGGGTCAACCAAGACGAGGTAGAGGCGCTCGCGGCCTTGATGACCTATAAATGCGCGCTCGTCGAAACACCGTTTGGCGGTTCCAAAGGTGGTCTTTGTATCGACCCACGCCAATATGAAGAACATGAGCTGGAGCTTATCACCCGCCGGTTTGCCTATGAATTGGCAAAACGCGACTTGATCCACCCCTCACAAAACGTCCCCGCCCCTGATATGGGGACCGGTGAACGGGAAATGGCCTGGATTGCCGACCAATACGCGCGGATGAACACCACTGACATTAACGCCAAAGCCTGTGTAACCGGCAAACCCTTGCATGCGGGCGGGATTTCCGGCCGAGTCGAAGCCACAGGCCGCGGCGTACAATATGCTTTGCGCGAGTTCTTCCGCCATGAGGAAGACATAGCCAAAGCAGGCCTTACCGGGAAACTGGAAGGCAAACGCATTGTTGTTCAGGGTCTTGGAAATGTGGGTTATCACGCTGCCAAATTCCTGTCAGAGGAAGATCACGCCAAAATCACTGGAATAATCGAACGTGACGGCGCCTTGGTAAACGAAAACGGCCTTGATGTCGAAGCCGTCCGCAACTGGATCATGGCAAACGGCGGTGTGACAGGCTTTCCTGACGCAACTTTTGTAGAAAACGGGGCCTCTGTACTCGAGCAAGAATGTGAAATTCTGATCCCTGCTGCCCTTGAGGGGGTGATCAACCTCTCAAACGCAGAGCGCATCAAAGCCCCGCTGATCATTGAGGCTGCGAATGGCCCAGTAACGGCTGGCGCCGATGATATTCTTCGCGAAAAAGGCTGTGTGATCATTCCTGACATGTATGCAAATGCAGGCGGCGTGACCGTGTCCTATTTCGAATGGGTGAAAAACCTGTCCCATATTCGCTTTGGCCGTATGCAACGACGTCAGGAAGAAGCCCGCCACCAGCTGGTTGTGGACGAGCTGCAACGCCTTGATCGCTACCTTGGCGACGCCTGGTCAATGACACCAGAGTTTAAGGAAAAATACCTGCGCGGGGCCGATGAACTGGAATTGGTCAGATCCGGCCTCGATGATACAATGCGCACCGCTTACCAGGCGATGCGCGAGGTCTGGCATGCGCGCGATGATGTTCCCGATTTGCGCATGGCGGCTTATCTGGTGTCCATTGAACGGATTTCCAAAAGCTATCGTGCCAAAGGCCTGTGATCAGGGTAATCTTGCATAATTAACATCAAAAGGCCGCGTATTACGCGGCCTTTTGATTACTAAAGCATTTCTAGTTTTCATCGAAGCATCTGTCGTCGCATTTTTGCGTTTGAGCGAAGTGAAAGGCAGCAAACAAGCGATACAACGTGAACTGGAAACGTTCTAAAGCACAATTCACGGACGCAGGGGGCACTACTTTCGTATCCGGTCAGCCGATGCTGCATCCTGAAGGGTCCAATATTGCAACGCATCGCGCATGCCTTCAGCCGCTTGCGCCCGCCATTCCGGCGACGTCATACGTTGGAGATCCTTTGGTGAAGACATAAATCCGAGTTCCACTAAAACGGAAGGGATATCCGGTGCTTTCAACACCGAAAACCCGGCCTGCATTCTTGGCGATTTGTATAAAGAGCCCGTCGCCGAATGGATCCCTTCAACTAGCGCATCAGCAAGTGCTTCTGCCCGTGGTGCCGTTTCCGTTCGCGCCAGATCCATCAGGACCAACGCCACCTCGTCATCTTGATTGGCCAAATCAACACCAGCCAACAAATCCGCCCGGTCGTGACGTTCTGCCAGCTTCTCCGACGCCACATCTGAGGCCTCTTTTGACAATGTATAGACCGTTGCCCCCGTCGCCCGGCCGTGCGCCAAGGCATCGGCATGCAATGAAATAAAGACATCGGCGCCGGCGCGTCGTGCAATCGTCACACGCTCTTCTAATGACACAAACCCGTTGTCATCGCGGGTCAAAACCACGTCAAATCCGCCCGAACGCAGCAACACCTCGCGCAGCTCGCGCGCGAAGGCGAGCACCAGATCCGCCTCGACAACACCGTCACGTTCTGCCCCGGGATCGATGCCACCGTGCCCCGGGTCCAGCACAACCACCAAAGGTCCCTCGCCGCGTTGGCGCATTTTTCCCGGCGCGGACATTTGCACCGGCTTGCCAAAATTCTCAGCGGCGGGTGCCCCGGCTTTCTCGGAAAACTCTAAGGTCGAGGTTGCGGCTAGCACCACATTCAAAACCGCCCGCCCGTCCTGCGTTTCCATACCGGCTTTTGTTACGGCGAGAGGTTTGGCTAAGTCCAAGACCAATCTGGTCCAACCCGGCCGGTACAAGCCCGTCCGCAAATCCGAGATCTGGTCGCTTTCATAAAGCACCGCCTCGCGATCAAGACCTGACCAATCCAGTTCCGAAAAATCAATCACTAGGCGCCGTGGGTGGTCTAAGGTAAATATCCGCCATGGTACCGGCCGGGTCATCTCAACACTCAGATCAAGACTGCGCCAATGCGCATTTAACGTAACGCCCTGTCCCGTCAAGCGCGCCAATGCAGACAAGTTGTCAGAGTTGCTTTGGGCCAAAATGGCACCGGGCAATATGGTCAAATACACCCATATGATCAGGTGGAAAAAACGCAAGGCACTGCTCCTTTTTCGGGCGATCATATCAGACCGCCCGCAGCTGGCCAGCCTTGGATCAACTGGATCAGTTTGTGTTGCGAATTTCTTCGACAAATTGCTCCATCTGTGCAAGCGGCATATATCCGCGCGCCAAAACCTCGCCCATCACAAAAGCCGGAGTGCCGGAGATCTGCAACCGCCGCGCCAGCGCGTGATTGGCGCCCAAAATTGCATCAACCTTGTCCGAGCTCATACCATCAGCGATCGCTTGGCCATCGAGACCAAGACCGTCAGCCGTAGCAACCAGATTGTCGACACTGGCCGCGCCGCGCAGGGTGATCAGCGCATGATGAAGTTTGTCATAGGCGTCTTCACCGAACAATTGCTGAGCGGATACCGCAAACCGAGCAGAGGCCAAGCTATCTTCGCCCAGAATCGGATATTCCTTCAATATCAACCGGATACCGCTGTCTTTTTCCAATAGGGCCTGCACCTCTTCATAGGATTTTCGGCAATACCCACAGCGATAGTCAACAAACTCAACAATAGTCACATCCCCATCGGGATTGCCTGCAACATGCGAAAACCCATCACTAAAGAGATCCTCAGCATTGGTCTGGACCAGCTGCAGATCATCAACAGATTTCTGTGCGTCCTGACGCGCTTCCAAAACACTGACCGCTTCCATGATCACTTCGGGGTTATCCATAAGATAGGCCCTTACTTCATCGCGAAACGCGTTGCGTTCATCCTCAGACAGGTTGGACAAATCAAACGCCCCAACGGGCATCGCTATCGCAAGCAAAGTGGCGGTGGTCAGGGCAAGTGTCAGACGTTTCATGAAATCTCTCTCTGTGGAAACCGAGCTTTCCACCGACATAAGCGATTGGAAAGGATACGCCAAGCCCATAGCCCCCCAACACACGATCAAACCCTCGCGATCTGGCGTGGCAGATTGTCCGAACAAAAAGAATTGCCCAATCCACCCCCGTTCATCCCCTGTACGCCCGGTTGACTTTGCTGCGCATGCACGGCACGTCTTTGGCACTAAACACGAGGACATTATGCGCAAGTCAACCCGCGGCCAAGTGGCCCCCTTTATTGTTATGGATGTGATGGAAGCGGCCCGTGCCGCCGAAGCAGAGGGTCGCCATATTATCCATATGGAAGTGGGCCAGCCAGCCACAGCTGCCCCCAAAGCAGCACGTTTGGCCTTGGCGCGTGAGATGGAAGAAGACGCGCTTGGATATACGGTCTCTTTGGGGCTGCCTAAGCTGCGCGAAGGAATCGCAAACCTTTATAAAGACTGGTATAATGTCGACCTGAACCCCGCACGCGTGGTCATCACGCCCGGCAGTTCCGGTGCATTTATCTTAGCCTTTTCCGCCCTGTTTGATGCCGGGGGTAAGGTTGGTCTGGGCGAGCCTGGATATCCCAGCTATCGCCAGATCCTAAAGGCCATGAGCATTGAAGCTGTTGGCCTTCAGACCAGCCCCGACAACCGGTATCAGCCTGTGCCGAGCGACATTCCGCCGGGGCTTGCGGGCNNGCATGATCACCGCCTCGCCAGCCAACCCATCAGGCACAATGCTCGATCACACCGCGCTTGAGGCACTCATTACCCATTGCCATGCCCAAGGCACAAGTTTCATCGCCGATGAGATTTATCACGGACTTCAATATGAGGGCCGGGCAATCTCCGCGTTAGAAGTCTCTGACGACATTTATGTCATCAACAGTTTCTCAAAATACTTCTCAATGACCGGCTGGCGGGTGGGCTGGATGATCGTGCCCGAAGATCATATTCGGCACGTAGAGCGCATCGCGCAAAACATGTTCATATGCGCCCCTCACGCCAGCCAAGTGGCCGCGATTGCCGCGCTTGACGCACGTGAAGAACTTGACGCAAACCTAAGAACTTACGCAGAAAATAGAAAACTCATGACCGAATCCTTGCCAACTATTGGTTTTGGAAACTTCGCCCCTGCAGATGGCGCCTTTTACATCTATTGCGATGTCAGCGACTATACAGAAGACAGCGTTGCCTTTGCCAAGGAAATTCTGGAAAAAGCAAATGTAGCTGTGACACCTGGATTGGATTTTGACCCACGTCGCGGGGCACAAACAGTGCGGTTTTCTTACGCACGCTCAACCGAAGATATTCGCGAAGGCCTAAAGCGATTGGCCGCGTTCATGGCCACGCGATGATCAAATCGCCAACGCCTTGCCAAACACCCGCCCAACGCGGGTGATCCCGGTGACGTAATCCTGATAGGTATTGGCGTTGCTTTTGACCCCATCCAACGCGGCAAGCAATGTTTCAGCCATCTCTTGCGCGGTGCCGTCTAATTCGATCCGGCCTGCCCCGACTTGCGCCTCAAACCACTCCGCCAGAACATGCGCCAACGCGCCCATGCCCTCTGCGATTTCCTCTTCAGCAACCGAGTTTTTGTCTTCCATCAGCTCATGCCCATGCGGCGAGTTGAACAGGGCTTCCATCCCCACCCCGCCTTTGGCAAGCAAGGCTGCCACCAACGTATCGGTGATGGCGCGCGCCGGGTCTTTGTCCAGCTCTACGCGCAAATCGTGCACGGCCTGCAAGAAAAATACAGAAGCCAGACGACGAAACAGATCTTGTTTGTTTTTGAAGTGAAGATACAGCGCAGCACGTGACATGCCTGCGGCTTTGGCGATGTCTTCCATGGAACTGCGCCGAAACCCGTATAGACGAAACACTTCTAATGCGGCCAAGAAAATGACCATCTGTTTATCATCAGTTGGGGGTGTTTGGTCAGTATGTGTTGGCATTTTGATCTTTTGACAGTTTAGGCAAAAATTGTCAATTGACTTGCTGACACTATTTGCCCAATTTGTCAGGCATTGCATCACGATGCCAACCACAGGAGTACCCCATGGCCACGACCCTCACCATCAATGGCACGTCACATCAGGTGGATCTGCCAGGAAATGTCCCTTTGTTATGGGTGTTGCGCGATGCACTTGGTATGACTGGTACAAAATATGGTTGCGGGGTTGCATCCTGCGGTGCTTGTACCGTTCAGATTAATGGCGAAGCCGCGCGTTCTTGTCAGGTCGCTCTGGAGGATGTGGATGGTCCTGTCACCACCATCGAAGGCATCGGCACCCCCAACGCATTGGCCGCGATCCAGCAGGCCTGGGTCGCCAACCAAGTGGCACAATGCGGATATTGCCAGTCCGGTCAAATCATGCAGGCCACCAGCCTTCTGTCCGAAAACCCCGCGCCAAGTGATGCCGAAATCGACGATGCCATGTCAGGTAATCTTTGTCGGTGCGGCACCTATCCCCGTATTCGCGCCGCCATTCATGACGCTGCAAACCTAATCAAGGCAGGGGCGTAACTATGGGAAAATTAAAAACTTTTACGCGCCGCACCTTTCTTGTCAGCTCGATTGCGGTCACCGGCGGCGTTGCCTTTGGTGCCTATCTCATGTCCCAAACGCCAGACAACCCACTGGCCGAGTCCCCCGGCGCGCTTAACCCTTGGGTGGTCATAAATAGTGACGGCATTACCCTCGTCGCACCCCGGGCCGAAATGGGGCAAGGCGTGATGACAACACTGGCTGCGCTGATCGCAGAAGAACTTGATGTGGACCTTGATGCCGTCAAAGTAATCCACGGCCCGCCCGCGCAAGCCTATTTCAACTCGGCCGCTGTGGCGGAGCGGCATTACTCGGAAAGCCAGCACCAAGCATCAGGCTTTGGCGCAATTATGGCGCAGGCTTTTCCAAAAGTAATTTCATTACAAATCACCGGGGGGTCGACTTCTGCCATCGACGCCTACAGCAGGATGCGCATGGCGGGTGCCTCCGCGCGTGCGACCTTATTGCAAGCGGCGGCAGATCACCTTGGCACCGGGCTGGATCGTTTAAAAACTGAAAGCGGCCACGTGATTGCTCCCGATGGGACACGTATTCCCTATGCGGATCTCGCCCCCGCTGCGGCAAAATTGGAACCCGCTCAAACGCCCCGCCTGAAATCACCGGCGGAGTGGCGCTATATTGGCAAGAGCCAACCACGTAAGGATCAAACCCCAAAAGCCACAGGAACCGCCGAGTTTGGTATTGATGTGCGCCTGCCCGGCATGCGTTTTGCCTCGGTTCGGATGACACCACGCCTGGGCGGGCAAATGATATCCTTTGATGCAAGCACCGCCGAGAACATGGACGGTGTGGAAAAAATTCTTAACCTTGGTGACGGTGTGGCCGTCGTGGCCAGCAACACCTGGCTTGCGATCGAGGCGGTCAATGCAATCAACATCACTTGGGGGGATGCGCCCTACCCACATGAAAACGAAGCCATTTTTGCAAAGATCGCAGATGCGTTTGACACCGATCCCAATGTCACCCTGCGTGAAGATGGCGAAATGGCGACGGCCCCCACCAGCGTTGAGGTTGAATACCGCGTGCCCTATTTGGCCCACGCAACAATGGAGCCGATGAACTCCACCGTTTTGTTCAAAGACGGCACCTTGGAAACCTGGTCACCCAATCAAGCCCCCGTCATGGTCCGCGACCGTTGCGCCAAACTCGCCGGGGTCGATAGCGATAATTGCACTGTACACACACCATTTTTGGGTGGAGGCTACGGCCGACGCGCCATGGTCGATTTTGCCGAGATCGCCACGCGGGTGGCCATGCAAATGCCTGGCATCCCAGTACAAACCACATGGTCACGCGAAGAAGACATGCGTCATGATTTCTATCGTCCCGGAGCCATTGCCCGGATGCGTGGGCACGTAGAAAACGGCAAGATCACCACCTTGGATGGGCAGATGGCTGCACCCTCCGTCATGGCACAAGCCATGAAACTGTTTACCGGGTTTGATTTGGCCCCAGCGGACCCCACGCTGACAGAAGGCGCTCATGACCAGCCCTATGCCATCGCCAACCATAGGCTCCGCGGCTATTCCGCGGATGTTACCATTCCGGTTGGGTTTTGGCGCTCTGTTGGCAACAGTCAGAACGCCTTTTTCTACGACAGCTTTCTGGATGAATTGGCACATGAGGCCAGCGTGGACCCACTGGAGTTTCGGCTGCGCCATATGCGCGGCGAACATGCACCTTCGGCGACAGTTCTCGAAGCAGTGCGCGACATGTCGGGCTGGACCGGGAAAACACCGGACGGTGTTGGCCGCGGTGTAGGGTTCTGTTTTTCCTTTGGTACGGCTGTGGCCGAAGTGGTTGAAGTGCAGCAAGATGCCGATGGGTTGATCCGTATCTCAGACATGTGGATCGCCGCTGACCTTGGACTGATACTTGACCCGCTGAATGTCGAGGCTCAGTTGACCGGAGGTGCCATTTTTGGACTTTCAGCTGCGATCCACGGTGAAATCACCTTTGCCGATGGCATGGCGGAGCAGGAAAACTTCCCCGACTACGACGCTCTGCGCATGGCAAGCACACCGCGCTTCCACGTAGAATTGTTGCAAAACATGGAGCGGATGGGCGGCGTTGGTGAACCCGGCACTCCTCCTGCGGCGCCTGCGCTGGCCAACGCCTTGTTTGACTTGACCGGAACCCGTGCGCGCCAATTGCCATTGGCCAATCAATTTCGTTTCCAATCCTGATCCAACCGCGCGCAACCATTCCGCGTATTGTTTACGAAACCACCCAAATGTGCCCCATTTGGGTGGTTTTTCCATGAAAAGATCCAATTTTGCCTAAATTTGGGCCGAATTCTCCACGAATTAAAGACAATCCCGACGCGCTCTCATCGTCAAAGAGCGCGTCATTGTTTTTAACCGGCCAAGAAATTGGCCTGAGCAGTGTGAACCAGCGCCCATGGCTATTTATACAGTGGAGTTTTACAATCTTGACCCCCTGTCTGTCCTTCCGACGACAGTGGGCGGCACGTATTCATGGGCCGGCCCAACCTCAGCAGCCGGCACCGCCATCATCACCGACAACGAAGCCGGCATCCAAGGGCTGACCTTAGACGGTGACGAAAGCGGAGGCGAAACGGCGACAGCCGATGTGACAATCGGTGGGAGCAGTTCAACAGGTGCGGCGGTCGAAGCTGAAGAGGTTTGGACCCTTCGCGACACCACAACGGGTGAAGAGTTTCAGGTTTCGACGTTACATGTCTTAAGCGGTGGTGCTTCGGGCTATTACACACTGTCCGAAGTTCCCTTAATTTCAGGGCGTTCTTACGAAGTTGTCACCTATGACACCGACCCAGATGTGTCCGCAGGGGATCCCGTATTCACCTATTCAGATCAATTTCTGGGCGACGGAATTGTTGACGGCACCTCAAGCAATGACACGATCGACAGCGGTTATTCCGACGACCCTGAAGGGGACGCAGTGGATGATGGCCATGGGACCGGCCCCTCTGGCCAAGGCGATGTGATCGAAGGCAATGGTGGTGATGACACCATCAGCGGTGGTGCGGGCGACGATTTAATCTATGGTGATTTTGGCGAGCCCAGCACCCAAGCTGCGGCAGAAGAACATCTGGACTGGACTGCCCAAGGCGGCCAAGGCACCAACCTAACCGGAGGCTTCACGCAAACCACAGGTGACATCGATGTCACCATTGGCTTCACAGATCCCGGAAACAACGCCACCACATTCACCGTCGAAACAGGCAACACGCAGTACACTGGCGGTGGCCCCTTTGACAGCAATTCATCAGGGCGCGTCTATGGCAACGGTGATGCGGAAACCGCGGAGCTGACCATAGATTTTGCGGCGGCGTCTGGCGCATCCGTGACGGGGGAGGTCACGAATGTATCATTCCGTGTCAATGACTTGGATGCCTTTGCGGGCAATCACACCGATCAATTAACAGTCACGGCATTTGATGCTGACGGCAACCCCGTCACGGTCACACTGACCGCAGGCAGTGACATGAGCCTTTCGGTTGACACAGCTTCTGGCAACGACAATTACAACTCGGACAGCGAACAAGCGTCTCTATTGGTGGAAATTGCTGGCCCCGTATCGAAGATCATTGTGGAATATTCCAACGGTCAGGGCGGTACGCACGCCGTTGATATCACCGACATTTATTTCACTCCAATCCCGGTTGGCGGCGATGACAGCCTGGTTGGCGGCGCGGGTGATGACACCATTTACGGCGAAGACGGCGACGACACATTGGTCGGTGGCGCAGGGCAAGATAGCCTTGTGGGCGGTGCGGGATCGGACGAGTTTTCACTGGGTGCAGGCGATGTGGCTGAGGGCGGGAAAGCCTCTGACCTGTTTAAACTGGATCTGACCGACGCACTCGATGGTTCCGGCCCCACAATTAACATTGATGGTGGCGAAGACGACGACGACAGCGATATTGACGTGCTGGATATGACCGGCCTGATCAATCGTTGGGTAGATGTCTCTTTCGACGCTGGCAATGCGGAAAACGGGTCCGCCACGCTGAGCGATGGGACCGTTGTCAACTTCTCAAATATTGAGAACCTGATCATCTGTTTCACCCGAGGCACCCGAATTCAAACAAGCCACGGTCCACGGGCTATCCAGGACCTGCGGGTGGGTGACATGGTGGTAACGCGCGACAACGGCCTGCAACCGATCCGCTGGATTGGGTCGAAATCTGTGGTAGGCCACGGTGATCTGGCCCCGATCCGTTTTGCAAAAGGCGCCTTTGGCAATGACCGCGCGCTTTTGGTCAGCCCACAACATCGCATGGTTCATCACAGCGTGGATGCGGTGCTTTTGTTTGACCAATCAGAGGTGATGATCCCTGCAAAACACCTGATCAATGGGAACACCATTATCCGCGAAGAGCGCGCTGAGGTAACATACTTCCACATGATGTTTGATCAACACGAGGTGGTTTACGCCGAAAACGCACCGTCCGAGAGCTTTCATCCGGGCCATCAGGGCCTTGCTGCGCTCAATGATGCCGCCCGCCACGAGTTGTTCACATTATTTCCAGAACTGCGCTCGGCCCCCGAGAGCTATGGTCAAACCGCGCGTATGGTCCTGCGTGGGTATGAAACGCGCGCGCTTCAATTGGCGGCCTAGCAGCTTGCGCGAGTTTTGCGTTGGGTTGGATCATGGCGTTGCCGGTTTTCCCGCACGGCGACGCAAACGGATTTACCCTTTGTCAGCTTGCCACGCTCGGGCTGCGTCACCAAAGGCCTGAAACAATACGCGCGACACCGGATCTTCGGCGGCTTTATATTCCGGGTGCCATTGCACCGACAACGTGAACCCGGGCGCGTCTTTGATCAGGATCGCCTCAGGCGTTCCGTCATCGGCGTGTCCTTCGATCACCACGCGGGCCCCTGCTGTTTTTATTCCCTGCCCATGCAAGGTGTTGGTCCGAACGCAGGTTTTTCCCAGCAGGTTGTGGAACGCACCGCCTTTGTCAAAGATCACATCATGGCGAATTTCAAATTTCTCATCCAATGTGCCATCGGGCGGCATCCGATGGTTCATCCGGCCCGGTAATTCGCGAATTTCAGGATAGAGCGTGCCGCCCATCGCGACATTCACCTCTTGAAACCCTCGACAAATTCCAAAAAACGGCTGGCCACGCTCAACGCAGGCACGGATCAATGGCAAAGTGATTGCATCGCGGCAACGGTCAAACTCACCGTGAGCTTCGGTTTCTTCCTCGCCATATTCCGCCGGGTGCACATTGGGGCGCCCACCGGTAAACAAGAACCCGTCGCAAATCTCTAGCAGCTCGTCAACCCGCACATAATCGGGATGACTGGGCACAATCAGTGGCAAGCACCCGGCCACAAGACTGATGGCTTCAGAGTTCATGGTTCCGCCCGCATGGGTCGGATATTGATCGTTCAGCAAATAGGAATTGCCGATAATGCCAATGACGGGGCGGGTCATGAATGCTCCGGATTTGTCGCGCTATGAAAGGGTGATAGCAGATTGCAGCCCAGCAGATAAACCCCGTTCAGCTGCGCGTGACCCGACGTGTGTCAGTCGCCGATTATATGCGACGCGATTGGTCGCACACCACCACAAGTGCACGGGCGGCATGGTCAGGGCCACCGGCGTTCTCATAGCTATGGTCAAAATCCGCATCAAAATAAAAGGCATCCCCCGCGGCCAGAATATTACGCTTTCCATGGAGGGTCAGGGCAACCTCTCCAGCCAGCACATATATCAGTTCAACGCCCGGATGAGCATGTGCAATAGCAGGTGTCGAATGTGTGGGAAACGTCGCTAAATAGGCTTCGATAACACGATCAGGGACCGGAAAGTCGAGACTTTCAAACAGGTAGCTCACCCCCTTTTCGCCATCGATGGGCAGTGAGATCCGATCCTGAGCCGTGACATGCACCGCGATCGGATGTGCCTCTTCCGGGCCGAAGAAGTGATCAAGCCCCACCCCAAACACCAATGCAATACGCACCAAAGTTGGCAGGGTTGGCACCACAAGCCCGCGTTCAATCTTGGACAACATCCCCGCAGACAGCCCCGTATGATCCCCCAACTGAGCCAACCCCAGCCGTTTATCGCGCCGCAACTGAAGCACCTTAGGTCCGATTCTATAGGCGTCGATCTGGTCTGAAAGTGTTTCTGACAACATCCTTGCTTCCTTTGCCTGCTCATTGTTTTGCATCTCACGACATTTAACAGTTCAGATTTTTCGTGTGGTGCAATAAATATTCCTCTCACGAAAATGTGCGTTGTGCAAGTGGCGATTTTCACTACAGTTAATTATTGTTCACACGATGAAACCCCGAAAGGACGATCTAATGCCACTTCGTATCCCAACCCTGAAAGACGTAACCGTTGCTTTAACCCTTGGCCTTGCCCCAATCGCAGCCTGCACCTCATATGCAGGTGGTGCCGATATCGTTGACACCGCCGTCTCTGCTGGAAGCTTCTCAACACTTGCAGCCGCCCTTGAAGCGGCTGATCTGGTCGACACATTGAAGGGCGATGGGCCATTTACTGTCTTTGCCCCAACTGACGCTGCTTTTGCTGCGCTACCCGCAGGCACAGTCGAAACCTTGCTGAAGCCAGAAAACAAGGACCAGTTGACCGCCATTCTGACCTATCACGTGGTGCCCGGAAAAGTGATGTCAGGCGATGTCGTGAAACTCAGCAGCGCAACCACCGTAAACGGTGCTGACGTGGCCGTGACTGTGATGAATGGTAAAGTCATGATCAATGGCGCAACAGTCACCGCCGTTGATGTGGCCGCATCTAACGGCGTGATCCATGTGATTGATACGGTGCTGATCCCAGGAAGCTAAATCATTGAAGATAATCACAAATATAGGCGGACAGACAATTTGGCCGCCTTTTATTATCGACTATTATTATCCGTCTGCGGTCAAACCCACCGACGCGATACCGGCGGCACCAGCGGCAAGGTCATTTTCAGATGTGTCCCCCGTCACGCCAACCGCACCGATCACCCGTCCGGCGTCATCGCGCACCAAAATGCCACCGGGAACCGGGATCAGCTTGCCATTATAGGCCCCGTTGGCGGCCAGCACGAAATAGGATTGCGCCTCTGCCCGATCTCGCTGCGCTGTGCCGCCGATCCCGAGCATGACAGACCCGTAAGCCTTGCCAAGTGCAATGTCGAATCGACCGGGGGGTGCCCCATCACCGCGCTCAAATGCAATCACATGACCTCCTGCATCGACCACAACCACCGACAAGGGTTTCATGGCCTGATCTATGCCGGTTTTCATCGCGACAGATATAATTTTCCGGGCCACGTGTAAGGTAAGTGTCATTTTGATCCCTCCATGTTGATCCCTCCATGGGAAATTCCGCGAAAGTTATCCCGCCAATTCAGCTTTCAACGCCAAACGTCGTGCGTGCAGCACAGGTTCAGTGTAGCCCGATGGCTGCACCCGCCCCTTGAACACAAGGTCGCAGGCCGCCGCAAACTCCTGACCGTCAAACGCGGGGGCCATGGGGCGATACAGGGCATCACCTTCGTTTTGCGCATCTACCTTCGTGGCCATCTTCCGCATTGCCGCGATCACCTCTTCCTCGCTGACCACACCGTGATGTAGCCAATTGGCCAAAGCTTGGGCTGAAATCCGGCAGGTTGCGCGATCTTCCATCAGACCCACGTCATGAATATCAGGCACTTTGGAACAGCCAATCCCCTGCCCGACCCAACGCACCACATAGCCCAGAATGCCTTGCGCGTTGTTTTCAACCTCTTCGCGGATTTCATCTTCGGGCCAGTTCACGCCGTCCGCGACGGGAATGGTCAAGAGATCCGTCAGGGTGCCGCGCGGCCCTGCTGCTAACAGTTCGTCCTGTCGCGCCATTACATCCACCGCGTGATAATGTGTGGCATGGAGCGTCGCCGCCGTCGGGGATGGCACCCATGCACAGGTCGCACCCGCCTTGGGGTGGCAGATTTTGTCAGCCAACATTTGCGCCATCTGATCCGGTATTGCCCACATGCCTTTGCCAATTTGTGCCCTCCCCTTGAGGCCACATGCCAGACCAATATCCACGTTACGATCTTCGTAAGAGGCGATCCACTTCGCCCCTTTCATCTCGCCTTTGCGGATCATTGGGCCCGCTTCCATCGACGAATGGATTTCATCCCCGGTGCGATCAAGAAAGCCAGTATTAATGAAGGCCACACGGTGTTTGGCGGCACGAATGCATTCCTTCAGGTTCACTGAGGTCCGCCGCTCTTCATCCATAATGCCAAGCTTTACAGTGTATTGCGGCAATCCCAAAGCAGCTTCAACACGAGTGAAGATCTCATCTGAGAACGCGACCTCTTCTGGGCCGTGCATCTTGGGTTTCACAACATAGACCGAACCAGTGATTGAATTGCCGCCGTCGCGTTGCAAGTCGTGCAAGGCGATCAATGTGGTGATCATGGCATCCATCAACCCCTCGGGCACCTCAGATCCATCGTCCAAATGGATCGCAGGGTTGGTCATCAAGTGTCCGACATTGCGCACCAGCATCAGCGCGCGGCCTTTGTGGGTCACATCCGCCCCATCTGGCGCTGTGAACTGACGATCCGCATTCAAAACGCGGGTCATCACATGATCGCCTTTGCGGACGCTTTCAGACAAATCGCCCTTCATTAAACCCAGCCAATTTCGATATGCTAAAACCTTATCTTCAGCATCCACCGCAGCAACACTATCTTCGCAATCCATAATCACCGACATCGCGCTTTCGAGCTGAATATCCGAAATCCCGGCCGCATCCTGTGCACCGACAGGCGTGGTCTTATCAAGTACCAGTTGAATCAAAAGGCCGTTATGTTTCAGATAGATCGACGACACAGCTCCATCATCATTTCTGACTGATCCAGCAAATAATGTGTCATCTAGAAGTTGGGGACGCAGCTCGCCGTCTTTTACCGTGATCTCTGCTACTTCTGCCCAACATCCCTCAGCCAGGGGAGCTGCGCTGTCGAGAAAATCCTTTGCCCAGGCGATCACCCGTGCTCCGCGCGCCGCATCATAGCCCTTTCCTTCGGGCAAATCCCCCATCGCATCAGTCCCATAAAGCGCGTCGTACAAGCTTCCCCAACGCGCATTTGCCGCATTGAGCGCATAGCGCGCATTCATGATCGGAACCACCAACTGTGGGCCAGGGATGTTGGCAATCTCGGGATCGACATTTGACGTCTGAATTTTGAAATCCGGGCCTTCTGGCACGAGATAACCAATCTCTGCCAGAAAAGTCTGATAGGCCGCGCTATCGTGTCTTTTCCCGCGGTGCTCGATATACCAGGCATCCAATTTACTTTGAATATTCGCCCGTTTTGCCAACAGCGCCCGGTTCTTCGGGGCCAGGTCCTGTAAAGTCGTAGCAAAGCCATTCCAAAACATCTCAGCATTCAGTCCGGTTCCCGGTAACGCCTCTTGTTCAATAAAATCCGCAAGCTCCGGGGCCACGAATAATCCTGATCGCATTTGATTGGCGCATTGTTGGGTCTCGGTCATCTTACTCTCCTTCTTGGTCCTTCTATGTGTAGGCAACAGATTTCCCATAGGCAACAGAGTGGTGGCCGAGAAGCATTGGCGATCAGTTAAACTACGCTTAACTGACGAACGAAACCGGTGTGCCGAAAACCCGACTTGCCCCCAATCTCATGGGGGACTAACCTGCGCGTTTCACGGCGATGAAAAGGATATGTCATGACCGCGCAAACCTCTGAAAAAATCTTTCTCGCGGACTACACACCGCCCAATTGGCTGATTGAAGAGGTTGAGTTGGTTTTTCATCTCGACCCAACGGCCACGCGCGTCATTTCCACCATTCGCTTTACGCCAAACCCAAAGGCAGATTCGAAAGAATTTTTCCTTCATGGTGAACATCTTACGCTAATCTCTGCAAGTATTGAAGGGGTGCCTGTCACCCCTAAAATTACTGAGCAGGGCCTGACCTGCAATGTACCAGATCAGGCGTTCACCTGGGTCGCTGAGGTAGAGGTCAACCCGGCGGAAAATACATCCCTTTCGGGCCTTTATATGTCCGGCGGCATGTATTGCACCCAATGCGAGGCCGAAGGTTTCCGCCGCATCAGCTTTTATCCAGATCGCCCCGACGTAATGGCCCCCTTTAAGGTGCGCATCGAAGGATCTGACCCGGTTCTGCTTTCAAATGGCAACCCAACGGCCTCGGGCGATGGCTGGGCAGAGTGGGATGACCCTTGGCCCAAACCCGCCTATCTGTTTGCGCTGGTTGCAGGTGAACTGGTGGCCCGCGACGACCAATTCACCACACTGTCCGGCAAAAACGTTGATCTAAAGCTGTGGGTGCGCCCCGGCGACGAAGGCAAAACTACCTTTGGGATGGAGGCGCTGAAGGCGTCGATGACATGGGATGAACAGACCTATGGCCGTGAGTATGATCTTGATATTTTCCAGATCGTCGCTGTGTCCGATTTCAACATGGGGGCGATGGAAAACAAAGGGTTAAACATCTTTAACACCTCTGCGGTGCTGGCCAGCCCGGACACATCAACCGACGCCAACTTTGAGCGCATCGAAGCCATCATTGCCCATGAGTATTTCCACAATTGGACCGGCAACCGCATCACATGCCGGGATTGGTTCCAATTGTCACTGAAAGAAGGGCTGACAGTTTACCGTGACCAACAGTTCTCCGCCGATTTACGCTCGGCTTCTGTGCGGCGGATTGAGGATGTGATCTCCCTGCGCGGTCGGCAATTCCGCGAAGACAACGGCCCGCTTGCACATCAGGTTCAGCCAGACAGTTTTGTGGAGATTAACAACTTCTACACCGCGACGATCTATGAAAAAGGGGCCGAGCTGATCGGCATGATGAAAACCCTTGTTGGGCATGACGAATACTATAAAGCGCTGGATGTCTATTTCGATCGCCATGATGGCGAAGCGGCGACAATTGAAGATTGGGTGCGGGTTTTTGAAGACAGCACCGGACGTGATTTGACCCAATTCCGTCGTTGGTACAAACAAGCAGGTACGCCGCGCCTGAAGGTTACAGATAGCTTTAAAGATGGTATATACACTCTTGATTTTGAACAGAAAACACCCCCGACACCAGAGCAGGAAGAGAAACTTCCGCAACATATACCGATCGCAGTTGGCTTGCTGGGGGCCAATGGCGATGAGATTTTGGCGACACAAATCCTTGAGATGACCGAAGCCAAACAAAGCTTTACCTTCGAGGGGCTCACCAGCAAACCCACCCCGTCGATCTTGCGCCACTTCTCTGCCCCGGTGATCCTGGAACGCGACAGTACCGCCAAAGAGCGTGCCTTTCTCTTAACCCATGACACCGACGCATTTAACAAATGGGAAGCAGGTCGTGCGCTGGCCAAAGACGTACTGATTTCTATGATTACCGGGCGCAGCGCCCCGACGCAGGACTATCTGGGGGCGATCACCGCCATGTTGCGCGATGACCGCCTTGACCCCGCCTTCCGGGCGCTGGCGATCCGCCTTCCTGGCCAAGACGATTTGGCACAAACGCTGGCCGATGGCGGTGTAACCCCAGACCCGTTGGCAATCTATCAAGCGCACCAGACACTGCGACAACAAATGGCTGAACATCTGCAAGACCTTCTGCCGCGCCTATCTGCGGAAATGGATGTGACTGACGTGTATAAGCCAGATGCTGAACAGGCTGGGAAGCGCGCGCTTGGCCTTGAACTCTTAAAGCTCGCCAACCGATTGGATGGCGGGGCAGCCGCCACAGCGCTATATGCCCGCGCCGATAATATGACCCTGCGCATGGGCGCTTTGGGCTGTTTGCTTGAGGCTGGCAAAGGTGATGAGGAATTGGCTGAATTCCGGACGCGCTTTAAACACGACGCCTTGGTTATGGACAAATGGTTCGCAATGCAGGTGGCCCATGCAGCGCCTGAAAAGGCAGCTGATGTTGCCGAAGGTTTGACCAAGGACAGCGATTTCAACTGGAAAAATCCCAACCGGTTCCGCGCCGTATTTGGGGCTTTGATGATGAACCAGGCCGGCTTTCATGAGGAGACCGGAAAAGGTTATACGCTCTTTGCGGATTGGCTCATCAAACTTGACCCTGTGAACGCGCAAATCACCGCGCGGATGAGTTCTGGGTTTGAGACGTGGAAACGCTGGGATGCGGACCGTCAGGCCCTGATGCAGGCCGCCTTAAAGCGGATCATGGCAACCGAGAACTTGTCACGAGATACCCAAGAAATGGTTGGGCGCATTTTGAACTGACCGCCCTGAATATGAAATGCATACGTAAGGCGCGCTAAGCCTTCAACGCGCCCTACGGATCATCGGCTCAAACAGGTCAGCTTGACTGGCAATAACTCTGCTGGCTAATCCAATTGCGCATATCTTCGCGTTTTTTGCGGGAATGGAACGGCCCCCAATCGGCAGCCATGCCGCGCATGCCCTTGGACACCACACCATCGCGAGGAACCGTCACCGCCATGATCCGCACAGCGCAGCTCAAGTTCATCCCTCCGTCTTTCAGCGCAGCGCCAGAGCGCGCATCGCAGCCATAGCCGCGTGCTGTACCGGGCAGGATTTGAACCAGCCCATACCATTTGCCGCCACCGCCAACCGCAGTGGGACGCCATGTGCTTTCATGTTTGGACAATGTCGAGAGCATGCCCGTCCAAAAGGCGTTTCGCCCTTTTGCATCTTGATCAGGATAGGCCGGGCACCATGTTTCAATGTCGCGAGGCACCACCTCCGCCAAGGGTGCGCCGTGGGTTTCCAGCGCCGCCATGGTGGCAGCGGTCCACTTGGGCCCAGCATCCAGATGATCCCACCGCATGTCTAATGCGATATCCGATTGGGGCACGGACCGGGACGAAAATGTTTCATTCCCAACGCAACCCGACAAAGCCACCATCATGGCAGCCCCCAAACCCATCACCAATACCTTCATGGCCAAATCGCCTTTTTGTTCCCATCAGCAGATCTGCGCCATCTAGGGATCGTTCACGCGTCGGGCAAGCCCAACAGGCGCATAGCCGCTATCTGCGCGGCACATTGCCGAGAATGTGACACCATAAAATCACCCATTGATTGCAAGCCACATCATACGGTGGTTTTGTCGCGACCAGCCCCTGGGGCATCACCACCTCACGCCGAAACAAGCAATCAATCCTATCCGGCCCTACGCTCCCTCTTGCCCCTTTGCGCCCCCTGCCCTAGAAGGCTTTGGAAACGAAATCACGGGAAAGCGCATATGTTGGATCATCTCGTCTATGAAGCCCCAAAAGTAAAAACCATTGCCGGGGCCCGCGAAGATTGGGAACTGGTGATTGGGATGGAAATCCACGCCCAGGTCAGCTCCAATGCCAAGCTCTTTTCCGGGGCCTCAACCAAGTTTGGCGCAGAGCCAAATTCGAACGTGGCGTTTGTGGATGCGGCGATGCCGGGCATGTTGCCGGTGATCAACGAATATTGTGTGGAACAAGCGGTGCGCACCGGGTTGGGATTGAAAGCCGAGATCAATCTGTTTTCGGCCTTTGATCGCAAAAACTATTTCTACCCTGATTTGCCGCAAGGCTATCAAATCTCACAGCTCTACCACCCGATTGTGGGCGAAGGCGAAGTGATTGTGGATATGGGGCCGGGTGTTGCGCGCAAAGTGCGTATTGAACGTATTCACCTTGAGCAGGACGCCGGTAAATCGGTACATGACATGGATCCGAACATGTCATTTGTCGACTTCAATCGCACCGGTGTAGCGCTGATGGAAATCGTATCGCGTCCAGATATCCGTGGCCCGGAGGAGGCCGCAGCCTATGTGACCAAGATGCGCCAGATCCTGCGCTATCTCGGCACATGTGATGGCAACATGCAAAACGGCAACCTGCGGGCGGATGTGAACGTGTCGGTCTCTCGTCCCGGTCAGTTTGAGAAATACATGGAGACGCAAGATTTTGGTCACCTCGGCACCCGCTGCGAGATCAAGAACATGAACTCCATGCGGTTCATCCAAGCTGCCATTGATTATGAAGCGCGCCGCCAGATCGCTATCGTCGAAGACGGTGGTGAAGTGACGCAAGAAACCCGCCTTTATGATCCTGACAAAAACGAAACCCGTTCGATGCGCTCAAAAGAAGAAGCGCATGATTATCGCTATTTCCCCTGCCCTGACTTGCTTCCGCTTGAGATTGAACAAGACTGGGTGGATGAGATTGCCAAAACCTTGCCTGAGCTTCCGGATGAGAAGAAGGCGCGGTTCGTCACGGGATTTGGCCTGTCAGAATATGATGCTGGCGTCTTGACCGCTGAGGCGGAAAACGCTGCCTTCTTTGAAAAGGTTGCCGAAGGGCGCGATGGAAAGCTCGCCGCAAATTGGGTCATCAACGAGCTGTTTGGTCGCCTGAAGAAAGATGACAAATCGATCAAGGACAGCCCCGTGTCCCCTGAACAACTCGGCGGCGTCATTGCGCTGATCACCAAAGGGGATATTTCGGGCAAGATCGCCAAAGACCTGTTTGAAATCGTCTACACTGAAGGCGGAGACCCGGCCGAGATTGTGGACGCACGTGGCATGAAGCAAGTCACCGACACGGGTGCCATTGAGGCCGCCGTGGATGAGGTGATTGCCGCCAATCCCGCGCAGGTCGAAAAGGCCAAAGAGAACCCGAAACTGGTTGGGTTCTTTGTGGGTCAGGTGATGAAAGCCACCGGTGGGAAGGCAAACCCCCAAGCTGTCAATGATCTGGTGAAGGCCAAGCTGGGCCTATAAGGTGCCAAAGCACGCAAACCCAAAGGCCCCCAGCGTGGGGCCTTTGCCATTTTTCAAGACCCTCACATCTGGGTGGATGACATGACCGAACGACGTTCTGAACTTTTGATGCCAGCAGGCAATCTTCGTAAATTGAAGCTGGCGATCCTTTATGGCGCCGACGCGGTTTACCTTGGCACGCCCGATATGTCGCTGCGCACAAAGTCAGAGTTCTCGCTTGAGGATGTGATCGAAGGGGTCAACTTTTGTCATCAACACGGTCGCCGGGCTTACCTGACGCTAAACTTATTTTCGCACAACAAAGACATTCCGAAACTGGACGAATACATCGATACGGTTCGAAAAGTGCAACCCGATGGTCTGATCATCGCGGACCCCGGTGTGTTTCAATATGTGCGGGAACGTGCGCCTGAATTGCCACTGCACATCTCCACACAAGCCAATATATGTTCGTGGTTGTCAGTGAAATTCTGGCAGCAACAGGGCGCAGAGCTGGTGGTTCTGGCGCGCGAAGTTTCCTATCCTGAATTGGTGGAAATCCGCGAAAAATGTCCTGATATCAAGCTAGAAGCCTTTGTTCATGGCGCGATGTGTATGACCTATTCTGGTCGTTGCCTCCTGTCGAATTTCATGGCCGAGCGCGGTGCCAACCAAGGCAATTGCGCCAATTCCTGTCGGTGGAACTATACCTTCCGAATGCGGATGAAAGACGGCACGGTTCAGGATCTGAACGTCACAGATGAAAACGCCGATATGTTCGAATTTCTCCTGGAGGAAGGCTGCCGCCCAGGTGAGCTCTTGCCCATCGAAGAGGATGCGCGCGGGTCATACATCCTCAACTCCAAAGATCTTTGCATCATGCCAAAGCTGGACGAATACCTGAAGATCGGCGTGGACAGCCTGAAGGTCGAGGGGCGCGGCAAGTCAGAATACTACTGTGCCATCGTCGCCCGTGCTTATCGCATGGCCATTGATGATTATTATGCGGACCCGGAAAACTGGGACCCCAAACCCTATATGCGCGAATTGGAAGCGGTCGGAAACCGCGGGTATACCTTTGCCTTTCACGAAGGGCGCCTGACCAATCATGCGCATAACTACGAACACACGGCATCCCTTGCGCAATGGGAATATGCCGGGGTGGTCAGCGAGATCACAGACGATGCATTTCTGGTTGAGGTGAAGAACAAGCTTGAGCCGGGTGAAGTGCTGGAATTCATCTCGCCGATCGCGCGCGAAACCGTTTTGCTGCGCATGTACAACTTTGAGGATGCCACCACCGGGCAGAAGAAAGACGTTGTGCATGGCGGAACCAAAACCACGATCCGCGTGCCATTTGCCCTGTTTGACCACGAAGACCTCGATGAGTTGCGCGCGCGTTTTCCACAGTATTCCGTGCTGCGAAAGGAAAAGGCGCTGACCGATGAGCAATGGAACCGTGTGCGGTTTGATAAGCTCACGCAGGGGATGGAAATCAGCGGGAAACAAAATCCAAAAGCCTATGAAAAACGTCGTGACGCCTTGGCCGAAAGCATTGATGCCTCGGGCAATGAAAAGCGGTTCAAGACCAATCGTGTCGGCACGGAAGGCTGTTGTGGGAAAGGGTGTAACGGCTGTATGATTTTCTGGGAAGATGACCAATACCTGCGTGCGCGTGAGGTGTTGTTAAAACGCAAACAGGGCGAATTACTGACCCGGGCCGAGGCCACCCTGTTAAAAGAAGCGCCCATTCTGAGGTGAGCGCCCTAACGCGCCCCAAAGTTGCGGGGCGCGGGAACACCCGGCAGGTTTTCGCCCCAGTTTGGGGAGAGCCGACTGGTCACGCTGCACCCATGATGATAGGATGCAGTCCACCCAATTAAGCGAGACAGCCAATGTTTGAATACCAAGTAGTTCCAGCGCCAAAAAAGGGCATTAAAGCCAAAGGCATTCGTACCAACGAGGAACGCTTTGCGTTTGCGATGTCCGAAATTCTGAACAACATGGCAAGTGAAGGGTGGGAGTATCAGCGCGCAGAAACGCTTCCGGCCGAAGAACGCTCTGGCTTGACGGGGAAAACCACCGTTTTCAAAAACATGCTGGTGTTTCGCCGTTCTGTTGAAGAAGAGCCACAGGTCGCAGATGTGGCTGAGGTGCAGACACCTATTATTAAGGATGTGGCCGTCATAGAAACAGAGACACCCCGCTCTTTGCCGTCAGCTGCACACGCCAATCAGGTGCCTGAAACGCATGTGGATGCACCATCCATCGCCGCAACATCCGAGAAAGTGTAAGCATAGAAGCTTACCCAGTCACTTCCAAAGCAAGGGCGTGAACTTGCTCCATCAGTTCAGATCCAATTGCGGTATGAACCGCGCGGTGACGGGAAATTCGGGACAGTTTTGCGAAAGCTTGCGATCTAATCACCACACGAAAGTGGCTTTGCCCGCCATCCTGATACCCGGCATGTCCGCGGTGAAGCTCGCTTTCATCAATAACTTCAAGGTGATCCGGCTGAAACGCTTCGGATAGCTTGGAAAAAATATCATCACGACGGGTCATTTAGTGCCTCTTTCCTCTTCAATCATCTGGAAAAAGCACTAAACTCTCTGGTCCGAGTCGAAAAGAGTGTACCAATGGCAAACAACGATCCTTTTGGTTTCAATATGTCGGTTTCCGCCGCCAAGAAAAAGAACCCGCGTGGCAAGCGGGGGATGTCTGGTGCGTTTGAAACGTCGAACCGAGAATGTGAACATCCGACCTGTAAAGAGGCCGGTCAGTACCGCGCGCCACGTTCGCCGGATCATTTGGATGAGTTCAAGTGGTTCTGCAAAGATCACGTTCGCGAATATAACCTGAAGTGGAACTTTTTCGACGGGGCCACGGAAGAGGAAATCAACGAGCAGCTTGATAAAGATAAGGTTTGGGAGCGCCAGACCAAGCCTTTTGGAAAGCAATCCGAAGAACAGCGTGCCTGGGCCCGTTTGGGCGTGGATGATGCCCATCAGGTTCTGGGCGAAAACGCCACGCAAAACCCCGGCAAATCCGTGACCGGCACCACACGTCGCCTTCCCGCAACCGAGCGCCGTGCGATTGAATTGCTGGAGGCCAAGGACCACTGGACCAAAGCCGAGATTCGCAAGGCTTACAAAAAATTGATCAAGGTTTTGCATCCAGATATGAATGGCGGCGACCGAAGCCAGGAAGAGCAGCTGCAAGAAGTTGTCTGGGCCTGGGATCAGATCAAGGACAGCCGCAGCTTTAAATAACACGAAAAGGCGTCTCTCGGGGCGCCTTTTCATCTAACCTTGCGACCAGTTCAGTAAAACCCATCACTCCCTCTGGACTGATTGGTAAAATTCCGAGACCTCCCTCTTGCACATGTAAATAATATCAGGCACCACGTCGGGGTTGGCGCAGGATCTGCCGCGCCAGAAACCGTTCAGGGAAGGACCGAGCAGATGGCTGGCAATACGATGGATGCAAACACGAAACCCACCGAGGACATTTCTGTTCGCGAGGTTTTTGGCATCGACACCGACATGAAAGTCAAAGGGTTTGCCGAGCGCACTGACCGTGTCCCAGAAATCGACACGACCTATAAATTCGACCCCGATACCACACTCGCGATCCTCGCTGGCTTTGCCTTTAACCGTCGCGTGATGGTTCAAGGATATCATGGCACCGGGAAATCCACGCATATTGAACAGGTGGCCGCCCGCCTGAACTGGCCCTGTGTGCGCGTCAACCTCGACAGCCACATCAGTCGGATTGACTTGATCGGGAAAGACGCGATCAAACTGAAAGACGGGATGCAGGTTACTGAGTTCCAGGAAGGTATCCTTCCTTGGGCGCTGCGTAACCCAACCGCAATTGTGTTTGATGAATATGACGCCGGCCGTGCGGATGTGATGTTCGTGATCCAGCGCGTGCTGGAACATGATGGCAAGCTGACGCTTCTGGACCAAAACGAAGTGATCACCCCGAACCCGAATTTCCGCCTGTTTGCCACCGCAAATACCGTGGGTTTGGGCGACACTACCGGTCTTTACCACGGCGTGCAGCAGATCAACCAAGCACAGATGGACCGTTGGTCTTTGGTCGCAACGTTGAATTATCTGTCGCATGACGCGGAAACCAATATCGTACTGGCAAAAAATCCAGTTATGAACACCGAGAGCGGCCGCAAAACCGTCAGCCACATGGTCACTGTCGCCGACCTGACACGCACCGCCTTTATGAACGGCGATCTGTCGACGGTTATGAGCCCACGGACCGTGTTGAACTGGGCTGAGAACGCCCGCATTTTCCGCGACGTGGGTTACGCGTTTCGCCTGTCGTTCCTGAACAAATGTGATGAGCTTGAGCGTCAAACGGTCGCCGAATTCTATCAGCGTTGCTTTGACGAAGAACTGCCGGAATCGGCAGCCAGCATGAGCTTAGGGTGATCCGCGCCCTTGCCATCTGTGTTGTGTTGGCCGGTTGCTCTGTCACAAACCAGGTGCCAATCGGGGCGGCGGCGTCCAGCGGAGCACCGCTTCCGGCAGGTGCAATCGCGGGGATCCCAACGCGTCAGAACCCAAAGTGTTTTGTCACGCGCATCGTTGATGGTGATACAATCGCAATCCGCTGCGGCGCCGTGGAAGAAAATGCAAGGCTCATGGGGTTTGACACCCCGGAAACCTTTCGCTCAGGCTGTGCCGCGGAAAAAGACAAGGGGCTGCAGGCCAAACGATACCTCGAGACGGTGTTACGTGCAGCCAGTGTCATTTCACCCGACTATAACGGGCGTGACAAATATCGGCGCGCCCTTGTCGAACTTACGATCGACGGGATCCCGCTGTCCCGTAAGATGGTCGACGCAAGGATGGCGGTGCCGTACTCTGGTGGAAAACGCATAAACTGGTGCAACAGATTGGTGAGGTGACATGAACAAGCCAAACGACAATCCCGCGGATCCGTTTAAGAAAGCCCTTGCCGAGGCGACCAAGACACTTGCGGATGATGCAGAGCTGTCGGTCACCTATTCGGTGGACCCACCGGGTCAGACCAATGACGCCGTCCGCCTTCCGCAAGTGACGCGGCGCATGACGCGGGATGAGGTTTTGTTGGCCCGCGGCACGGCAGATGCCTTTGCCATGAAGCATAAGTATCACAACGCGGCGACGCACACGCGCTATGCTCCGCCCGGTCAAATGGCCCGAGATTTGTATGAGGCAATGGAAACCGCGCGATGCGAGGCAATGGGCGCGCGTGACATGCCGGGCACCGCAAGCAATATCGACGTAAAAATCGCTGATGATGCCATGCGCCGAGGGTATGATCAGATCACAGCGGCGGCAGATGCGCCATTGGCGGACGCCGCAG
>DDMF01000136.1:18545-22577 GCA_002340515.1 Rhodobacteraceae bacterium UBA2553 | reverse complement strand
CGCCAACGTCATGAATTTATGGCGAGACTTCATCGAAGGTCAGGCCGGTGATCATTTGGATAACCTGCAAGAGACTTTGGCGGATCAACAAAAATTTGCCCGGTTTGCCCGTCAAGTCATCGAAGATCTCGGTTATGGCGATCAGCTCGGCGATGACCCCGACCAAGATGATCAATCTGATGATGAAGCGGAAACTGATGAAGATCAGCAAGAGGATGATCAGCAAAACGAAGACGGCGCTGACGAGTCTGACGACACCGAGGCAAGCCCAGAACAGTCGCAAGAAGAGACTTTGGATCAAACCGAAGCTCAGGTCACCTTTGACGATCTGGCCGAGGACGAGTTAGGTGAAGAAACCGAGATGCCAGAGGGCGAGGCCCCGCTGGAGCCCCCTGCCCCTGCACCTGCATCCGAGGCTGACCCCCAATACCTGATCTATAACAGTGAACATGACGAAGAAATCTTAGCCGAAGATCTAGCGGATCCAGCGGAACTGGAACGCCTGCGCGCCTATCTTGATCAACAGCTGGAACCGTTGAAGGGCGCTGTGAGCCGCCTTGCCAATAAGCTACAACGCCGATTGCAAGCCCAACAAAATCGGTCATGGTTGTTCGATTTGGAAGAGGGGATTTTGGATGCGGGCCGATTGGCGCGTGTGATCGCAAACCCCACCACGCCGCTGAGCTTCAAGCGAGAAAAAGACACGGAATTCCGCGACACCGTCGTCACTTTGCTGTTGGACAATTCCGGTTCGATGCGTGGTCGCCCAATTTCTATTGCTGCGATTTGCGCCGACGTTCTGTCACGCACGCTTGAACGCTGTGGTGTGAAGGTCGAGGTTTTGGGGTTTACCACCCGCGCATGGAAAGGCGGCTTGGCTCGTGAGCAATGGCTTGCGGATGGTCGCCCCCAACAACCTGGACGCCTCAACGACCTGCGTCATATCATCTATAAACAAGCGGACGCCCCGATGCGGCGCACCCGGACCAATCTGGGTTTGATGATGAAAGAGGGCCTGTTGAAAGAAAACATCGACGGCGAAGCTTTGGAATGGGCGCATCGCCGACTGACCAACCGACATGAAGCGCGTAAAATCCTTATGGTAATTTCGGATGGCGCCCCGGTGGATGACAGCACACTTTCCGTTAACCCCGCTAATTATTTGGAAAAACATCTGCGTGATGTGATTGCTATGGTGGAAAAGCGGGCGCAGGTGGAATTGTTGGCGATTGGCATCGGTCATGATGTGACCCGTTATTACGACCGCGCCGTGACAATCACGGATGTCGAGCAATTGGCGGGCGCAATGACCGAACAATTGGCCGCATTGTTCGATAGTGACCCGCGCGCGCCCGCGTTATGGGCATCAAAAGGGCAAGTTAAGCATAACGATGGTCCTGAGCCTGCGCATCCGGCTGGTTCAGGGCCGCCACTAACGCGTTAACCCGAATTGAGTGAGATTATCTGGAGTGCCATACCCCGGATTGTGGGGCGCAGATCCCCCTGCCCCGGAAACAACCTCACCGAAGGACCGAGGGCGGACTATGCCCTAATGCCCTCCCACAACACGCCCCTCGCCGCGACGACAGGCAACCAAGTGTCAAGGCTTTGCCCCGCGAATTTGTTGCCTTAATTCCGGCCTCACAGGGAAGAAAGCCCTTTCCCCCAACCGCTGCCAAAGGCAAACTGCGCGCATCCCCGCCAATACCCTCACGGAGAACTCCAGATGTTCCAAAGCTTTGAAACCACCGCCGCACCCGATCGCGGCCCCGCCCGGTTGGAGCGTCTACGCCGCGCAATGAAAATGAAGGATCTGGATGGGGTCATCGTCCCCCGCACGGACGCCCATCAGGGTGAATATGTAGCCGACTGCGACGCTCGGCTTGCTTGGTTAACAGGGTTCACAGGATCCGCAGGGTTTTGCATCGTGCTGAACCATGTCGCGGGCGTGTTCATTGATGGACGCTATCGCAATCAAGTTTTAAGCCAGATCGACCTGGAGCATTTCACACCGGTGCCATGGCCAGAAATCCAGCCCGGACCCTGGTTGATTGATCAGCTCACCGGCCCGACCCGCATCGGTTTCGACCCCTGGCTGCACAGTCGCAGCGAAATTGAGCAGCTGCAAAAATCGGTACAAAACTCAACCATTACGCTGGTTCCGACAGATAATCTTGTGGATCAAATCTGGGCAGACCGCCCCGCAGCGCCCAATGCCCCAATCACACTGCAGCCCTTGGAGTTTTCGGGGCGCTCGCGCGAGGATAAATGTGCCGAACTTGCCGATGAGCTGATGTCGCGTGGGTTAAAGGCGCAGGTCCTGACCCTGTCCGACAGCATTGCCTGGCTTTTGAACATTCGTGGCACCGATATTGAACATATCCCCGTTGTTCAGGGCTTTGCGATTTTACATGACGACGCCCGTGTGGATTTCTTTACCGAAGAGGGCCGCGAGGGTGTGGCCCAGCTTGGTGCTGGGCTCACCGTTCACCCGACGCGCAGTTTTGCATCAGCGCTGCAGAATTTGGTTGGACCCGTTGGTGTAGATCGAACAAACGCCCCCTATGCCGTCAGCCACGCTCTTGATATTTCTGGCATTGAATTCGAATGGAACGAAGATCCGACCATCTTTCCGAAGGCACGCAAAAATCCGACCGAACTTCAGGGCGCGCGTCAGGCCCATTTGCGCGACGCCGCCGCAATGGTCGAGTTCCTCAGCTGGTATGATGCTGCCGACCAGAGCAGCCTGACAGAAATTGATCTCGTGACCGCATTAGAAGGCTATCGCCGGGCCACAAATGCGCTTGAAGATATCTCATTTGAAACCATTTCAGGCGCCGGGCCCAATGGCGCTGTGATCCATTACCGTGTCACGCACGACAGCAACCGCCAACTAGAGGCCGGAAATCTGGTGGTGCTCGATAGCGGTGGCCAGTACCGCGACGGAACTACAGATATCACCCGAACATTGGCAGTGGGCCCAGTTGGACACGAAGAAAAGCGTTGTTTCACATTGGTGTTGCAAGGGATGATTGCCCTGTCGCGCGTGCGTTTCCCCAAGGGGCGCTGTGGGCGGGATTTGGATCCAATTGCCCGCTATCCGCTTTGGGCGGCGCATCAAGATTACAATCATGGCACCGGCCATGGGGTTGGTGCATTTCTATCGGTTCACGAAGGCCCGCAAAGATTTTCTGCCATTTCAGAAGTCGAGCTTGAGCCTGGAATGATCCTGTCCAATGAACCGGGGTATTACCGCGATGGCGCTTTTGGTATCCGCATTGAAAACCTTGTTGTCGTGGAAAATGCGCATGCCCTATCCAACGGCGATAGCGCGCGCCAAATGTTGGGATTAGAGACATTGACCTATGTGCCAATTGACACCTCATTGGTGATCAAGGAGATGCTTTCAGGCGCTGAAAAAGATTGGTTAAATTCATATCACACTGCGTGTCTCAGAAAAATTTCTCCGCGTGTCAGTGAAACCGCCCAAGCCTGGTTGGCGGGGGCTTGCGCGCCGATTTGACGCGCGACAAGGCACCAAATTCTGTTATGTTCGCCCGGAAGAGGAAATGGGGATTGCTATGACCGATCACATCAAGATTAAAAAAGCTGAAGGCAAATGGACCGTCCGCGCCGGCGGTGCAGTGCTTGGTGAAAGCCGTGCGGCGCTTGAGGTTCAGGAACCTAAAGGGTCTGCCGTCATCTATTTTCCCAAGGATGATGTCGCCATGGCCTTCCTTGAGGCGAGCGACACCGTGACCACCTGCCCCTATCGTGGCGAGGCGGTGCACTATTCCATCCACACAAAATCGACCATCATCGAAGACGCTGGCTGGAGCTATGGTTCCCCCGTGGAAGACCTAGATGCGCTCAAAGATCATATGGCGTTTTACGGCGACAAAGTTACTGTCGCACGCACTTAATGTGACCGGAAACATAGGGCAAAAGCCCATGTTTCCTTCAGATCGCTCACATGTTTTCCGGGGTTGAGATCGTGCCGCCACCAACGGCTGCTGCCACCCCTGTGGTGGT
>DDMF01000136.1:2690-18513 GCA_002340515.1 Rhodobacteraceae bacterium UBA2553 | reverse complement strand
GTGGTGGTGGGGCAACTGGTTGGCAGGCCGCGCGCGACCCGGACCGCAAGATAGGCAAAGGCCTGTGCTTCAAGCATGTCGCCATCTAGCCCGACATCATCAATTGGCAACACCGGAACAGAGCAACGTGCGCGCAACTGGGCCATCATGGCCGCGTTATGGCGCCCGCCTCCGGTGACCAGAATTTGTTTCGGGGGGCGCGGGCAATGCTCTAGCCCACGAGCAACAGCCGCAGCAGAGCAGGCCACCAAAGTGGCGACAGCATCCGGGTCGCTCAGCGCGCAAACTGCATCGCCCAAATCAGTGAAACTATCGCGATCGAGAGATTTCGGAGGGATCCGCAAAAAATAGCCATGGGACATGAAGCGATCGACAATTTGCTCGTCCACAGTTCCCGAAAGCGCCATTGCGCCGTCTTCGTCATATGGTTTTCCAAATCGCAGCTGCATCAAATCATTGATCGGCGCATTCGCAGGACCCGTGTCAAACGCTAAACACGCACCGGCGATTTCGGGACTAGGGATGGTGGGGTCCACCCATGTGACATTCCCAACGCCACCTAAATTCAAAAAGATCAGCGGGTCAGTCGCGCCAACAAATCGCGCGCAGGCATGATGGAAAAAGGGCGCAAGTGGCGCCCCTTCCCCGCCCAGTTGTACGTCTGTGGATCTGAAGTCCCAAACCACCATACGCTCCGTCAACTCTGCCAAGACTTGCCCGTCGCCAGCTTGATGTGTGCCGCGCCCATGCGGATCATGCGCCAGAGTTTGTCCATGAAACCCGATGATATCAATTTCTTCATTGCTAAATTGCGACAGCAGTACAGCATGTTTTGTTTCAATCATTTCAGCGGCACTGGTCACACCTTCGTCTTCCGGCCAAGCCCCCAACACGGATCGAAGTTGCTTTTGCTCGGAAGGGGCATAAGCAGAAAACGCGCTTTTACCAAATTTCACAATTTCCTCGCCATTGGTCAAAACCATGGCTGCATCGACCCCATCCAGCGAGGTTCCCGACATGCACCCCAACGACCAAACCGCTCCGTTTTTCAACATGCTCTTCCCCTTTTGCGCCCCCCCGTTTATACGGAAGGCTCAACGATAAACATGGACCGAAAAACGATGACCTACCACCCAAAATCCGACTTCATGCGTGTGATGATCGAGCGCGGCTTTCTGGCTGATTGTACCGATTATCAATCGCTTGACGAAGCTTTGGTCGAAGGTGTCGTGCCGGCCTATATCGGCTTTGACGCCACTGCAAAATCACTGCATGTGGGGTCGCTGATCCAAATCATGATGTTGCGCTGGTTGCAAAAAACCGGTCATAAACCGATCACTTTGATGGGCGGTGGTACGACAAAGGTGGGTGATCCATCTTTTCGGGCCGATGAACGCCCATTGCTGACCCCGGATCAGATCGACGACAACATCGCCGGCATCAAAAAGGTATTTGCCAACTACATTGATTATGACGCTGAGAATGACAGCAAGGCCGTGATGATCAACAACGCAGAATGGCTGGATGACCTAAACTATCTGGACTTTTTGCGCGATATTGGTCGCCATTTTTCGGTCAACCGGATGTTGTCATTTGAAAGCGTAAAGTCCCGTTTGGACCGCGAACAAAGCCTGTCGTTCCTTGAGTTCAACTACATGATCCTGCAAGCCTATGATTTCTTGGAGCTTAATCGCCGCTATGGCTGTTTGCTTCAGATGGGTGGATCGGATCAATGGGGCAATATTGTTAACGGGATCGACCTCACCCGTCGCGTGCTCGACAATCAGATCTTTGGCCTGACCTCGCCGCTTCTGACCACATCAGACGGCAAAAAAATGGGGAAATCGCTCTCTGGGGCGATTTGGTTGAACTCAGACATGCTTTCCTCCTACGAGTTTTGGCAGTTCTGGCGCAATACCACCGATGCGGACGTGGGGCGTTTCCTGAAACTTTACACCGAGTTACCGCTCGAGGAATGCGAACGTCTGGGCGCTTTGGAAGGGTCTGACATCAACGATGCGAAAATCGTGTTGGCCAACGAAGTTACAAAGCTTGCGCACGGCGAAGAGGCTGCAAAAGCAGCCGAGGCGACAGCTCGCGAAGTGTTTGAGAAAGGTGGCACCGGGGACGACCTGCCAACCATCAGCTTGACGGCCCAAGACATTGGCGACGGCATTTCTATTGTTCAACTGATCGTAAAAGCAGGGCTGGTGAAATCCGGTAAAGAGGCCAAGCGATTGATTTCTGAAAATGGCGCGCGCGTAAATGATGCCCCCCTCGAAGACGCGGGGATGATGGTCAGCACAGACGACTTGGAACTGCCAATGAAACTGTCGGCTGGTAAAAAACGCCACGCTCTTGTGCGACTCGACGGATAATCGCTCCGAAACGCCAATGTAAAAAGCCCGGGACAATTGTCTTGGGCTTTTTTTGTCTCGGAACGATTGCCGATGTTTTTAGGTGTTGCTACGGTCGCGGTAAACCAATGGAATGAGGCCTTGATGCTCCCCGTAAATCCCAACTTTTCCGCGACTGTCCCACCCCCCGTCATGGAGGCACGTCGTTGGGTTGACGGAAAGACTTTCTCTGCCGACCTTCCCTTGATCAACGTCAGTCAGGCTGCCCCCGTTGACCCGCCTCCGCAAGCATTGCGCCAAGCCATTGCCGACGCAGCGCTCAACCTTCCGGAAGCACATCTTTATGGCCCCGTTTTAGGATTGCCCGCACTTCGAGACGAAGTCGCCTTGCAATTCAGTCGCGCCTACGGTGGAGAAATAGCGGCCGAAAATGTGGCGATCACATCAGGGTGCAATCAGGCCTTTTGCGCAGCACTCGCGACATTAGCCGCCGCCGGAGATGAGGTGATCCTTCCAACACCCTGGTATTTCAACCATAAAATGTGGATGGATATGGGCGGGGTTAAAACCGTTCCTCTTGCCACGGGGACAAGCCTTCTTCCCGACCCTGAGAAAGCAGCGGCGCTAATCACGGATAAAACCCGCGCAATTGTGCTGGTGACTCCGAACAATCCGGCAGGCGTAGAATACCCTGCGGAGTTGATTGCCCAATTCCGCGACCTCGCCCGGGCCCGAAATCTGGCACTGATCATCGACGAAACCTATCGAGATTTTCACAGCCAAAATGCGCCCCCCCATCAACTGTTTCACGATCCAGATTGGAGCGACACCGTCATTCAACTCTACAGTTTTTCAAAGGCTTACCGACTAACCGGCCACCGAGTCGGCGCGATTGTGACATCAAGAAATCGCATGGCGCAGATCGAAAAGTTCCTGGACTCCGTTACAATTTGCCCAGCCCAACTTGGTCAACATGCAGCCCTTTGGGGCATGCGAAACCTGGGTGATTGGCTTGCGGGTGAACGCCGCGAAATCCTGTCACGTGCGCAAGCCGTTCGTGACGGATTTTCGCAAGTGGCCCCAACGGGCTGGTCTCTTTTAGGCTGTGGCGCTTATTTCGCCTATCTACAGCATCCGTTTTCTCAACCATCGGACGAAGTTGCACGGGCGCTAGTTGAGAAATCCGCCATTCTGGCTTTGCCCGGCACAATGTTTACCCCAAAAGGCGATGCAGATGGCGCGCGCCAGATACGCGTTGCCTTTGCCAATATCGACCAAGCCGGCATCACAACTTTCCTTACACGTCTGATTGATTTTCGTCCCTGAGCCAACTCCGCTTGGCATTCTCTCATTGCTGACCTAAAACCCCAAAGACCCGTGATGAAAAAGGATTGAACCATGGCAACCGGAAAGATTTCGCGCACCTTCGGATGGGGCCTTATGGCCCTTGTTATGGTTGGGCTTGTAGGCTTTGGATCAACCAATTTTGGCGGCTCGGCGCGATCGATTGGAACCGTTGGTGACAAAGAAATTGACGCACAGCGTTATGCACGAGACCTAAACGCAGAGCTGCGGGCCTTTTCTGCGCAAACGGGCCAAACGATGACACTCGCTCAGGCGCAAGCATTTGGGATCGACCAGCAAGTTCTTGGCCGATTGCTGGCCTCAACTGCGCTTGAGAACGAGACAGCTCGATTGGGCCTGTCTGTCGGGGACGCTCAGGTTCGAAATCGGATTGTAGAGATTGCTGCTTTCAAAGGCATTGATGGCAAGTTTGACCGCGAGGCCTATTCATTTTCGCTTGATCAATCCGGCATGACAGCGGCCCAGTTTGAGGCATCTTTGCGTTCTGAAGTGGCTCGGCAATTGTTACAAGCGGCTGTGGCCAATGGCACCACCGCGGCATCTGCTTATGTGGATGCCCTTTATGGTTACGCACGCGAGACGCGCAGTTTTACATGGGCTAGCTTGCCCATGACTGCGTTAGCGACCGAGCTGCCCGCCGCCACGGACGATGAGCTTGCGGCGTATTATAAGGCAAACACTGCACAGTTCACGTTGCCCGAAACAAAAGAGGTCACCTATGTGTGGTTGGATCCAGAAGATTTAATCCCAGGGATCTCGGTGAGCGAAGAAGATCTTCAGGCGCTTTATAAAGAACGTCTGGATGAATTTGTTGTACCTGAACGCCGGATGGTCGAGCGTCTTGTTTTTGGATCGCAAGAAGAGGCACAAACCGCTGCTGACGCTATCGCAGCCGGTGAAAAAACCTTTGAAGACCTTGTCGACGAGCGGGATCTAGCCTTGGCAGACATTGATCTGGGCGATCTTTCCAAAGAAGAGCTTGGCGGAGCCGCTGATGCGATCTTCTCGCTTACTGAACCGGGCGTTGCGGGCCCCGCTGACAGCAATCTTGGTCCTGCTTTATTCCGCATGAACGCCATTTTGGCGGCGCGTGAAACGAGCTTTGAGGTTGCTAAGGAAGAGCTGCATGGGGAGTTGGCCGCCGATACCGCCCGCCGCCAAGTCAATGATATGATCGCAGAACTCGATGATTTGCTCGCAGGTGGGGCAACGTTGGAAGAGCTCGCCCAAAGTCACAAAATGCGTCTTGCCTCGATCCGTTGGACCGACGGCAACAGCGAAGGTATCGCCGCTTATGACAGTTTCCGCGAGGCCGTCAGTGAAGCAGTCGAAGGGGATTTCCCCGAAATCACTTTGATGGCAGATGGCGGCGTCTTTGCTGCTCGCGTCAACAAAATTGACGAACCGCGTCTGCAGACACAGAAAGAGGTTTCTGATCAAATACTGGCGGGCTGGGCAACCGATAAACGGTTGGCATTGCTGGCCAAACAAGCAGAAGGCATGGTCCCCGATTTGCAGTCTGGCGAAAGTCTTTCATCGCTCGGTTTGGTCGAAATTGTAGAAGTCGAACAGGGCCGCGACGCGTTTGTTGAGGGAACACCGCCTGCTTTCATGACAGAGGTCTTCGACATGGCTGCAACCGATTGGCGCATCATCCCAAGCGTCAGTGACGTAATTCTGGTGCGTCTGGACGGTATCACCCCCGCAGATCAAACCAGCGATGACGCCAACGCCATCAAAGAGCAGTTCACCGAAAACAGCACCCAAGAATTGGGGCTTGATGTGGAGAGCGCCTTCGCGCGTGCCTTGCAGGCCGAGGCGGGTGTAACGCTCAACCGCCCAGTGATCAACGCAATCCACGCACAATTCCCTTAAGGAGTTCCCATGGCTCTCACCCCGTCATTTGACGCTTTTGAAGCCGGTTGGAATGCCGGGAAAAACCAGGTGGTCTACACCCGTCTGGCAGCCGACTTGGATACGCCCGTAAGCTTAATGATGAAGCTGACGGAAGCACGTCGCGACAGTTTCATGTTGGAAAGTGTGACCGGTGGCGAAGTGCGTGGACGCTATTCTATCGTTGGGATGAAACCTGATCTGATCTGGGAGTGCCGCGGTGACAGCGCTCGGATCAACCGACAAGCGCGGTTTGATGCGGATGGGTTTGAGGCGATGCCGGGCGATCCACTGGATAGTTTCAGAACCGTCTTGGCCGAAAGTGAAATTAATCTGCCAGACGACCTGCCGGCGGCCTCCGCGGGGCTGTTTGGGTATCTTGGTTATGACATGATCCGCTTGGTGGAACATTTGCCGGATGTGAACCCAGATACTCTGGGGCTTCCAGATGCCGTTATGATGCGCCCGTCTGTGGTTGCGGTATTGGACGGCGTAAAAGGTGAAGTCACGCTTGTGGCCCCTGCGTTTGTAAGCTCTGGTCTGAGCGCCAAAGCGGCTTATGCCCAAGCCGCTGAACGTGTCATGGATGCGTTGCGGGATCTGGAACGCGCCGCCACCGGCGAAAGTCGCGATCTTGGTGACGTTGCAGAGCTTGGCCCGTTAACGTCAAACTTCGCCAAAGACGATTATCTGGCGGCGGTCGACCGCGCCAAGGAATACATCAAAGCAGGAGACATCTTTCAGGTGGTGCCAAGCCAGCGTTGGGTTCAGGATTTCCCCCTGCCCCCATTTGCTTTGTATCGGTCCTTGCGGCGCACCAACCCGTCGCCCTTTATGTTCTATTTCAACTTTGGTGGGTTTCAGGTTGTCGGTGCAAGCCCGGAAATTCTGGTGCGTGTCTTTGATCGCGAAGTCACCATTCGACCCATTGCAGGCACACGCCCACGTGGGGCAACCCCCGAAGAAGACAAAGCCTATGAGCTGGATTTGCTGGCCGACCAAAAAGAACTGGCTGAACATTTGATGCTTTTGGATCTGGGGCGCAACGATGTGGGACGTGTCGCCAAAATCGGCACGGTGCGCCCGACAGAAGAGTTCATTATCGAGCGGTACAGCCACGTGATGCACATCGTCTCGAACGTGGTGGGCGAGCTTCACGAAGACAAAGATGCGCTGGATGCCTATTTCGCGGGCATGCCTGCAGGCACCGTGTCCGGGGCACCCAAAGTGCGCGCGATGGAAATCATCGACGAGCTGGAACCTGAGAAGCGCGGGATTTACGGCGGCGGTCTTGGGTACTTCAGCGCTGGTGGCGATATGGACATGTGTATCGCGCTGCGCACCGCAATTGTGAAAGATGAAAAGCTTTATATTCAGGCCGGGGGCGGCGTTGTCTATGATAGCGATCCCGAGGCTGAATATCAGGAAACTGTCAATAAATCCAAAGCCATCCGGGCGGCGGCCGAAAGCGCTGGGATGTTCAGTCAGCGGCGTGGCAACTGATTTTTGCACATAGAATTCACAAAAGGGCGCGATGATCTTTGCGCTCTTTTTTATTGGTTTCCCAATATGTTAGATCGTTTCCAGTTCACATTGTGTCGCTTACTCGCTGCCTTTCGCTTCGCTCAAACGCAAAAAGCGATGACAGATGCTTCAATGAAAACTGGAAACGCTTTAACTCAGCTACTTTCCAAGCATCCATGTTCCATTGGGCCAAAACGCGTGATAGGCGAAGGCAAACAACACGTCATGCGGAACGTCTTTGCCTGCGCCGTCTCGCACGCGGATGGTTCCCACATCTCGGCCATTTGCGATCCGAGCCGCATCAAGCGCGGACGCCTGCCCACCGGCCCAACTTATTGTGACACCAGCCTCGCTTACCTCACCCTCTTCTGCCAATCGCGACACGGGCCATGCTTTGTCCCCAACACGCACAACACGCGCCAAGGCTGGAATGCCGTGCGGAGGAAGCTCGCCGTTGAAAAACGGATAGGGGCGATTGCGACTGTCATAGCTGACATATGGGTTGCGCCCATAGGATCGGTTTGCACCTGGTTCATCCATGACCAGACCATTGGGGTTGCGCCGTGCAAATTCCGACCAGCTTTCCATCCATGCTGGCAGTTGGGTCAACTCGGCCCCCGTGTGAACGCCAACGATGCCGGTGCCGATCGCCTGTTGCCACCAGCTTTCCGTTTCACGGTCATACATGACCATGTCAGAATTTCTGAGCTTGCCGGAAACGCCAAACGTCAGAACCTGCCCCGCGACACGTCGGTCAAAAACCAAACCTGAATTGCAAAGCGGACAAAATGTGACGGCGACAGGCACCCCTGCCACTGTATCATTCACGATCTCATGCCATGTCAGATAGCGAATGGGATAGGCCCGAGGAACCTCGCCCTCCATTTCCAAAGTGATGACAGGTTCGCGCGCGCCAAGTCGCACCTCGTCCACAGCAGGGATGAAACCGGGGCTGGACAAAGCTGGTATCCCATCGCGGCCGGGCCCCCCTGACAGGATCTCGTTCCAATTGGGAACGCTGGTTTGGCTAAAATCCGTTTTTGGAAATTCATGCTGCCAAAAATTCGGGTCGGCACGCAGCTCCTGCGACCACAGGCCAAGGGTCACGATCATTGCTGTGAGGTATAAACGCATTGGGGCCTCCTCTCGCTGATCACACCGTGACAGAGAGAGAAGGCCCCGCAAAGCCCCGCTCACGCGGGTTTGAGCTATTGTGGGTTATTCAACCACGCGCATGCTTTCCATTACATCAGCCGCCCCAATCATCTGACCATTGGGGCCTTCGCCCTTTTTGATCGCCTGAACCACGTCAAACCCTTCGGCCACCTGGCCCACAACAGTGTATTGACCGTCGAGGAAAGGACCGGGGGCAAACATGATAAAGAACTGGCTGTTGGCCGAGTTCGGGCTTTGCGACCGGGCCATGCCAACCACACCAGCCACATAAGGCTCGTCGGTGAATTCAGCCGGAAGATCTGGCAAATCAGATCCCCCCATGCCCGCGCGTTCAGGGTTTTGCCCATTCACACGACCATATTGAACATCACCGGTCTGGGCCATAAAGCCGTCGATCACACGATGAAACATGATGCCGTCATATTTGCCGTCACGGGCAAGTTTCAGGATCCGCTCAACATGCTTTGGCGCAAGATCTGGGCGCAGGGTGATCAAGACCTTGCCGTTTGCCTCACCCGCAATGGTCAGTTCCACTTGGGGAAAGCCGTCTTGGGCAACCGCTGCGTTAGGCTCGTAGGTTTGCGGCCATAAGGTATAGACCGCAAATCCAACAACCACGGCAACGCCCGCAAGAAAAGCCACCCAGAACGTCCGGATATCTTTTGTGGGTTTATCAGACATCTGCGGCGACCTTAACCGACACCATCAGGTCCGGATCTGCGGGTGGCTCGCCAACAGCGATTGCATCCACAAGATCCATGCCCGATGTCACGCGTCCATAAACAGTGTATTGACCGTTGAGGAAGTTATTGTCGCTGAAGTTGATGAAAAACTGGCTGTTGGCCGAGTTCGGGTTGGCCGAACGCGCCGCACCAATGGTGCCACGATCATGGGGCAGTTTGGAAAATTCTGCTGGAAGATCAGGAAGATCCGACCCGCCGGTGCCTGCATGGCGCATCATCATCGGGTCTTTCCCGTTCTTCACGTCACCGGTCTGTGCCATGAAGCCAGAGATGACGCGGTGAAACACAACGCCATCATAGGCCCCCGAACGCGCCAATTCTTTCATACGCTCACAGTGTTTGGGGGCCACATCGGGCAGAAGCTCGATGACAACAGTGCCATCTTTGAGTTCCAAAAGGATTGTGTTTTCCGGATCTTTATACTCGGCCATCTGGGCCTCCTTTTTGATATCTTGTTCGCCGGCCAACCTATGCGCGCGGCGCTGGGATGAAAAGACCTTGCGATGAATTCTCCATTGGCCGTTGACCCGAGCGTGTAAATCGTGTGCAAAAGCATCAGATTTGATGGAGAGATGTGATGGCCTGGAAGACACTTGACGAGATGGAACTGGCTGGGAAAGTGGTGCTGACGCGGGTCGACATCAATGTTCCGGTAAAGAATGGCATGGTGACCGATGATACGCGCATTCAGCGCATCCTGCCGACACTCCGCGATATTCTGGCAGCCGGAGGTAAACCAGTGCTATTGGCGCATTTCGGCCGCCCCAAAGGCGAACGCGTGGCGGAAATGAGCTTGTCTGTTGTGCGTCCCGCGCTGGAAGCTGCCCTTGGCCGCCCTGTTAAATTTGCCGAAGACTGTATCGGAGGGCCCGCCAAGAAAGCGGTGGCCGCTCTTGAGGAGGGTGATGTTCTCTTGCTGGAAAACACGCGTTTTCATGCCGGCGAGACAAAAAACGACGGTGCTTTTGTGGCCGCCCTTGCTGCCCTTGGGGACATTTATTGCAACGATGCATTTTCAGCCGCCCACCGCGCACATGGTTCTACAGAAGGCATTGCACGCTTGTTGCCCTCATGTGCGGGCCGTTTGATGCAAGCCGAGCTCAGCGCGCTTGAAGCCGCCTTGGGGCAGCCAGAGCGCCCCGTCATGGCCGTCGTCGGCGGAGCAAAAGTGTCAACCAAGCTCGACCTTTTGGGCAATCTTGTTGAGAAAGTTGACCATCTGGTCATAGGCGGCGGGATGGCAAACACATTTCTTGCGGCCCAAGGCATCAATGTGGGCAAATCACTGGCCGAACATGACTTGGCTGACACAGCCAATGAGATCCTGACCAAAGCCGAAACCGCGGGTTGCGAGATCATCCTGCCCTCTGATGTGGTTGTCGCACGCGAATTTGCCGCAGGTGCTGAGAATGAGGTTACGGCGGCAGATGCCTGCCCCGCTGACGCCATGATCCTTGATGCGGGCCCTGCCAGCGTGGATCGCATTATTGCCACAATGGAAAACGTAAAAACCTTGATCTGGAATGGGCCCCTTGGTGCGTTTGAAATCGAACCTTTTGACACAGCCACCAATGCGGCCGCCGCAAAGGCGGCAGAGCTGTCAGAAGCAGGCGGATTAATCTCGGTTGCCGGTGGTGGCGACACGGTTTCGGCATTAAATAAGGCCCATGCCGCAGAGCGGTTTACCTATATCTCCACCGCTGGGGGCGCATTCCTTGAATGGATGGAAGGAAAAGAATTGCCAGGCGTTGCGGCACTAAGCGCATAAATATCGATATATTTCAAAGCATAAGCCCCGTGCATTGCGCGGGGTTTTCTTTTTCCAACAAGGGTTGACATATTTCTGACTATTTTAGTAGGTTATCTATATCAGCCAACCGCACCTGCGGCCAGCCCTTCAACGACTGACCAATGAGCGCAAACATGACCCAAATTGCTGATAAAAAATCCGACAACCCCTTTGACATAATCCTACGCCTTCCCACACCACCCGGCCCAATAGCTGCGGCAGAATGGTTGCTTGACCAACTAGAAGGAATACGCAAATGAACGCCCCATTGCGCACAGCCCCGTTTGACCCCCTCGCCCCGCCACAGGCGCCGCAATATGATGCACTTTCGCTGACCCAATACGGAAAGACCGCTCTGATCACCCTAAATGGCATGATTTACACATTGACCATTACCCGCGCTGGAAAGCTGATCCTTACGAAATAAGCAATGCGTCCTTTGTAACGAGTGATCATTTTGCACATCACCTGACTGGCGACATTTCAGGGGACAGGGGCGAGGCCACCCATTGACCGTTTCTTCCGGTCTCGCCCCATCTGATCCCACCGCCACCGCATTGTTAGCGCCAGCAGAATTGCAACCGGCGCGCGGCTGCCATAGAACAGGGCAAACGCCACCCTGATGTCAGACGGGACAGATATGCCAAATCAACAACAATTGGATAAAATCAAAGCCGGTAAAGGCTTTATCGCAGCACTCGACCAATCGGGCGGGTCTACCCCCAAGGCATTGCGCCTTTATGGGGTCGAAGAAAACGCCTATTCCGGCGACGGCGAAATGTACGACATGATCCATGCCATGCGTTCACGGATTGCCAAAGCCCCCGCATTTACCGGGGAAAAGGTGGTCGGGGCCATCTTGTTTGAGATGACCATGGATCGTCAAATCGACGGGCAACCCACCGCAAGCTATATGTGGGAAAAGCGCGGTGTGGTTCCATTTCTAAAGGTCGACAAGGGCCTCGCAGACGAAGAAAACGGCGTGCAACTGATGAAATCAATGCCAGAATTGGATGCGCTGTGCGAACGTGCAGTCGCCGCAGGGATCTTTGGCACAAAAATGCGCTCGGTCGTGAATGCCGCAAATGCAGAAGGCATCAAAGCCATTGTTTCGCAACAGTTTGAGGTTGGAAAACAAATCATCAGCCACGGCCTTGTGCCTATCATTGAGCCAGAAGTCACCATTTCGATTTCAGACAAAGCCGCCGCCGAAGATCTGCTTTTGGCAGAGCTGACCGCGCAGTTGGACACATTGCCTGACGACCAAATGGTGATGTTGAAATTGACGCTGCCGGAAACAGCAAACCACTATATGTCGCTTGTGAACCATCCACGGGTTGCGTCGGTTGTGGCCTTGTCGGGCGGCTATTCCCGCGAAGAAGCAAACGCGCGCCTGTCCAAGAACACCGGCATGATCGCAAGCTTTTCTCGGGCGCTCACCGAAGGATTGTCCGCACAACAATCTGACGACGCGTTCAACGCAAAAATCGCGGACACAATCGAAAGCATTTATCAGGCGTCCATCGCCGGTTAACGCTCGATATCGGTTTCTCAAAGACGCCTGCAGCCAGTGCTGTGGGCGTTTTTATTTGTCCTATTTTTTTCTACCGATTCGTTTTTGGGATTCACAAGCCGAATCACCTATGCCATAGTGTTCTTGCACCACCCAAAAGAGGTGGGCATGAGGCAGTATCATACGGGTAAGAAACCTATGGGTAATCCCCGCGCACAATCTGGGTTTGGTGGAGCAATCTACTTTGTCGTGACTATTGGTCTCGGCATTTACTTCACCTTTGCCAGCGTGCAGGGCGACTTCGGTTTATTCCGCCGTGTGCAAATTGAGGCCGAGGCGCAAGCGCTCATTCAAGAACGCGCAGCGCTCTCGGCCAAAATTGCACGCCTGCAAAACAAAACCCATCGCCTGTCTGATGAATATCTCGACTTGGATTTACTTGATCAGCAAGCCCGATCAGTTCTGGGTCTGGTCCGCGCAAACGAAGTTGTTCTGCGCTAAACTACCCCTTCTCAATCACCCAGAGCGTTTCCAGTTTTCGTTGAAGCACCTGTCATCGCTTTTTTTGCCTGAGCGAAGCGCGAGGGCGCGAACAATCGATACAATGTGAACTGGGAACGCTCAAATGGCAACATAGCCAACGGCGCGCCGCAGCCTGTGCGTCTATTTTTTGTCGACCTGAAGCTCAAAAGACTGTAATAGATAGTTTAATGCTAAACTATTCCAGCAAATTGAGCTGACGCCAAAAGGAGGACGCCATATGGCAGCCCGGAAAAGCGCCAAGAAATCAAACACATCCAAAGAGGATTTGTTGACGTTCTATCGCGAAATGCTTCTCATCCGTCGATTCGAAGAGAAATCAGGACAGCTATACGGCATGGGCCTGATTGGCGGGTTCTGTCACCTATATATCGGCCAAGAGGCGGTTGTTGTTGGGCTTGAGGCCGCAGCCATCGAAGGCGACAAGCGCGTCACATCTTACCGCGACCACGGTCACATGCTGGCCTGTGGGATGGACCCGAAAGGTGTGATGGCTGAGCTGACCGGTCGCGAGGGTGGTTATTCGCGCGGCAAAGGCGGCTCGATGCACATGTTCTCCACCGAAAAGCACTTCTATGGCGGCCACGGTATTGTTGGCGCTCAGGTTCCAATTGGAACGGGCCTCGCTTTTGCCGATAAGTATCTAGAGAATGGCGGCGTGACCTTTGCCTATTTCGGTGACGGTGCCGCAAACCAAGGGCAGGTCTATGAGAGCTTTAACATGGCGTCGTTGTGGGAGCTTCCGGTCATTTATGTGATTGAGAACAATCAATACGCCATGGGTACTTCGCTGCAGCGCGCAAGTTCCACCCCCGAAATTTACACCCGCGGCGAAGCGTTTGGCATTAAGGGTGAAGCGGTGGACGGCATGGATGTGCTTGCCGTACGCGACGCTGGATTGCGTGCCACTGAATACTGCCGTTCTGGCAAAGGCCCATATATTTTAGAGATGAAAACATACCGCTACCGCGGTCATTCCATGTCGGACCCCGCGAAGTATCGTACCCGTGAAGAAGTGCAGAAAGTGCGCGAAGAGCGCGATGCGATTGAACATGTGCGCGAGCTGCTATTGCAGGGAAAACACGCCTCTGAGGAGGAGCTGAAGTCCATCGACAAAGAGATCAAAGCGGTTGTGAACGATGCGGCTGAATTCTCAAAAGTAAGCCCGGAACCCGCGCTCGAAGAGCTGTGGACCGATATTTACGCCTAATCTCAGGACAGAGGAACAAAACAGATGGCTACCGAAATTCTCATGCCCGCCCTCTCTCCGACCATGGAAGAAGGCACATTGGCCAAATGGCTGGTGAAAGAAGGCGATACAATTCAATCTGGCGATATTCTTGCCGAGATCGAAACCGACAAAGCAACGATGGAATTCGAAGCGGTTGACGAAGGCATTATGGGGAAGATCCTCATCGCCGACGGCAGCGAAGGTGTGAAAGTGAACACGCCGATTGCGGTGATGATCGAAGAAGGTGAAAGTGCAGATGCGATTGCTGCACCGACGACAGCCGCCTCGGCGGCACCGGTTGAAGCAGCGGCGGTGGTGGCCCCCCCTGCCCCAGCAAAAGTTGCCGCCCAGCCGATCACCCCAGTCATTCCGGCTGAGGCCGACATCCCAGCCGGTACCGAGATGCGTGCAACAACGGTACGCGAAGCCCTTCGTGACGCGATGGCCGAAGAAATGCGCCGCGATGATACTGTTTTCCTGATGGGGGAAGAGGTCGCGGAATACCAAGGCGCTTATAAAGTCAGCCAAGGATTACTGGATGAGTTCGGCGCCAAGCGCATCATCGATACCCCCATCACCGAGCACGGCTTTACAGGTCTGGCCTCGGGGGCCGCGATGGCCGGCTTGAAGCCGATTGTTGAGTTTATGACCTTCAACTTCGCCATGCAGGCGATTGACCACATCATCAACACTGCCGCCAAAACGCGGTATATGTCTGGTGGGCAAATGTCCTGTCCCATCGTGTTTCGTGGGGCCAATGGTGCCGCATCGCGTGTTGGCGCACAGCACAGCCAGGATTATGCGGCATGGTATGCGCAAATCCCTGGTTTGCATGTGGCGATGCCCTATTCAGCGGCCGACGCTAAAGGCCTGTTGAAATCTGCAATCCGCGACCAAAACCCGGTTGTTTTCCTGGAAAACGAACTGATGTACGGCACCAGTTTTGATGTTCCAGTCATGGATGATTACACCGTGCCGTTCGGCAAAGCGCGCATCTGGCGCGAAGGCACCGATGTGACCATCGTCAGCTTTGGGATTGGTATGAAATATGCCTTGGAAGCCGCTGATGAGCTGGCCAAAGAAGGTGTATCCGCCGAAGTGATTGACCTGCGGACCTTGCGCCCGCTGGACTATGACACAGTGATCCAATCGGTGATGAAAACCAACCGCTGTGTGACCGTGGAAGAAGGTTGGCCAGTGGCCTCAATCGGCAACCACCTGTCCGCCACGATCATGGAACGTGCCTTTGATTATCTTGACGCCCCCGTGATCAACCTGACCGGCAAAGACGTTCCCATGCCTTACGCCGCCAACCTTGAAAAGCTTGCGCTTGTGACCACGAAAGAGGTCATCGATGCGGTCAAAGCTGTAACTTATCGCTGAGGAGTTTGAGCATGCCTACCGAAATTCTCATGCCCGCCCTGTCGCCCACTATGGAAGAGGGCACCCTTGCCAAATGGCTTGTAAAAGAAGGGGATACTGTTCAATCCGGCGATTTGCTTGCCGAGATCGAAACCGACAAAGCCACGATGGAATTTGAGGCTGTTGACGAAGGTATCATTGGTAAAATTCTGGTTGCTGATGGTAGCGAAGGCGTAAAGGTGAACACGGCCATTGCGGTGTTGCTGGAAGAGGGCGAAAGCGCGGATGACATCTCATCTGCGTCTGCTGCAGCAGAAACTGCGGCGGCGG
>DDMF01000136.1:0-2656 GCA_002340515.1 Rhodobacteraceae bacterium UBA2553 | reverse complement strand
CTGCGGCGGCGGCTACTCCGACTGAGGCGCCTGCACCTGAAACCACCCCCGTTGCTGCCCCGGCTGCGCCTGCACCACAAGCGGCGGATGGATCGCGCATATTCGCGTCACCTTTGGCACGCCGCATTGCGTCTGACAAAGGGTTGGATCTTGCGCAAATCTCTGGTTCTGGTCCAAAGGGGCGGATCGTGAAGGCGGATGTGGAAGGGGCAACCGCCACCGCTCCGACAACTGCGCCCGCTGTGTCAACTCCCACCGCCGCGCCTGCCGCTGCCCCTGCCCCTTCGGTATCCGCCGGTGCTGTTGCGGCCATGTATCAGGACCGCGCGTTCGAAGAAGTCAAGCTGGATGGGATGCGCAAGACAATTGCCGCGCGCCTGTCCGAGGCCAAACAGACCATCCCGCACTTCTATCTGCGCCGCGACATCAAGATCGATGCACTTTTGGCGTTCCGCAGTCAGTTGAACAAACAGTTGGAAGCACGTGGCGTGAAGCTTTCGGTGAATGATTTCATCATCAAAGCGGTAGCTGTCGCCTTGCAACAAGTGCCAGAAGCAAATGCCGTTTGGGCTGGCGACCGGGTGTTGCAAATGAAAGCCTCTGATGTGGCAGTAGCTGTCGCCATCGAAGGTGGATTGTTCACACCTGTCTTGCAGGATGCTGATCAAAAGTCGCTGTCCAGTCTTTCAACCCAGATGAAGGACATGGCGGCGCGCGCGCGCGAACGCAAATTGGCCCCGCAAGAGTATCAGGGTGGCAGCTTTGCCATTTCAAACCTTGGCATGTTTGGCATCGACAATTTCGACGCCATTGTGAACCCACCCCATGCCGGTATTCTGGCCGTGGGTGCCGGGGTGAAGAAACCTGTTGTTGGGAATGACGGCGAACTGGGTATTGCGACAGTTATGAGCGTTACCATGTCCGTGGATCACCGCGTGATTGACGGGGCTGTTGGGGCAAACCTGCTCAAGGCAATTGTCGACAATCTCGAAAACCCAATGGCGATGCTGGCCTAACAACACATTCAAAATGTGAAATTCATTGATCTGGCTCAAGGTGGCAAAACGCCCCTTGGGCCATTTCTTTGCGCAACAGGAATTCCAAATCAGGAGCATGTGATGGATTTCAAAGCACTATTGGCAGATACCACCGCCAACACTGACGAATACCGGAAAATCTCGCCCGACGGAGCAAAAGGATTCTCAACCATGCACCGCGCCGCCATGGGTGAAGGCACCTTATCGACAAAAGACAAAGAGCTTCAGTGCATCGCAATCGGGATCATCAAACAGTGCAATGATTGCATTGGGTTCCATGTGCGAGCCGCTATCAAAGCCGGTGCGACACGCGAGGAGATTGCAGAAACAGTCTCTGTGTCCATTATGATGGGCGGCGGGCCTGCTTATATGTACGGATCACGCGCGCTTCAGGCCTTTGATCAACTGTCGTAAGGCGGCCACGAGATACCAACGGACAATACAAAAGGCGGCGCAACATGCGCCGCCTTTTGTATTATGATTTCAGATGACAGCTAAGTCAGGCCGTGACAACAACAAGAAACAGCGCTGAAAAACCCATGACGGCAGCCAACCAGAGCTTTATCATTTTCATTAGTCCTTAGGATGTTTGAACATCACCCACCTAAGGATGCACCCCGATTTTGTCTTTGATTTAGAACAACTTGCACACAAATGTTGCTTCACATGTTTACCGTTTGAAGGTTTGGTCCATGCTGATCGAAGGTTGAGAACACCCTGCTTCGCCAACGATACGCGCTGGGACACCCGCCACAGTCACGTTTTCAGGAACCTCCTCGAGCACAACGGAACCCGCTGCAATGCGCGAACACCGCCCCACCCGGATATTACCCAATACCTTTGCACCGGCCCCGATCAAGACACCATCGCCAATTTTCGGGTGGCGATCTTCGTCTTCTTTTCCGGTCCCCCCTAAGGTGACCGAGTGCAACATCGACACATTGTCCCCGACAACTGCGGTTTCCCCAATCACAATCGAATGGGCGTGGTCAATCATGATCCCTTTGCCGATGCGTGCACCGGGATGAATATCGATACCGTACACTTCGGAACAGCGCATCTGGATGAAATAGGCCAGATCTCTTCGTCCTTCGCTCCACAAAAAATGCGCGAGGCGATAGGCTTGCATTGCCTGAAAGCCCTTGAAGAAAAGGATAGGTTGCAACATGCGGTGGCACGCAGGATCCCGTTCCAATATCGCGGCAATATCTGCGCGTGCGGCATCAGACAGCTCAGCGCAACAATCGTAGGCTTCATCCGCAATCTCGCGCAGCAAAACCATGCTCATTTCATTGGAGCTCAGTTTGGCGGCAAAGCGATAAGACAGCGCTTTTTCCAGATTTTTGTGATGCAAAACACATGCATGCACCAGGCCGCCTAAAAGAGGTTCATCCACGACGGCCTGTTGGCCTTCGTGTGTGATACGCTCCCAAACAGGATCAAGGTTTCTCACATGCGCGTGCGTCTTGGCCATCATTCGTCCTCACATTGTCCGACAGTTCTATAACAGCTAGGGGGTAAATGCCAAATGCAAAGCGGTGATCACAGAAATGTCAGGTTGGAATTGATCTTTGATTTGTCCCATCGGAGGCTGCCATATTGAACCGCCCCCAGTTTGC
>DDMF01000018.1 GCA_002340515.1 Rhodobacteraceae bacterium UBA2553 | reverse complement strand
TGTCAATGATCGGGCGGCGGGCGACGCCGGTGTCCATGCCTGCACGGGCCACGGCGGTGGGGATCATATAGATAAGGCGCGGGTCAAACGGAGTTGGGATGATGTAATCCCGCCCGAAGCTGAGCTTTTTGCCGTAGGCCATCGCCACTTCGTCTGGCACATCTTCGCGCGCAAGTTCCGCAAGCGCTTGGGCGCAGGCGATTTTCATCTCATCGTTGATGGCGCGGGCGTGGATATCAAGCGCGCCACGGAAGAGGTAAGGAAAGCCCAACACGTTGTTCACCTGGTTCGGATAATCCGAACGACCGGTGGCGACAATGGCGTCATTGCGCACCTCATGCGCCTCTTCCGGGGTGATTTCCGGGTCGGGGTTGGCCATGGCGAAAATGACCGGATTATCGGCCATGGATTTCACCATATCCTGGGTCACGGCGCCCTTGACGGACACGCCAAGAAAGACGTCTGCGCCCTCCATCGCTTCTTCCAGCGTGCGCAGGTCGGTGTTTACGGCATGGGCCGATTTCCACTGGTTCATACCCTCGGTACGACCTTGATAAATCACACCTTTTGTGTCGCAAGCGATACAGTTTTCGTGCCGCGCGCCCATGGATTTGATCAGTTCAATACAGGCAATTCCGGCGGCCCCCGCGCCGTTCAGGACGATCTTGACGTCTTCGATCTTTTTACCTGACAGATGCAGCGCATTCAAAAGCCCGGCGGCACAGATCACGGCGGTTCCGTGCTGGTCGTCGTGAAAGACCGGGATGTCCATTTCTTCTTTCAGCTTCTGTTCAATGATGAAGCATTCAGGCGCCTTGATATCCTCAAGATTGATGCCGCCAAAGGTTGGCCCCATCAGGCGCACCGCATTGATAAACTCATCGGGGTCTTCGGTATCAAGCTCGATGTCGATCGAGTTCACGTCGGCGAAGCGTTTGAACAGAACCGCCTTGCCTTCCATCACAGGTTTCGACCCTAATGCGCCCAAATTGCCCAATCCAAGCACAGCCGTCCCATTGGAAATCACCGCCACAAGGTTGCCCTTGTTGGTGTAATCATAAGCGGTGGAAGGGTCCGCCGCGATCGCTTCGCAAGGCACCGCAACACCGGGGGAATAGGCAAGGGACAGATCCCGCTGTGTGGTCATTGGGACCGTGGGCGTGATTTCAAACTTGCCGGGCGTTGGATCCAGATGGAAGGCAAGCGCCTCTTCGTCGGTAATGCGGTGTTTGGGCATGGGGTTGGGCCTTTTATGCGACTGTCTCGACCCAAACCCATACAGGGGCAAGGATAAAGGCTCAACCTCAATTCGCGCATTTTTCTAACCCATTTACCGTCATCTTGCGCAATAGTATTAAATACAGAACGCCTGTTAGCGCAATAATCTAAAATCAATCCACGAGGAACCTTGATCTCCTGCTGATTTTCAAATCATTGATGCGTTTGTGCGCCGTTCACCGTATATCTGACCCAACATGTTGTAAGGAGAGTGATTGTGTCCCAAAAAGTGCTTTTGACCGGTGGTGCGGGATTTATTGGGTCGCATACCTATATTGAGCTGACCAAAGCGGGTTTCGACGTTGTTGTCCTTGATAATTTCTCAAACGCCCGCCCCGATGTGATTGACCGGCTCGAGGTGCTCACCGCCGCTCCGGTGATCTTTTACAAAGGGGACGTGCTGGATGGGGCACTTTTGGATCAGATCTTTGCCGATCATAAGATCGACGCGGCCATCCATTTCGCGGCGCTGAAAGCCGTGGGGGAAAGTGCAGACATCCCCCTTGAATATATGAACACCAATATCGCCGGGCTTTATTCTTTGCTGTGCGCTATGGATCGCGCCGGAACCAACGCACTGGTGTTTTCATCCTCCGCCACCGTCTATGGCCAGCCCGACCAACTGCCCGTGCCCGAAAACGCCCCGCGCGGTTACACCAACCCCTATGGGTTCACCAAACTGGCCTGTGAACAATCGCTGGAACAGGTCGCCGCATCCGACAGCAAATGGGCCTTTGGCATCTTGCGCTATTTCAATCCAGCCGGCGCCCATGACAGCGCGCTGATTGGTGAGGATCCCAGTGACATTCCCAACAATCTCATGCCGTATATTGCAAAAGTGGCGACGGGTGAGCTGGCCGAACTGGCCGTGTTTGGGGGCGATTATGACACGCCAGACGGCACCGGTGTGCGCGATTACATCCACGTGATGGACCTCGCACGTGGCCATGTTTTGTCGGTGAAAGCTCTGCTCGAAAGTGGCACATCTCATACCGTGAACTTGGGCACCGGTATCGGGTATTCCGTGCTTGATATGCTGAACGCTTATGCCCGCGCCGCCGGAAAACCCCTACCCCATAGGATCGCACCGCGCCGTCAGGGTGATGTGGCCAGCGTCTATGCCGACCCCACCCAAGCGCGCGACCTTCTTGGGTTTACGGCGGAACTTGGATTGGACGAAATGTGCGCCTCAAGCTGGAATTGGGTCTCACGACGCAAGAACACCTGAGGGGAATACCAGAAAACTAGTTTTCTAGTTTTCTAGTATTAGAAAGCTCCCGTTTTGGGAATAGTTTGCCCACCCCAAATCAACCCCTTTCACCCATCCGCCAGACCCCCTATTCTGCCCCAAACCAGATAGGGGAGCCCACAATCGTGAGCGACATTCAGGCCAAAATCACGCCCATGATGGCGCAGTTTCTCGACATCAAACAGGGCTACCCCGATGCAATGCTGTTCTACAGGATGGGTGATTTTTACGAGCTGTTTTTCGACGATGCAGTGGCCGCCGCTGAGGCCCTTGATATCGCGCTGACCAAACGCGGTAAACATCTGGGCAAAGACATCCCCATGTGCGGCGTGCCCGTGCATTCCGCCGAGGGCTATCTGCTGACGCTGATCAGAAAAGGCTTTCGCGTTGCTGTTTGCGAGCAATTGGAAAGCCCCGCCGAGGCCAAAAAGCGCGGCGGAAAATCCGTCGTGAAACGCGACGTGGTGCGGCTTGTGACCCCCGGAACGCTGACCGAAGAAAGCCTTTTGGACGCGCGCCGCCACAATTTTCTGGCCGCCTTTGCCGAGGTCCGTAATGAGGCTGCTCTGGCTTGGGTCGACATCTCTACCGGTGCATTCCACGTCATGCCCTGCTCGCATCTGCGCCTGTCGCCTGAATTGGCCCGTCTCGGTCCACGCGAGGTGGTATTATCTGATCAATCCGGGACAAATTTGGCTGAAATAGTCTCTGAATCAGGCGCCTCCCCCTCGTCCCTTGGTCGTGCCGCCTTTGACAGCACCAGTGCCGAAAAGCGTCTGCAAGAACTTTACGCCGTCGGTTCATTAGACGCGTTCGGCACCTTCACCCGCGCTGAATTGGGCGCCATGGGGGCAATCGTCGAATATCTTGAGATTACGCAAAAAGGCAAACTGCCGCTGTTGCGCCCACCCGTCCGCGAAATGTCACACGGAACCATGCAAATCGATGCCGCAACCCGGCGCAATCTGGAGCTGACCCACGCCATGTCTGGTGGGCGGGATGGATCGCTGTTGGCTGTCGTGGATCGCACCGTCACACCAGGCGGCGGCCGCTTGCT
>DDMF01000163.1 GCA_002340515.1 Rhodobacteraceae bacterium UBA2553 | reverse complement strand
AAATCCGCGACCACCTCTATTTAAAGAGTTTAATGTTTTGGACTCACCGAAATTGGATCAGATCCCAGGGGTTGCCATGAAGGTCTTCAAAAACCGCAACGATACCGTACGGCGCGTTTCGTGGATCTTCACGAAACGCACACCAACGGCCAACATATGCGCGTGCATTTCGGCAAAATCATCGGTCTGTAGAAAATGACCCACACGTCCGCCGGCCTGTCGGCCAATGACATCTGCCTGATCGCCTTTCGCTTGGGCAATCAGAAACGCGGTCTCAGCGGATTTGTGTGGCGCCATGCGCACCCAGCGTTTACCATTGCCCATATCGGTGTCTTCGAGAAGCTCAAACCTCAGAGCTTCCCGAAACCAAGTTATCGCCCGATCATAATCATCGGTGAGATAGGCAATCAGCGCGAGGCGGTTCACTCGGAACCGCCTGTTGCCTCAGTGTTTTCGCTATCAACGGTTTCGCCATCAACATCGTTGGTCTCTTCGTCGCTTTCCACAACGCGGGCCACGGATACGACACTTTCGCCTTTGCCAGTGTTGAACACTTTCACACCACCGGCAGAGCGGGAGCGGAAGCTGATGCCATTGATGGGACAGCGGATTGATTGACCTTTGGAGGTCGCGAGCATCACTTGATCACTCATCTCAACCGGGAAGGAGGCGACGATATCACCGCCGCGCATCGCGCCAACCCCCTGGCCACCACGACCGCGCACGGGATAATCATGGCTGGACGAGATTTTACCAATGCCGCTTCCGGTGATGGTCAAAAGCAGATCCTCGGCGGCTTGCATTTCCTCAAACCGCTCTTGGGTGATCGCGCCCGAAACCTCTTCTTCACCGTCGTCCTCATCCGCATCCGCACCGGCCAAAGCACGGCGCATTTTCAGATAAGCAATCCGCTCATCCGAGCTGGCGTCAAAGTGGCGGATCACCGACATCGACACAACTTCGTCGCCATCATTGACCAGCTTAATGCCGCGCACACCGGTTGAGGCGCGCGAGTTGAACACGCGCACATCGGTGACCGGGAAGCGGATCGCGCGACCGGACGCGGTGACCAACATGACGTCGTCATTCTCGTCACAGATCCGGGCGTTGATCAGGCGGGTGCCTTCATCGTCGCCCTCAAACTTCATCGCGATCTTGCCGTTGCGCATGACATTAGTGAAGTCTGACAGTCGGTTACGACGTACAGATCCCTTAGAGGTCGCAAAGATCACCTGCAGATCATCCCATTCGCTGTCATCGCGATCGACCGGCATAATGGCGGCGATCGACACGCCGGGCGGGATTGGCAGGATGTTCACAATGGCTTTGCCTTTGGCGGTCCGTCCCCCTTGGGGCAGACGCCAGGTTTTCAGCTTGTAAACCATACCTTCGGTGGTGAAAAACAGCAGTTGCGTATGGGTGTTGGCCACAAACAGCTGTGTCACCACATCTTCGTCTTTGGTCGACATGCCCGACAGGCCTTTGCCACCGCGTTTTTGCGCGCGGAAATCAGCCAGCGGGGTGCGTTTGATATAGCCGGTTTCGGTGACCGTCACGACCATGTCTTCGCGTTCAATCAGGTCTTCGTCGTCCATGTCACCGGACCAGTCGACAATCTCGGTGCGACGCGGTACGGCAAAGGCTTCTTTGACCTCATTCAGTTCGTCAGAAATGATCGACATAATGCGTTCGCGGGACCGAAGAATATCCAAGTAATCCCGGATCTTACCGGCCAGTTCTTGAAGCTCATCTGTGACTTCTTTCACACCCATCGCGGTCAGGCGCTGCAGGCGCAATTCCAGGATCGCGCGGGCCTGTGTTTCCGACAGATAATAGGTGTTGTCCTCATTCAGCTTGTGGCTTGGATCGTCGATCAGCTGGATATATTCCGCAATGTCATGGGCGGGCCAGCGGCGTTCCATCAATTTGGCGCGCGCGTCGGCCGGATCATGCGAGGAACGGATGGTCGCAACCACCTCATCCACATTGGACACTGCCACCGCAAGACCACATAGGATGTGGCTGCGTTCGCGGGCTTTGCGCAGTTCAAACGCCGTACGTCGTGTGACAACTTCTTCGCGGAAGGTCAGGAAATGGCTAAGGAAATCCCGAAGCGTCAGCTGTTCAGGTCGGCCACCGTTCAGCGCCAGCATGTTACACCCAAACGAGGTTTGCATCTGTGTGTGACGGAAGAGTTGGTTCAGCACCACTTCGGCGGTGGCATCGCGTTTCAGCTCCACCACAACCCGCACGCCAATCCGGTCACTTTCATCCTGCACAGAGGAAATGCCCTCAAGCTTTTTGTCGCGCACGCCTTCGGCAATGCGTTCCACCAGCGTGGCTTTGTTCACCTGATAGGGAATTTCATCCAAAACAATGGCATAGCGGTCTTTCCTAATCTCCTCAATACGGGTTTTTGCGCGGATCACCACGGAACCACGCCCCTCAAGATAGGCTTTGCGCGCGCCAGAACGCCCCAGCATAATCCCACCAGTTGGGAAATCCGGGCCGGGCACATAAGCCATCAAACCTTCGGAGGTCAGGTCAGGATCTTCGATCAGCGCCAGAGTGGCATCAATCACTTCGCCCAGATTGTGCGGCGGAATATTGGTGGCCATTCCGACCGCAATACCGCCCGCCCCATTGACCAGCATGTTTGGAAAGCGTGCAGGTAAAACAGTGGGTTCAAGGTCTTTTCCGTCGTAATTGTCTTGAAAATCAACGGTGTCTTTTTCAATGTCCGCCAAAAGGGACGCCGACGGTTTGTCCATCCGAACTTCGGTATAGCGCATCGCCGCCGGGTTATCCCCGTCCATGGAGCCAAAGTTACCCTGACCATCCAAAAGCGGCAGCGACATCGCAAAGGGCTGCGCCATCCGCACCAGCGCGTCATAAATTGCGCTGTCACCATGCGGGTGGTATTTCCCCATCGTGTCGCCCACGGGGCGCGCAGATTTGCGGTACGGTTTGTCGTGCCCGTTATTCGTTTCATACATTGCATAGAGAATGCGCCGGTGAACCGGCTTCAATCCATCACGCAGATCAGGGATCGCCCGGCTGACAATGACCGACATCGCATAATCGAGATAAGAGGTTTTCATCTCTTCTTCGATGGTGATGTTTGGCCCGTCGTATACGGGGCGTTCAGGCGGCATTTCGCCTGTGTTTTCGGGAGTTTCTGGAGTGTCGCTCACGTTGTCCGCCGTTTTGGTGCATTTCACACAATATATTGATTGAACCTCTATATCATCGGGCGTGGTGCAGGGGCAACCAAAAGGGGGCAAAATGGCACGATTAAACGCGGGTTTTTGCCGTTTTCGCCCCGGTTATCTTATTCGCTAACATATGGCGGGGAGAGGATGCCGTTTTCGGCCTTTTTCGCCTTGGCTTTCGGGCGTTCATCAAGGAATATCGCGGCCAAATTGAAACGGAGAGCCAAATGTCCAAGCCTCGCAGTATTTTTGAGGAAGTGAGCGGTGATGCCGCCAAACCCATTGCCCAGACGGGTGGGATTGAGCGTGGCGGGGCCGGTGGCGGCAACCGCTCTTGGGTGCGGATTTGGTTGATGATGCTGTTTGTGCTGGTCGCGGCCATGGTAGTGGTTGGCGGGCTGACGCGGCTGACGGATTCTGGTCTGTCGATCACCGAATGGGCGCCTTTCACCGGTGCGATGCCGCCGTTGAATGACGCGGATTGGGCGCTGGAGTTTGGAAAATACCAGCAAATCCCCGAATTCCAGTTGCAGAACAAAGGCATGGATCTGGCCGCCTTTAAAGGCATTTACTGGTGGGAATGGGGGCATCGTCAGTTGGGGCGCTTTATTGGCCTTGTCTGGGCGATTGGCTTTCTGATGCTGCTGGCGACAAAAAGCATTCCCAAAGGCTGGGCGCCGCGCCTGATTGGGCTTGGTGCATTGGGGGGCCTTCAGGGTGCGATTGGTTGGTGGATGGTCTCGTCTGGTCTGACCGGTGAGATGACCGATGTGGCCTCTTACCGTTTGGCCGCGCATCTGGGGCTGGCGTTTATCATTCTTGGCTTGATCACCTGGTATCTGCTGACACTTGGGCGCGATGCGGCCGGTTTGATGGCCGCACGGCGGGCGCGTGAAGGAAAACTGTTTGGTATGGGCTCCGGGCTTTTGCATCTGGCGTTCCTGCAAATCCTGCTGGGCGCGCTTGTCGCGGGCATTGATGCGGGGCGCAGCTTTGTGGATTGGCCGTGGATGGCGGATCAGTTTTTCCCGCCAGAGGCCTTTGATCTGACGCCGATCTGGCGCAATTTCTTTGAAAACGCCGGGCTGGTGCAGTTTATGCACCGGATGTTGGGCTATACGCTGGTGGTCTTTGCGCTGGTGGTTTGGCGTGTGTCGCGCCGCTCGCCCAATGCCACCACGCGCATGGGATTTTCGCTTGCTGTGGTGATGATCCTGGCCCAAGCGGTGCTGGGCATCACAACGGTGTTGCAAGCGTCCCCCTTACATGTGGCGATCACCCACCAAGTGGGCGCTATTCTGGCTTTTGTCCTTATTCTGAACGCACGCTTTTTGGCGGGATACCCCATCGAGCAATCCGTAAGAGGTTGATATGACTGCATATGATGAACTGATGTCTTTCCAACGCGACACCTCTGCGTTGGGCGAAGTGGCGGGCCGGTTGGGCTGGGATCAAGAGGTGATGATGCCGCCGGGTGCGGAAGATCAGCGCGCCGAAGAAATGGCGGTGATGGAGAAGGTGTTGCATCAGCGCCAAACCGATCCGCGCATTGGCAACTGGCTTGCGGCGATCAACGTCTCGGATTT
>DDMF01000132.1:20795-25175 GCA_002340515.1 Rhodobacteraceae bacterium UBA2553 | reverse complement strand
CCGTCCCCGTGGCCGCCGGCGAACGCCTGTGCACCAAACATGAATTTGCGCGATTGTTAGAGGCAGGGGCGGCCTCTATCCTGCAAATGAACTTGGGCCGGGTTGGCGGGCTGTTGGAAGCCAAGAAAATCGCGGGTATGGCGGAAACGCGACAAGCCCAGATTGCCCCGCATCTTTACTGCGGCCCCGTTGTGGCCGCCGCCAATATCCAGATTGCGACCTGTTGCCCGAACTTTCTGATCCTAGAAAGCATCGGCACATTTGACGGGCCTTACATGTCCGCTGTGAGCACGACAATCGAGTGGCAAGACGGCTATGTCATTCCCCCCACCGCGCCGGGGCTTGGGGTCGAACTGGATGACGCCTTCCTTCTTGCCAACCCCTATACGGGGGCGGAGCTGCATCTTGAAATGTCTCATGATCCGGTAACACCTTAATTGAAACAGGCTTGGAATTCGGGAGAACTCCTATGAAAACGATTGGTAAATTCTACATCGACGGGGCATGGGTCACGCCAAGTTCCGCCGCCTCAATGCCCATTATGAACCCGGCAACGGGCCAGCAGATCGGCATTGTATCACTTGGGGATAGCTCGGATGTGGACCGCGCCGTGGCCGCCGCAAAGCGTGCGTTTCAAAGCTTTTCCAAGACCAGCAAAGCCGAGCGTCTGGCCCTGTTGGAACGTCTGTTAGAGGTGACCCGCGCCAGAATGGAAGATCTGGCGCAGGCGATCAGTCTTGAGATGGGCGCGCCGATCACCATGGCCCGGAACGATCAGGCAGGCTGTGCTGTGGGGCATCTTGAGGGATTTATTGCCGCATTAAAGGCGCAGGAGACGCAAGAGATCCTGCCAAGTGGTGATATTCTGACCCGCGAACCCATTGGCGTCTGTGGGTTGATCACCCCGTGGAACTGGCCGATTAACCAAATTGCGCTGAAGGTCATTCCCGCGTTGGCCTCTGGGTCCACCTGCGTCTTAAAACCGTCGGAACACACGCCGCTCTCGGCGCAGATCTATGCGGAAATGGTGCATGAGGCGGGCTATCCTGCTGGCGTGTTTAACCTTGTGCATGGGGACGGGCCCACGGTTGGGGCGGCCTTGTCGTGGCATCCCGATGTGGCGATGATGTCCTTCACTGGATCCACCCGTGCGGGGGCTTTGGTCAGCAAAGATGCAGCAGACACGGTCAAACGCGTGACGTTGGAGCTGGGCGGGAAATCCCCCAATCTGATCTTTGCGGATTGCGATCTTGAAACCCGCATTGCTGAGGGGGTCGCCACCTGTTTTTACAACACAGGTCAATCTTGTGACGCCCCCACACGGATGTTGGTGGAGCGGTCGGTCTATGATCAGGCGCTTGTCTTGGCGGAAGCGGCCGGTGCGGCGCAAACTGTGGGGGATCCGACCCTAGAGGGTGACCATATTGGGCCGCTTTTTGACAAAATCCAATACGACCGCGTGCAGGCCATGATCCAAGCCGGGATCAATGAAGGCGCGCGGGTTTTGGTGGGCGGTTTGGGCAAGCCAGACGGGTTGGAGCACGGTTGGTTCGCCAAGCCCACCATCTTTGCCGACGTGACCGCTGATATGCGCATCACCCGCGAAGAGATCTTTGGCCCGGTGCTGGTGATCATGCCGTTTGACACGGAGGAAGAGGCGATCCGCTTGGCCAATGACACCGATTACGGGCTGGCCGCTTATCTGCAAACCGGAAGCGAGGAACGTGCGGTTCGCGTGGTGGATCAACTGCGCGCCGGTGGCATTCATATCAATGGACGTGGGGCCGGATATGGTGCGCCGTTTGGTGGCTATAAACAGTCTGGCAATGGGCGCGAGGGTGGGGCGTTTGGTCTTGAAGATTACCAAGAGATCAAGGTGCGTCCCGTGTTCTCTGCCTAAGAACTTGGGTCGAATTCGACGTTCAGAAAAGAACATGCGCCGGGACAGTCCCGGTGCATGTTTTACGCTTAAGAGGGCAAGTTTTAGCGCGGGGGCACAACTTCATACCCCGGCTCTTCGGGTTCATCATCGGTCATTTCCGCAGGAAAGCCCGGTGCGAGGATGTCGAGCCCGGTGGCATCCTCCAACCTGCGAATGATGTTGGGGGACAATTCGCGTTCGCCATAACGCGCGATGCCATCGTCAAAGATTTTCACCAAAAGCGGGCTGATTTCCAGCGGCACATCGTTGCGCTCGGCGATTTCCTGAAACAGACCAATATCCTTCTTGACCAGATCCATGGTGAAGGAAATATCGCGCGACCCGTTCAGGATCACTTGGCTTTCGGTGACGTGAGAGAATGAGTTTCCCGAACTGATTTTGATTGCCTCATAGGCGGTGTTCAGATCCATCCCGGCGGCTTTGGCGGTGACCAGAGCCTCGGCATTGGCGACCAGATGCACGGTGGCCAGATAGTTGGTCAATACCTTTAAGACAGAGGCCGATCCAAGCTCGCCCGTGTGCAAAATACGCCGCCCCATGGTGGTGAGAAGCGGAAAGATCCGGTCAAATGTTGGCCGGTCACAGCCTGCAAAAATGGCGATATTTCCGGTGTCTGCGCGGTGACATCCGCCAGAGACCGGGCAATCCACAGCCGCCCCGCCGCGTTCAATCACCATCGCGCCCAGGCGTTTGACTTCGGCCTCATCGGTGGTCGACATCTCCATCCAAATTTTGCCCTCGGTGACCTCGGGCAACATTTGCTGCATCACCGCATCAGAGGCAGCGGGCGAGGGCAGGCAGGTGATGACAGCATCACACTCGCGCATCAAAGCGGCGGGGCCATCGGCCTTTTTCGCGCCGCGCCCCACAAAGCCCTCCACGAGATCCTGGTTCAAATCATGCACCGTCAGCTCGATGCCATTTCGCAGCAATGAGCCGGACAGTTTGCCGCCCACATTGCCCAGTCCAATAAATCCTACTTTCACCGGTATCCTCCCCTTCCCGCCCTGCGGGACGTTTGACTTTTGGGCATGATTTCAGATTAACGGCCCAAGCAGCAGCAATAGATTTTCTGCCTATGGCCTAAGAGGTGTTGAACCTCGGGGTGGGCAAACGGAAAGCGGCCCCGGAGGGTGTGATCTCCGGGGCCGCTTTATTGGTTTGTCTTTACGCAGGCTTGCGTGTCAGATGAATTCCGCGCGGGGTACGGCCACAGGCTTTGCTACCTTTAAGGCCTCGGCCAGATCTACGCTGCGATCAAACAGGGCGCGGCCAATGATGGTGCCCGCGACATGTGGAACATATTGCAGCCTGGACACATCGTCGATTTCGGTGATTGTACCGCGGGCAATCACCGGGGCGTTGGCTTCGCCTGCAAGCTGGGTGATCAGCGCAAGGCTGTCTTCGGCATCCCCAATATCGGCGTCAATATCGGTGATCACGATGGCCGCCAGTGGGTCACCGGCAAAGGTTTTCAGGAAAGACGACGCGTCAAAGGCGCTTTTGTTGTGCCACCCATCGCTGACGACTTGCCCTTCAAACACATCCACGGCCAGAACGATCTGGTCGGGATACAGTTTGGCGGCCTCTTTGACGAGGTCCGGCTGATAGACGGCCATAGTGCCCACGACGATGCGGGCAGCACCTTGGTCAATCCATTCGCCGATCCGGTCGAGTGTGCGGAACCCGCCGCCCAACTGTACGGGAACGCCGACTCCGCGGATGATTTCGCGAATGATTTCGGCATTGCGTTCGTCCCCGGACATGGCATCAAAGTCGGTGATTTGCAGGCATTCGGCGCCCGCTTCGACATACTCCATGGCGCGCTTTACGGGGTCGACGTGCCAGATCTGAGGCTCTTCTGTGCGACCGCGATACAGGCTGACGCAACGGCCGTCGAGCAGTTCAATCAAGGGGTAAATAATCATAATGGCCTCCTTTGGCTGCGAGGGTCGCAGGGTTGCCTTCACCAAGCGCGATTCCCAACGGGACGTCGGACTGGGAAACGACGCGAAATGGGCGAAAACAGACAGAACCGCCGCAGATTGCAGTCAGGCAAGTCTACATCAAACGGCGACTGATTGCATCCAAGGGGGTGTGTGGGGCTAAAACACAATTACATTTCGCCGCGCTGCCCCGGTTTTGGTGTCGGCAATAGCAGCGTTAATCTGGTCAAACGTCCAGGTGCCGGACACAAGCTCGTCCAGCTTTAAACGCCCCTGCAAATAAAGGTCGACCATCCACGGGATGTCGCGCTGAATGACCACATCGCCCATCAAGGTTGCTTGTATACCTTGGCCAAGGGCGGCCATGACCACCGGTTCATATTGCGCCATGTCGCCGGAATGGGGCATGCCAACGGCGACCAGCTTTCCGCCCGGCGCAAGGTACCGCGCGGCACTGTCATAGGCGGGAATGGCGCCCACGGTGACAAAAAC
>DDMF01000132.1:16326-20705 GCA_002340515.1 Rhodobacteraceae bacterium UBA2553 | reverse complement strand
CGCCGCTGTTGCCCCAAACTCCATCGCCATGTCGAGCTTTTCTTCGGTCATGTCCACCGCGATGATATTGGCGGCCCCCGCCAATCGCGCACCTTGAATGGCGTTCAGGCCCACACCGCCCGCACCGATCACCACCACGTTTTGACCCGCCCGGATGCCAGCGGTATTGACCACTGCGCCCACCCCGGTGATGACCCCACAGCCCAACAGGCACGCGGCGGTCATTGGAATGGTGTCAGGAAGTTTGACCACTTGCGAGGCGTCCACCACGACCTTTTCGGCAAAGCCCCCGGTGTCCAGCCCCTGGGTCAGCGCGCTTCCGTCCATACCGTTGATCGGCCCTTTGGTGGCATCATACCGCGTGGAGCAACGCACCGGATGGCCCGAGGTGCAGGGCGCGCAGCTCTGACAAGACCGGATCAGGGTGACCACCACGGGGTCGCCGATGGCCACCCCTTCGACATTTGGGCCAAGGGCTGAAATACGCCCCGCCGCTTCGTGCCCGTAAACAGCAGGCAACGCCCCACCCCATGCCCCTTCCGCGTAAGAAATGTCGGAATGACAGATTGCAACCGCCGCAAGCGTGACCTCAACCTCGCGCCCTTGAGGTGCGCGGATCTGGATATCTTCGATCACGAGGTCTTCGCCAAAGGCATGGCAAACGGCGGCTTTGATTGTGGGCATATCGCGCTCCTTCTTTGCCCGTCACAGTGCAAAGCGGGTGCGAAGGGGGCAAGGAAATTTGAAACCCACTGTGCTGTGACGCTAGGTCAAACCCGCGCTGATCCGGTCCAGTAAGGCGGCCAACCCGGCGGGGTCTGCGAAAAAGGGTGAATGCCCCGTGTCGATGTCGAACCGCGCGTCGCAACCTTTGGCCATCTTGGCCTGATACGCGGGTGGAATGGCGCGATCTTTTGTGCAGCGGATGTAGCTGGAGGGGACTTTGTGCCACCCTGAGATTGCGGTCATCGACGGCGCCATCGGTTCGTCGCACAGATGATCGCGGGAAAATTCCACCACCTCTGGGCAATCTTGATACAGCCGGTCTTGGATCAGATCGGGTTTGAAGCGAAAGCTCTGCCGGTCTGCGGCCACCTCAAAAGCATTCGCCAAGGGTTGTTCTGGCCAGTCTTTGCGCATCTCAACAAGGCATGTTTTGGGGGCGGGAACATAGGCGCAGAGATAGACCAGATGGCGGATGTTGTCCGGTTGCAGACAGGCCGCTTGGGTGATTGGAAACCCACCCATGGAATGCCCGACGACGATGGTCGGCACCTCAAGTGCATCCAGAATGGCACGGGCATAGTTGCCCAGACTGGCGTCAGCTATTGGCGTTTGATCCTCACCATGACATGGCAGATCAATGGCGCGAACATGGTGCCCCAAGCGTGCCAGCTCTGGGATCACATCACGCCAACACCACGCACCGTGACCGGTGCCATGAACCAGCAGAAACTCAGACATGTTTGGTGACGTCCAGAAAACGGGTGAGGGCGGCGGCGTAGGCTTCGGGCTGTTCCACTGGCGACATATGGCCTGATTTTCGGATCAGCTCAAACGTGGATCCGGGGATCAGATCGGTCAATTCGCGCACCAGATCGGCGGGGGTTGAGCCATCTTCGGACCCGGCGGTCACCAAGGTGGGCAGGGTCAGTCGCGCGGTACTCTCATAAAGGTCGGTGTCGGCAATCGCCTCCATACAGCCCAGATAACCAGCCAATGGTGTGGCGCACATGATGTCTGCGGCGTGATGGATCAATTCCGGATGGTCGCGGTGGGTTGCGCGTGCGAACCAGCGCTGCATGTTCGGGCCAAGCACAGCCTCGATGCCCCGTGTTTTAACCTCTGCGATCCGATCGGCCCACACGGCGGGTGTGGCGATTTTGACAGCGGTGTTGGACAGAACCAACGCGCGGATCAGATCAGGGCGTTCGGCCGCCAACCCCTGCACGATGATCCCGCCAATCGACAACCCCACAAAGGCACAATCTTTGACCTTTAACCGGTCCAAAGCTGCGCCTGCGTCGCGCACCAAATCGGCCATGGGATAAGGACCATCAGGGCAGGGGCTTTGGCCGTGTCCGCGCATGTCCATTCGAAGGATCCGCAGTGTTTTTGGCAAAAACGGCAGCACCGCGTCCCACATGGTCAGATCCGCGCCCAAGGCATGGGCAAACACCAAGGCGGGGGCGTCTTTTGGTCCCTCATCAACCACATAAAGCGGGCAGGGCTCATCACCGGGCAGGATCATTTCGCGCCCGCCTTACCGCCGCGCAATGTCAGATGCGCCATGATTTGACCGTGATCTGAGGCAAGCTTGTTATACGGCGCCTCGGGGTGTGAGCCATCGGTGATATGGTCATTCAGCACGCTGAAATAGGTCATATCCGCGATACGGTTTTCGTAGTCCGGATGGAACGCGCGACTGAGGAAAATCTGGTCGATGCTTTCAAAGACACCGCCAAAAGAGGCCGTATAAACCATGTCTCGCAAGCTTTTGCGAACAAACAGTTTTTCGGCAGAATGCAGGCGCACAGCGTCAATCTCTTCGGTGATCTTCACGCTCTCAGCCTCGGAATAGCGATCGCGCGGGGTCTTGGCATCATGGCGCAACATCCAGGCGTAGTTTTTGAACGGCACCTCGCCTGAGATGATCTCGGAACTCACCGCATGTTCGCCGTCGTTGAAATCCCCAAGCACCACCACCGGGTTGCCGGCGTTGATTTCCTCAACCACCAATTTGCGCAACACCCAAGCTTCGGCCATACGGCGCATTGCGGCACGGGCGGAGCCCAACGCGCGGGATACGGGGTCGTATTGGGTTAGGTCCTGCTCGGGGGCAAATTCTGCCCCTTCGGGTTGGATAAATTCCCCCAGTTTTGATTTGAGGTGACAGTTGAACAGCGTGATCACCTGATCGCCCACCGGGATGCGCACCTTAAGGATTGGGCGTGACAGGCGGGTCAGGGTGAAATGCCCCGCGTCCCCCGCAAAGGGAATGGTCAGCGGTTCTGGCAATTCTTGCACCACCTCCGGCGCCCCAACAAAGCCAAATCGCGATAAAACCGCCAAACCGGGGCGGCGATGCCCCGGTGCGCCGTCGTTCACATTTGGCGCAAACGCCACATGACGCATGTCCCATGGCTCCACTGCTAATTTGCGAAAAATAGCCTTGCGGTGATAGCGTTTTGAGTGGTCGGGGATCGTGGTTTTGTTCAGCTCATCCGCGCGCAGGTTCGCCTCGCTGATCACATCACGCAGCGCGCTTTCCTCAAAGATTTCTTGAAACCCAATCACATCCGCATCCAGCGACAGCATTTGATCCGCCATCCAATCGCGCTTCCACGCGTATTCCTCGGGCGTGTAGGATTGAAACTGGTAATATTCCCGATCGGGGCCAATCAGATTTTTGACGTTGAAGGATGCAAGGGTGAAATCGGTAAGCTCGGGTTTGGTCACGGGGTCATAGCCTCCAGCGCACGGGTAAACATTGGGGTATCGACGTTGCCGCCGGTCGCCACGACGATCACAGTGTCGCCGGTGATTTTATCGGGATGGAAAAGTGCAGCCGCAAGCGCAACAGCCCCGCCGGGTTCGATTACAATTTTCAACCGGGCAAAGGCAAGCGCCATGGACCGCAAGCAATCCTCTTCGCTGACCGCCAAACCAGATCCACACAGGCGATGCAGGATCGGGAAGGTCAGATTGCCGGGTTGTGAGGTGATGATTGCGTCGCAAATGGACCCGGCCTTCTCAGTGTTGCTTTGAATGCAGCCGCTTTCCAGCGAGCGGGCCACATCGTCAAAACGCTCCGGTTCCACCGGGCGCACGCGCATCTTAGGCGCATCAGCCTCAAGACTAAGCGCAATGCCGGACGTCAATCCTCCCCCGCCACAGGGGACCAGAACCTCTGCGGCCTCAATCCCAAGCTGGGCGGCCTGTGCGGCGATTTCCAGCCCTACGGTGCCTTGCCCCGCAATCACTTCGGCGTCGTCATAAGGGCGTATCAGGGTCAAACCGCGCGCCTTGGCCAGATCATCACAGATTGCATCACGGTCATCTGTTGCCCGGTCGAAAAAGACCACTTCAGCGCCATAGCTGCGGGTGTTTTCGACCTTAAGACGCGGGGTGTCAGAGGGCATTAGGATCACAGCCGGAATGTCAAAATCCTGTGCCGCCAGTGCCACCCCCTGCGCGTGATTGCCCGAGGAAAAGGCGATCACACCCTTGGCACGGATGTCCTTGGACAGCGCAGAAATCGCTGCCCGCCCCCCGCGAAACTTAAAGCTGCCGGTGTGTTGCAGGCACTCCGCTTTGATCAACACCCGACGCCCGGCAATTTCATCGAGAAACGGCGAGGACAGCAGAGGCGTTTTGCG
>DDMF01000132.1:11689-16291 GCA_002340515.1 Rhodobacteraceae bacterium UBA2553 | reverse complement strand
GGCGGCGGCGCGGATGGCGTCAATGTTCATGGCACTGCTCCAACCACGTGCGGATCACCGGCAAAGCGTCTGGTTCATCCAAAAACGGCACATGACCGCGATCAGGGACTTTAGCGTAAAGCATATCCGGGCGGCGCGTTTGCATTTCGGCCACGGTCGCATCGGTCAAAAGGTCTGAATTCGCGCCGTGGATCAGCGCCAAAGGCAGCCCGTCAAACGCATCAAACATCGGCCATAAATCGGGAATAGGCTGGGCTCCGGCCTCTTCCACCGCCTTACGCAACGCAGGGTCATACCGGTTCTCAAGCTTGCCGTCTTTTTCCTCGTAAAGATGTCGCACTTCTTCGTCCCAGCGCTCCATCGGCACATTGTGAAACCCGGCCTGTTCCATCGCCGCCGCGCGCATTTTTGTGGCCGACCCAAAGGCGCGCCACGCAGGACGTCGGCCAAGGTAGGACATGATGTATTTCAACCCGCCGGGGTCAATTTCTGGCCCGATGTCATTCAGACACACACCGATCAGCCGGTGCTTGACCACAGTCGCCAACCCCATCGCAATCAACCCACCACGTGAGGTGCCCAGAATAGCGGTTTTCTCAAGCCCCAGATGATCCAGCAAGCTCAGTACATCCTGGGCCTCTTGCGGGACCGTATAGGTTTGATGCGGCGCCCAATCCGATTGCCCGCGCCCGCGATAATCCATACGGATCAAGCGAATGCCAGAAAGATGCGGGGCGACAAAGTTGAAATCATCAGAGTTGCGGGTGAGCCCGGAAAGGGCCAATACGGGCAAGCCTTTACCTTCGTCGCGATAGGCCAACGTGACGCCATCTGATGCTGTGAATGTTTTCATCTTACTGCCCTTCAATCTCTCCGTGCCAGTAAGCACAGTTCAGAGCGGCCCGTCCAGACGCCCTTTTTTCTTGTCATAAATATCCCCAGCCGGAGGCCAGAAAACATCTGGCTCAACGAAAAAGGCCACCCGAAGGTGGCCTTTGCAATGCATTGTTTGGGCTTACAGATTATCCGGCTGCGGCATCCCCAAAACATGAAATCCGCTGTCCACGGTGATGATCTCACCAGTGGTACAATTGCCGTAATCTGAGGCGAGGTAAACCGCGGTGCCACCCACGGCCTCAAGCGTTGCGTTTTGCCGCAACGGCGCGTTGGCCTCAGTATGGCGGAAGGTTTTGCGCGCGCCACCAATGGCCGCCCCTGCCAGTGTTTTCATTGGGCCGGGAGAGATGGCGTTGACGCGGATCCCATCAGGGCCAAGGTCATTGGCAAGATACCGCACCGAGGCTTCCAATGCCGCTTTTGCAACCCCCATCACGTTGTAAAACGGGGTGACGCGGTTGGACCCGCCGTAGGTCAGCGTCAGGATGGTGCCACCATTTGTCATCTTGGGGGCCGCACGGCGCGCCACTTCGATCAGGGAATAACAGCTGATGTCCATCGAGTTTTTGAAGTTCGCGCGGCTGGTGTCCACGAAGCGCCCGGCCAGCTCGTTCTTGTCGGAATAGGCAATCGCGTGCACCACAAAGTCGATGCTGTCCCAGCGCTCAAACAGGGCCTCAAAACCCTTGTCCAATGCGGCGTCATCCGTGACATCCATATCGACCAGAAAATCCGATCCGACACTTTCCGCCAAAGGGGCAACCCGCGCGCCAAACGCGTCGCCTTGGTAGGAAAACGCCAGCTCCGCGCCTTCATTTGCCATGGCCTGGGCAATGCCCCAAGCGATGGAGCGTTGGTTGGCGACCCCCATAATGAGGCCCCGTTTTCCTTGCATCAATCCAGCCATGTCACATCCTTGCCCTAAGTCTTCAAATTAATCTTTGTATTTGCTCAAAAGCATCGAGCCATTGGTGCCGCCAAAGCCAAAGCTATTGGTCATCACAGTATCGAGCCCCGCATTTTCAACCAGCGAGGTTGCAATTTCGTCCGGATTAATCGCCGGATCCAGCTCTTCGACGTTGATCGATGGGGCGATGAAATCGTTTTCCAGCATCAACAGGCAGTACACGGCCTCTTGTGCGCCGGTGGCGCCTTGGCTGTGACCGGTCATGGATTTGGTCGAGCTGATCGGAGGGGTCGATCCCTCACCAAATACACGCCGCACCGCTTCGACTTCGCCCACATCCCCAACAGGGGTCGATGTGCCATGCGCGTTGATGTATCCAACCTTGCGCCCTTCCGGCAGCGTTTCCAGCGCCACACGCATCGCGCGTTCGCCGCCTTCACCCGAGGGCGCAACCATGTCGTGCCCGTCCGAAGTGGCGCCGTAACCGGTGACTTCCGCGTAAATCTTGGCGCCGCGCGCTTTGGCGTGCTCCAATTCCTCCAGAACCAAAATGGCCCCGCCGCCGCCGATCACAAACCCGTCGCGGTTTGCGTCAAACGCGCGCGAGGCTTTTTCCGGGGTGTCATTGTACTTTGAGGACATCGCGCCCATGGCGTCAAAAAGGCAGGACAGCGTCCAGTCAAGTTCTTCGCCGCCACCGGCAAACATCACATCTTGCTTGCCCATCATGATCTGTTCAGACGCGTTGCCGATGCAATGCAAGCTGGTCGAGCATGCCGAGGTGATCGAATAGTTGATCCCCTTGATCTTGAACGCGGTCGCAAGGTTGGCGGAAATGGTCGACCCCATGCATTTCGGAACCGCGAATGGCCCGATGCGTTTAGTGGCACCTGATTTCAGCGCGGTTTGGTGGGCGGCAAACATTGCGCTTGTCGATGGCCCGCCGGAACCAGCGATCAGGCCGGTCCGCGTGTTCACAACGTCGTCTTCATCCAGACCCGCATCCGCGATCGCCTGTGTCATCGCGATATGCGCATAGGCGGCACCCGGCCCCATAAAGCGCAGGGTGCGTTTGTCCACATGCTGGGTGATGTCGATATTGGGCATGCCCGCGACCTGACTGCGAAAGCCATGTTCGACCATGTCAGCATTGGCAGAAATGCCGGATTTTCCAGCTTTCAGCGAGGCAAGAACTTCTTCGGCATTATTCCCGATGGCTGAAACGATGCCCAGCCCGGTAACGACAACACGACGCATATGCGCACTCCTTCATTTGGCCCGTCAGGGCGCAATAATCTGTGGCTGGATCAGCTTTCCGACAGGGCCACTTTCATGTCTTTGACCTGATAGATCACATCACCATCCGCTTCGACAATCCCGTCTGCAACGCCCATGGTCAGGCGGCGGGTTTGGATCGCTTTGGTGAAATTGATGCGATAGGTCAGCATCTTGCGTTCAGGACGGACCATGCCGGTCAGCTTCACTTCGCCCACACCCAGCGCATATCCGCGCCCTTGCCAGCCGCGCCAGCCAAGGTTGAAGCCGGTCAGTTGCCACAGCCCATCAAGGCCAAGACAGCCGGGCATAATCGGGTTGCCGGGGAAGTGGCAGTCAAAGAACCAAAGATCTGGGGTGATATCAAACTCGGCAATCACATGCCCCTTGCCATGTTCACCACCGTCACCGGAAATTTCAGTGATCCGGTCCATCATCAACATCGGCGGCGCCGGAAGTTGTGCATTGCCGGGGCCAAACAGCTCTCCGCGTGCACATTTCAGAAGGTCTTCCTTGTCAAAGCTGGTTGGGTAGTCTGCCATTTGCCGCCCTATATCTTGTGTGTTTCGTCCCTTCATCCTCTATCATCCGGGCAAACATGGGCGCAAGGGCGGCGGGCAGGCTGCACCAATAAAATAGGGGCAAATGGATAACTTGTGCAAAAAATCATGGAAACCTGACGAAAGCGCGCCTATATTCTGACGCACCCATATGGATTGAACCGCATGACCCAAGTTGAAATCGCCTCGGAAACACACTGGCTGGCCAGTGCTGGTTTGCGCCCAACACGGCAGCGTTTGTCTTTGGCCAGCTTGCTGGTTGGTGATGGACAGCATCGCCACGTCACGGCCGAAAGCCTGTATGAAGCGTCGCGCGACAGCGGAGAAAAGGTTTCTCTGGCAACGGTTTACAACACGCTCCACCAGTTCACTGAAGTTGGGTTACTGCGTGAAGTTGCTGTTGAAGGAACAAAGACTTACTTCGACACTAACACCTCAGAGCATCACCATTTCTTCTTGGAAGATGAGAACCGTGTGATCGATATTCCGGACAGNNCTGGCAACGGTTTACAACACTTTGCGGGTTTTCTCAGAGGCCGGGTTGTTGCGTGAAATCACCGTCAATGGGGCGCGCAGCTATTTTGACACCAATGTTTCAAACCATCCGCATTTCTTCTGGGAAGACAGTGAAGAGCTGATGGATGCACCGAACGAAGATCTTGAAATTGCCCGTCTACCCAAAGCCCCGGATGGGGCGGAAATCAGCAAAGTGGATGTGGTGATCCGGTTGCGCCGCACCTGATTCTGCGACAGATCCGCAATATTCCGCAATATAGAGACATGAAAAACCGCCCAAGCGTCTCGGGCGGTTTTGTCTTTGGGTCTGATCAACCGACCGAGACGATCTCAAAATCAAAGGTCAGCGTTTTGCCGGCCAGCGCGTGGTTTGCATCCAGCGTCGCCACCTCATCCGTCAGCGCGGTCACGGTCACTGGGATCGGCTGCCCCTGTGGGCCGCCCATT
>DDMF01000132.1:498-11647 GCA_002340515.1 Rhodobacteraceae bacterium UBA2553 | reverse complement strand
GCCGCCCATTTGCAATTGAGTGCCAACTTCAAGCGGGATCTCGGCGGGGATCTCAGCACGTGGCACTTCCAGAATGGCTTCCGGTTGGCTGGGGCCGTAAGCTTCTTCAGGGGCGATGGTGACCTTTTTCTTTTCGCCAACACTCATGCCGGGCAGCGCTTTGTCGAGGCCGGGAATGATCATGCCGGAACCAACGGTGAATTCCAGCGGATCGCGCCCTTCGGAACTGTCAAAGATGCTGCCATCTTCGAGGGTGCCGGTGTAGTGAATGCGCACGGTTGCGCCTTGGGTGACTTCGGTCATGATGGCCTCGTGATTTTGGGGGGGTGAGTGGACGAGGCCGCAATGCATCGGGCGGGTGCTCGTGGATTGGAAGGTAATCTACTATGTCAGTGCTGGAAGTAAAGGGTGGGGCCGGACCCAAAAACTGCCCCTAAAACCACTGACCGGGTTCCATTAGCCCCAAATCCAAAAGCTGTTTTGAGGACCATTCAAATTCGGTCGAATTGTGCCATTTGAAGGTGGGGATATCAAAGGTCGATCCCGCATTTGATTTCAAGGCTTTAGCGGTGCGAAAGCTGGCAATTGCGACGGTGATATTGTTGTGCCATGGGCAGGCATAGGTGTTGTATTCTTCGTCGTTAAAGGTGTGGTCGGCCGCCAGCTTCAGCCCGGGCCGTGCCCGAAACAGCGCAATTCGGTCAATCTTGCGGCGCAAGGCGGGGATGTGCTCTTCAAACCGCCAGCGCAGCCCGCCAAAGAAATCGAGCTGCCGCTCTTTGGGGTGGCCGTCGTTTTCCAGATCCGGGCGGCCAAGCGCATAATACCCTGACTTGTCCATCCATGCATTTTCCAGTGAGACCGCGTTGGGATAATGGCCAAGATCATCTGCGTACAGATCCACCACATAGCTCAGCACGCCATTGCGCCTCTCTTCGGTGTGAAATGCCAAAAGTTCGGCAATTGAACGGGTTTCGCAAAAGGGGTGAAACAGATATTCGGCGTTATAGCAGTAGTAAAGCCAAACCTTGGGGGCGGCCTCGATCACCTTGTTCACCGCGGTTTGAGTTGCGTTGGGGGCTGACATGTCATAGTCGATGCGGTGGATATCCACCTCAAGTGCGCTGGGCAATTCAAGGGCGTCGGGGGCAAATACCAACACCTCTTTAAAGCCAGCGTTTTGATGGTGGCGGACGGTGCTGTCGACCTCTACCAGATCTTCGACAAAGATCATTGCGACCGGCCCTTTGGCCAATGCCTCGGGGCTGGAGTTCAGAAAGTCATTTAAACCAGAATACCGCATAGACGCTCCCATCCCGCACAGACTGCGGGCCCATGGTTAAAAAACCACAAAAATCAGTGGGTTTGCAAGGCATTGCGCGGCTTATCTTTGTAAGTGTCGTGTGTTGGTTGTGTCACGGTTAGTCTACAGGTCTCTTTTGTGCCACTGAAACTTTGGATTGGGATTTGTCTATCCGCACTTCGTCAAAAAATGCAATCTGGGCGGGCATTGGACCGCCATGTCTGCTGACGAAAGATCGATAAATTCCATATTTGACGTAGTACTCTTTTGGGACAAACCGCAGAAAGCCAGTCTCAGCCAGCTTGCGGGTGCCATTTACGTAGACCTCAAGCAAAGGATTGTTCGGCTGCGCCCGCAGATGAATTTGAACATCCGTCCAGCGTCCCCGCATATCCGAGATTTTGGCCAACGGGAAATAGGCGCATTCATCCCGCACATTATTGGCAGGCCCCGACAGAATATGCACACAGGCGCGATAGTTGTTGCCTTTTGCATCCAGCTGAAGCAGCGGCGGGAAAGATGGCAAACCGCCCGCCGTTCCTTTTGGGCCGCCGCGTTGATGAATCTGTCCTAACGAGGTGCTGACCCTTGGGCTGGAATAGAAATCCTTAGGCAAATACACACTGAAGGCCACCCAGCGATCCTGCCCGATCCGAATTTGCTTTTTCAGCGTGAATTCAGATCGTTCCCGATCATTGGCGCAATCGTCCCAGCCCGGATCGCGATCGCAATCCCCTGGGCGAACCTCAAAGCGTTGAGATTTCTTGCCAGCGCGGGTGATGGCATTGGTGATCTGATAGCCATGTTTGGTTGAACTCAGGCTGCGTCGGCCGGATAACCTGCCTGCATCTGCCGTAGGTATGTCTGCGAGAAGAGCGAAGATAACCGCTAGAAACAGTGTTTGAATGGTTCCGCGTTTTTGGGTTTTAAGTCTCATCTTACTTCCTTCGCGTATATAATTACGTTCGTTGGGCAAGCGTACACGGATGCTACAAAGTCCTAGGGCTCATTTCAACAGACGTTGCAGGCAAGCGTGGAGTTGTGTAGGAGAGCGCCTTGATCCCCCGCCTTGACCCATTGGGAAAACGTAAGATGTCCGACGCGAAATCCGATCCAAAGAAACTTTTCATCCGCACCTATGGTTGCCAGATGAATGTCTATGACAGCGAACGCATGGCCGAGGCGCTGGGCGCGGATGGTTATGTGGAAACGGACAGGCCGGATGATGCGGATATGATCCTGCTCAACACCTGTCACATTCGAGAAAAAGCGGCAGAGAAAGTGTATTCTGAGCTGGGGCGTCTGAAGGCGTTGAAGGTGGATAACCCTGATCTGAAAATCGGTGTGGCCGGCTGTGTGGCACAAGCCGAGGGCGAAGAGATTATGCGCCGTCAGCCCGCCGTGGATCTGGTGGTTGGCCCGCAAACCTATCACCGCTTGCCTGAGATGATGGCGCAGGTGGATCAGGGCAAAAAGGCGCTCGACACCGACTTTCCTGAAGAAAGCAAGTTTGAGCATCTGCCCACCCGTCACGGCGTGCGCGCGGGCGCCCAAAAAGCACGGCGCAATCCGGCGGCGTTTTTGACCGTTCAGGAAGGGTGCGATAAGTTTTGCGCTTTCTGTGTGGTGCCCTATACGCGCGGCGCCGAAGTGAGCCGCCCGGTGGAGCGGATCCTGCGTGAAGCCAACGATCTGGTGGAACGTGGCGTGCGGGAAATCACCCTGTTGGGGCAGAATGTGAACGCCTATCACGGCGCGGGACCAGATGGGGATTACTCATTGGCGCGGCTGATTTGGGCGTTGAATGACGTGGATGGACTAGAGCGGATCCGCTTTACCACCAGCCACCCGAATGACATGGATGACGCGCTGATCGCAGCGCATGGCGAATGCGAAAAGCTGATGCCTTATCTGCATTTGCCAGTGCAATCGGGGTCCGACAAAATCCTGAAACGGATGAACCGCAGCCACACGGCCGAAAGCTATGTGCGGCTGATTGAGCGCATTCGCGCGGCCCGTCCAGATATCTTGATTTCCGGCGACTTCATTGTGGGTTTCCCACAAGAGGATGATCAGGATTTCGAAGATACGATGTCACTGATCCGTGAGGTGAAATACGGCCAAGCCTTTAGCTTCAAGTACTCAACCCGTCCCGGCACCCCGGCGGCGGAGCGCGCTTTGGTTGAGGATACTGTTGCCGATGAACGGCTTCAGCGACTACAGGCCCTGATTGCCGAGCAGCAACGCGAGGTGCAGGACAGTATGTTGGGGCGCGTCGTGAATGTGCTTTTTGAAAAATCCGGGCGGTTCGAGGGGCAAATGGTCGGAAAATCCGAATATCTTCATGCGGTTCATGTGACTGCGGATGTGAAACCGGGGGATTTACGCCAGGTAAGAATCACCGAGAGCGTGAGAAATTCGCTTAAGGGTGATTTGTTGGATTGACGTCAGGGCAGAGTTTTTCTCCCAAAACACAACAATGCGGTTGCATTGCGCCAATTGTGGCGCATTCGCATACAATATATAGGGAATATCTCTTCCTTTACCCACGAAATTTGCTACACTTGGCAAAAATCTTAATCATCTTTGGTGATCTTCTGTCTCACCAATTCAATTATTTAGTGGGGGAACACGTGGCTGGGATACTTTCAAATACTCTTCGCCTTGCCTGCGCATCCGCAATTGCGGGTGGTTTGTCGCTGGCAATGATCGCCGGGGCGGCTTCGGCGCAGCAATATGTAAACGGCGCTCGTTATGTGCCAACGATCTGGGTCGATCCAGATGGTTGCGAGCATTGGGTGATGGATGATGGTGTCGAAGGGTATATGACCCCACATGTGACCCGCGATGGTCGCCCGGTCTGCCACCGGGGTGACGTTTGCGCCGTGATGAATTCGGATCAGCTTTTTGCCACCGATAAATCCAAAATCACCGCATCGGGCAAAGCCCGTCTGGAAGAGTTCTTTACCCAAGCGGGTGCGGCGTCATACGTGATTTCGGGTCACACCGACGCGCGCGCCAGTGACGATTACAATATGCGCCTGTCGGAGCGCCGTGCAAATGCGGTTGCCAAAGTGGCACAAAGCGTTGGCGCGCGGGTTGCATCGATCCGAGCTTACGGCGAACGCCACCCAGTGGCTTCCAACTCGACCGCGGCTGGCATGTCCAAAAACCGCCGCGTCGAAATCATCTGCTTGCGTTAAGGAGACCGGATTATGAAACTGATCAAAGGGATCGCACTTCTCGGCGCAGCATTGTCGCTGTCGGGGTGCGGTGAGTTGGGCGACAAGAAAGATAAAACTGTTGATCGTGGTTTTGATACTAAGCACCTTAGCGAGCTTGTGGCAGGTATCTGGACGGATCCGAATGGTTGTCAGCACTGGATCATTGACGATGGTTTCGAAGGATATCTGTCGGCCCGTATGGACACATATGGCAAGCCAATTTGTAACGACATCTATCCCGAAGGCTACGCCGTTGGGAATTACAACGCGGGAAGCACTTTCGCGGACTCGATCTAAGTCTCGCTAAGCTTTTATTTTAAGGCCGCCGGAGTTTCGGCGGCCTTTTTTTTGTATCAACTTCGTGAAGATTGGTTCATTTGACTTGCAACCGGCCGCCGCTCTTGGCACCATTTTCATATGGACCTTTAGCGAAACGGAGATTGTCTTGGGATTAGAAAACCTGACCGCCGCGCCTGTTGATGAACACAGCCACGAGGTTTTGCTGGAATTTCCTGACAATCGACTGCTGATTGATCTCTGCGGCGAATTTGACAAGAACCTCACACATATCGAAAGTTTTCTGGGCGTGCAGATTGTGCGCCGTGGCAATCACCTGGTGATTTTGGGCGACGCGCGCGAAAAGGCGGCGGAGGTGTTAAAGGCGCTGTATCTGCGACTTGAGGCTGGCCAATCGGTTGAACCCGGCGACATTGATGGCGAAATTCGTCTGGGCGGAACCGACGAAGGCACCGGCACACGAGACGGCGACCAGATCGAGATGTTCAAGCCGGGTAATACCGAAATCATGACCCGCAAGAAGACCGTTCAACCGCGCACTGAAGCGCAAAAAGCTTATGTCGAAAACCTGTTCAGCAACGAATTGGCGTTTGGCATTGGCCCTGCTGGCACTGGGAAAACCTATTTGGCGGTGGCTGTTGGGGTGAACATGTTTCTTGGCGGACATGTCGATAAGATCATCCTGTCACGCCCCGCGGTTGAGGCTGGCGAGCGTTTGGGCTTTTTGCCGGGCGATATGAAAGACAAGGTTGACCCTTATATGCAGCCGCTTTACGACGCGCTGGGGGATTTTTTGCCCGGTAAGCAAGTGGCAAAATTGATCGAAGAAAAACGTATCGAAATCGCGCCACTTGCCTTTATGCGCGGACGCACGCTCGCAAATGCCTTTGTGGTGTTGGACGAGGCGCAAAACGCAACCTCGATGCAGATGAAGATGTTTCTGACCCGTCTGGGCGAAGGCTCGCGCATGGTGATCACTGGCGACCGCACCCAGGTTGACCTGCCGCGCGGGGTGCAATCGGGGTTGCGGGATGCCGAGAGTTTGCTCAAAGGGATCAACCAGATTTCGTTCAATTACTTCACGGTGAAGGACGTGGTGCGACATCCGCTTGTGGCCAAGATCATCTCGGCCTATGACGAGGCTTCTGAAAATGCCGCGGCCCAAAAAGTTGCAGCAAAGGCCACCGATGGCTCTTGATGAAAGCTGCTGATGTCTGTCGATATCGTTTTTGAAGATTCCCGCTGGGAAGAGGCGGGGTTCGAGGCGTTGGCTGAGGCTGCGGTTCGCGCGGCGCTGTCCCATCTCGGGGTCGATGAGGACGCAGAAATTGCGATCTTGGCCTGTGATGACCTTCGAATTTCTGAGTTGAATTCTGAATTCCGCTCTAAGGGTCAGCCAACCAATGTGTTGTCGTGGCCGTCGGATGAGCGAGCGGCCGAAACACCGGGTGAAAGACCTGATGCGCCGGAGCCGGATTTCCCCGATGCACCGCTTGAATTGGGTGATATTGCCATCGCCTATGACACTTGTGCGCGCGAAGCTGCGGATCAGGGTAAAGATTTTTCAACCCATGTGACCCATCTTTTGGTGCATGGAACCCTGCATTTGTTGGGTTATGATCACATTCACGAAAAAGATGCGACCCTGATGGAGGGGTTAGAGGTTGTAATTCTTGGCAAGATGGGCATTTCAAACCCATATTAAGGTAAGGCGCATTTCGCGCAAATACGGAAAAGGATCTATGGGCGACAGTCACGACGGCTCTTCTAGCGCAGCGCAATGCGCGCCACACCCTGAGGACGAGAGTGCAGGGCAAAGTAAAAGCGGCTTTTTTAGCCGGGTGATCGGGGCGCTCAGCCCAACTGACACCGGTGATCCTGTGCCAAATGATCTTCCGCAGGCCATGAATGGCATGCCTCAACAGACCACACCGGGTATGGTCAATTTGCGCCGGATGCGGGTCGAAGATGTGATGATCCCGAAATCCGAAATTCTATCGGTGTCGGTGGATATCAGTAAAACCGAACTGGTCGAATTGTTTCGCGAAAGTGGGCTGACCCGGCTGCCGGTGTTCGATGGCACGTTGGACAGCCCGGTTGGATTGGTGCATTTGAAAGACTTTGCCCTGACCCACGGGTTTACCGGGACAAAGGGCGCCACCTCTGAGCGTTACGCGCTGAAGAGCCTGCTGCGCCCCTTGCTTTACGCGCCGCCCTCGATGCCGATTGGCGTGCTGTTGCAGAAAATGCAAACAGACCGCATCCATATGGCGCTGGTCATTGACGAATATGGCGGTGTGGACGGTCTGGTTACGCTTGAGGATTTGATCGAACAGGTTATTGGCGAGATTGAAGACGAACATGACACCGAAGAGAGCGCGTTATGGCTTGCGGAAAAACCCGGTTGCTATCTGGTAGAGGCCAAGGCGCCGCTTGATGAGTTCGAAGCGGCCATTGGTGTGCGCCTGATGGGCGAAGATGATGATGACGAAGAGATCGACACGCTGGGCGGTCTGGTCTTTTTGCTGTCCGGTCACGTGCCGGCGCGCGGCGAGGTGATTTTACACCCGCAGGGGCCGGAATTCGAAGTGGTTGATGCGGATCCGCGTCGGATTAAGCGACTGCGCGTCCGCATCCCTGCCCAACAAGATGGCTAAGCCTTCGCGTTTGGTTGCGTTGCGATCCACCGTGTTGCGATCCGCCATGTTCTCATCCGTTGTGCTGCCGCTGTTGCTGGGCGGGATCGCGGCCTTGGGGCAGGCGCCATTCGGCTGGTGGATCTGCACGCTAATCGGTTTGACCATGGGCATGATCTTGGTGCTCAAGGCCGCGCGCTGGCAACAGGCGGCCTTGCGCGGGTGGGCGCTTGGGCTCGGCTATTTTGCCGTTTCTCTGTCGTGGCTGGTGGCGCCGTTTATGGTTGATGCTGCCCGGCACGCCTGGATGGCCCCTTTTGCACTGTTCTTTATGGCGGCNNCCTTGCTTTGGGGCGCGGCATCGGGGGTCGCGCACCGCATTGCGCCGCTTCGTTGGCGCTGGTTTCTCTTGGCGGGTGTTTTGACCGGGGCAGAGTTAATTCGCGGGCGTTTGTTCACCGGCTTTCCCTGGGCCAGTCCCGGCCATGTTTGGATCGACACGGTTCTGGCCCCGGTAGCCGCCTTTATCGGAGCCGCCGGGCTGGGCGCAGTGACCTTTTTGCTTACCACACTTATGGCGCATGTGGTTCTGGCCCGGTGCGTGGGGAAATTGCCACTGGCGATCTTGGTGCTGCTTTTTGCTGGCATCGGCGTGACAGCAACCCAGCGGGCCGCGACGCTGCCAAGTGATCAGCCAATTACTGTCCGTCTGATCCAACCCAATGCGCCACAGCACCAGAAATGGGATCCGGAGTTCGCCTATGGCTTTGTCCAGCGCCAGATTGACCTGACGGCGATGCCCCCCACGGGCGCGCCGCCTGATCTGATCCTCTGGCCTGAAACCGCCATTCCCACGCTGATGCAATGGGCGGATGGTGTTTTGCGTGACATGGCCGCAGCGGCCCAAGGCACGCCGGTCCTGTTTGGTGTGCAGCGTGGAGAAGGGGTGCGATTTTTCAACTCACTTGCGCTGCTTGACGCTGATGGTCAGATCAGCACCACATATGACAAACACCACCTCGTGCCCTTCGGTGAGTATATTCCTTTTGGCGATCAGCTTGCACATATTGGTATTAACGCCTTTGCTGCGCAGTCGGGGCAAGGGTATTCCGCCGGCCCTGGCGCGCGCATTCTTGACCTTGGACAGTTGGGTAAGATGCTGCCGCTGATCTGCTATGAGGCTGTTTTCCCCCGCGATATACATGCAGCACCTGAGCGTCCCGATTGGATATTACACGCGACAAATGATGCGTGGTTTGGCAATTTTTCTGGTCCGCAACAACATCTTGTTCAGGCGCGGTTCCGAGCAATCGAATTTGGGTTGCCGGTGATCCGGGTCGCAAATACGGGCGTGTCCGCCGTGATCGAAGCCAACGGAAATCTGCGCGCAGAAATTCCGCTGAACACCGCTGGTTTCATGGATGAAAAAATTCCCGGCTCCCTGCCGCCAACGCCTTATTCGCGCTATGGTGATCTTCCATTAACTTTCCTCGTGTTAGCCGTGGTCGGCGTTTTTGTCGCTCGGCGGCGCACGAAAAGCAATTGACCATGCCCATCAGGGCATGTAACGCGTAGGGCATCCCCACCACAACGGCTTCCTGGCGTGGGGGGCTATATGTATTGGAGCAATTCTCATGACCCGCAAGAACCACGTATTTACCTCGGAATCCGTATCCGAAGGACACCCGGATAAGGTCTGTGACCGCATTTCGGATGCCGTCCTTGATGCCTTTCTGACCGAGGACCCACATGCCCGCGTTGGCTGTGAAACCTTTGCCACGACCGACCGCGTCGTGATTGGTGGCGAGGTGCGCGGCCCACAATCTGTGCTCGACAATGTCGTCGATATCGCCCGCGAATGTGTGAAAGACATCGGCTACACCCAAAAGGGCTTCCATTGGGAAACCATGGAGGTGTCGAATTTTTTGCACGCGCAATCCGTTGATATCGCCCAAGGGGTGGATGCGGCAGAGAACAAAGACGAAGGCGCTGGTGATCAAGGCATCATGTTCGGCTATGCCACAGTTGAAACCGAGGCGCTGATGCCGGCCCCCGTGCAATACAGCCACGCGATCCTGCGTCGTCTGGCAGAGGTGCGCAAAGATGGCACCGAGGCCTGGATGGGCCCGGATGCGAAATCACAGCTGTCTGTGCGCTATGAAAATGACCTGCCGGTTGAAGTGACGTCGCTTGTGCTTTCAACCCAGCATCTGGACGAAACCATGTCACCCGGCGACGTGCGCGCCGCGGTTGAACCTTACATTCGCGATGTGCTGCCAGATGGCTGGTTGACCGACAACACCGCTTGGCACGTGAACCCAACCGGGAAATTTGTGATCGGTGGCCCCGATGGGGACGCAGGGCTGACCGGCCGGAAGATCATTGTGGACACCTATGGTGGTGCAGCACCCCATGGGGGCGGTGCCTTCTCGGGCAAAGACCCGACGAAAGTGGACCGTTCGGCCGCATATGCATCGCGTTATCTGGCTAAAAATATCGTGGCCGCAGGCCTGGCGAAACGTTGCACATTACAGCTGTCCTACGCCATCGGTGTTGCGCATCCGCTGTCAATTCTGGTCGACACGCACCGCACAGGTGAGGTGGACGAGGCCGAGATTGAACGCGCCGTGGGCGAGATCATGGACCTGACCCCACGTGGCATCCGCGAACATCTGGGACTGAATAAACCGATCTATCAACGCACAGCGGCCTATGGCCACTTTGGCCGCGCGCCCACCGACGACGGTGGGTTCAGCTGGGAACGCACAGACCTGATCGATGCGCTGAAACGCGCCGTTTGATCCAGACAAACCCGATCAAAGGCCCGCCCAACCGGCGGGCCTTTTTCGTTGCCATCTTGACGGATCATCCGCCACATGCGACAGGCCGCCCATGACGGGACATGATATGACAGACAGAAAACACTCCTCCGGTGCGCCGTGGCGCAATTTCTATGGCCGCCTCAAAGGCCACAATCTGCGCGACAGCCAACGCGAATATCTGGACGCGGACCTTGCCGCGCTTTCGCCCGGTGCGGTGGGGTGGGAAGAAAATCCTGACCGCACCCCCTTGGATCTGAAAGCGCTTTTCGGGGATAAACCTGTCTGGCTCGAAACCGGATTTGGCGGCGGCGAGCATATGGTGCATCAGGCCGCCAGCAATCCGGATGTGGGCATCATTGGATGTGAACCTTACATCAATGGTGTCGCCATGCTTTTGGGAAAAATCCGCAATGCGGGCTGTGAAAACGTGGCCGTACATCCCGGCGATGTGCGCGACATGTTTGATGTGCTGCCCGAGCATTCCATCGATAAAGCGTTCCTGCTCTACCCTGACCCTTGGCCGAAAAAACGCCACCACCGGCGCCGCTTTGTGACGCAAGATTACCTTTTGCCCTTTCATCGGGTGTTGAAGCCCGGCGCAGAATTCCGCGTGGCCACTGACATTCCCGACTATGTACGCCAAACTCTTGAAGAGGTGCCAAAGGCCGGGTTTGAATGGCTGGGCGAAACCCCCGCCGATTGGCGCGAACCTTGGGGCGACTGGATCTCAACCCGGTATGAGCAAAAAGCCCTGCGCGAGGATCGCACACCGCACTACCTGACCTTCCGCCGTATTTAAGGGGGTCCTGATCTTCCCTTTTTCCTTGCCTTAAATATCTCGGGGTGAGCGGCGTGCCGCGAGGGGCA
>DDMF01000132.1:0-475 GCA_002340515.1 Rhodobacteraceae bacterium UBA2553 | reverse complement strand
CGAGGGGCAGCGCCCCTAACGCGTTTTCCACTCTGGAAACTCTGTCATGTGTGCGCTATCAGAATTCAACATCTGAGGAGAACGCCTATGTCCGGCCACGGCCCCGCCATTCCCATGACCTCGCGCAAATCCGGTCCCCTTTCGGGCGTGGCCAATGTGCCCGGTGACAAATCCATCTCGCACCGCTCGCTGATCCTTGGCGCCATGGCCGTGGGCGAAACCCACATCACGGGCCTTTTGGAAGGCGAAGACGTGATTGGGACCGCCAATGCGATGAAAGCCTTTGGTGCGGATGTCGAACGTTTGGGCGACGGCGAATGGCGCGTGAACGGTGTTGGCGTTGGCGGCTTTCAGGAACCTGAAGACGTGATTGATTGCGGCAATGCAGGCACCGGTGTGCGGCTGATCATGGGCGCTATGGCGTCCTCGCCGATCACCGCGACCTTTACGGGGGACGCGAGCCTTCGGTCGCGCC
>DDMF01000142.1 GCA_002340515.1 Rhodobacteraceae bacterium UBA2553 | reverse complement strand
GGCGCGGCGCGGGCTGGCCTATCTTTTCATCAGTCACGACCTTGGTGTGGTGCGCGGGATCACCGACCGTGTGCTGGTGATGCGCGCGGGCGAAATCGTCGAACAGGGTGACACGCGCGATGTGTTTTCGGCGCCCCAACATTCTTACACAAAATCGCTGATCGGCGCGGCCCCGGTGATCCCTTCAGCGTGGCAGGAGACCCAAGATGAACAGTTTATGGTTTGACCCAACCGAGATTTTTGTGGGCGGTGTGTGGCGACAGGCCGAAGGGGGGAAATTGTCACTTGAGAACCCCTCGACCGGCGCAAAGATGTGCGAAATTGCGCGGGGGTCGGCCGCAGATATTGACGCTGCGGTTCACGCCGCCGAAGGGGCCTTAACGGGTGACTGGGGGCGAATGAGCGCGCTGGAGCGCGGGCGTATCTTAACCCGCATTGGCCAGTTGGTTTTAACCCGCGCGGAGGAGCTGGCCGCCCTTGAGGCCGCCGACGTCGGCAAGCCGCTCACCCAAGCCCGAAACGATGCAATTGCGCTTGCGCGGTATCTGGAGTTTTACGGTGGAGCAGCGGATAAAATCCATGGCGAAACAATCCCTTATCTGGATGGCTACACCGTTTACACCCTGCGCGAACCGCATGGGGTGACCGGGCATATCGTGCCGTGGAATTACCCGATGCAAATCATTGGCCGCTCGGTTGGGGCGGCGTTGGCGATGGGCAATGCATGTGTATTAAAACCGGCTGAAGAAGCCTGTTTGACCGCCCTCGCCTTTGCGCGATTGGCCGAAGAGGCGGGCTTGCCGGCAGGTGCGTTAAACGTGGTTCCGGGGCTTGGGGCCGAGGCTGGCGCCGCCCTGTCAGCGCATCCCGGCGTGCAGCATATCAGTTTCACCGGATCGGTGCCGGTGGGCGGATTGGTGCAAGCGGCAGCGGCGCAGAATGTGGTGCCGGTAACGCTGGAACTGGGCGGGAAATCCCCGCAATTGGTGTTTGACGACGCCGATTTGGACGCGGCTTTGCCCTTCCTTGTCGGGGCCTGCATCCAAAATGCGGGCCAGACCTGTTCGGCGTCGTCGCGCGTGTTGGTACAGCGCGGCGTTTACGATCAGGTTGTGGCGCGCATGGGCGAGGCTTACCGCGCGCTGCGCGTCGGGCCAGCGGATGCGGATTTGAACGTCGGGCCGCTGATCTCCGCACGGCAAAAAGAGATCGTCACCGGGTATCTGGCCCAAGGGGGTGACCTGACCGTCGCCGGACAAGGTGTGATCATGGACGACGCACCCGAAGGGGGGCATTACGTGGCGCCGACCCTTTTTTCCGACGTGCCGCCCGACCATCCCTTGGCGCAGAATGAGATCTTTGGCCCGGTGCAGGTGGTGATCCCGTTTGACACTGAAGAAGAGGCCGTCACAATCGCCAATGGTACCGATTTTGGACTGGTCGCCAGTGTCTGGTCTGAGAATGGCGCACGGCAAATGCGGCTGGCGAAGCGTCTTCGCGCGGGCCAAGTGTTCATCAACAATTACGGCGCGGGCGGCGGGGTTGAGCTGCCCTTTGGCGGGGTTGGAAAATCTGGTCACGGACGCGAAAAAGGGTTTGAGGCGCTTTATGGATTTTCTGTTTTGAAAACCGTGGCGGCCAAACATGGGTAACGCACCCTTGAAACTGTCCAATGCGGATGCGCGTCGGCTGTGGATCTGGACCAACGGCCTGGCCGACACCCCCACCGGGGCCTGTGATCTGATGGGGATCATCAACCGGCTTGGGTTTGTTCAGATCGACACGATCCGCAATGTAACCCGCGCGCATAATCACATCCTCTGGTCGCGCAATCAGAATTACCGCGAAGGGGCGGTCTGGGACCATTTGCGCGCACGTGAGGTGTTTGAGCATTTCACCCATGATGCCAGCCTGATTGCAGGCGGTGTGTTGCCCCATTGGGGGCTGCGGTTTGAACGGTTGGGTGCCAATTACGCGCGCAGTGAATGGAGCAATTCTGGCCTTGCAAAGGAGCAGATTGCACAAATTGTCGATCGCATTCGCGTTGAGGGCGCGCTCTCCACCCATGCCTTTGATACCAAGTCGAAATCACGTGAAATGTGGGCGCGCCCACCGCATAAAAAAGCACTGGATCAACTGTGGTATGCGGGGGATTTGGCCACCTGTCATCGCGAAAATTTCGTGAAATTTTACGATCTGGCAGAACGGGTATTTCCCGTCCACTCTCGCGCTGAAGACGCCGTCGCGTTGGATTGGTTGGGCCGTGCCGCGATGGACCGGATCAGCTTTGGCACTCAAGGGGAAGTGCAGCGATTTTGGGATGTGATGAGCGCGCAAGAGGCGAAAGCTTGGATCGCACAAAACGATGAATTGGTGCCGGTTGAGGTTTCTTGTGCAGATGGATCGAGCTATTCTGGGGTGGCCCATCCCGACATTGAAACGAGGTTGAAATCGGCCCCTGCCCCCACCACACGGCTGCGTATTTTGAACCCGTTTGACCCCTTGATCCGGGATCGGATCCGGTTGGCAAAACTGTTTGGCTTTGCCTATCGCAACGAGATGTTTGTGCCGAAAGCCAAGCGGATCTGGGGCTATTATGTCTATCCCTTGCTGGAAGGGTCGCGCTTTGTCGGGCGGATGGAGTTAAAGGCGGATCGCGCCAAAGGGCTGTTGGATGTGACCGGGTTTTGGGCCGAACCCGGCGTGCGCTGGGGGGCTGCTCGACGGGGCAAGCTGGAGGCAGAACTGGCCCGGTTTGGGCGATTTGCGGGGCTCTGTGACATCTCGTGGCAGGTGCCCCAACCCTGACTTGCGCCCGCCAGAAAAGCGGCGCAAGCTCGGATCAAATTTAGGGAGGCATTTCAATGCGGCTGGTAGGAAAAACGGCAATTGTCACTGGCGGCGCGTCTGGATTTGGCGCGGGGATTGTGCGCAAATTTGCGCAGGAAGGCGCCAAAGTGATGGTCGCGGACCTGAATTTTGATCTGGCCAAAGAAGTGGCCGAGGAGGTTGGCGGGGTCGCGCATTCTGTGGATGTGGCGGCCAATGACAGCGTGGCGGCGATGGCGAAAGCGGCGCAGGACTTGTGGGGCAAGGTTGATATCTTGGTCAACAACGCCGGCATCACCCATTTGCCCAAACCGATGGAAGAGGTCACAGAAGACGAGTTTGACCGGGTGCTCGCCGTGAATGCAAAATCGGTCTATTTGACCGCGCGGCATTTCGTGCCGGGGATGAAAGCGGCGGGGGCAGGTGCGATCTTAAACGTCGCCTCTACCGCCGGATTAAGCCCGCGCCCGAGCCTGAATTGGTACAATGCATCAAAGGGTTGGATGATCACCGCGACCAAAACTATGGCCGTGGAGCTGGCCCCATATGGAGTGCGCACAAATGCAATTTGTCCGGTGGCGGGCGACACGCCACTGTTGTCAAACTTCATGGGGGAAGACACGCCCGAGATGCGCGCGAAGTTTTTGGCGTCGATCCCGATTGGGCGATTTTCAACCCCGGAAGACATGGGGAATGCGGCGTGTTTTCTGTGTTCAGATGAGGCCAGCATGGTCACGGGGGTGGCGATGGAAGTGGATGGTGGGCGTTGTATTTAAAGGGGCTTTGCCCCTCTGCCTGCGGCATTCACCCCAGGATATTTGAGACAAGAAAAAGGATGACAACATGAGACCGGGCACGCGGAATTTGATCACCGATGTGGCGGGATTGCGGGTGGGCAATGCGGAGGATCACCACGTCAAGACCGGGGCGACGGTTTTGGTTGCGGATGCGCCTTTTACGGCGGCGGTTCATGTGATGGGTGGTGCGCCC
>DDMF01000133.1:20821-21092 GCA_002340515.1 Rhodobacteraceae bacterium UBA2553 | reverse complement strand
CGGCCCCCGGTGTTTATCGGCAGATGTTGAAACATGATCTGCCAAACCTGCCAGACCTGCGCCATGGATTGTCGGCGGGCGAAAAGCTGCCCTCGGCGACCCGCGCGACCTGGAACACACGCACCGGAACGTGCATTTATGAAGCGTACGGCATGTCGGAATGCTCTACCTTTGTGTCCGGAAGCCCCGCACGCCCGGCGCCGAAAGGCACGCTTGGATATCCACAACCCGGCCGCCATATTGCGGTGTTAGACCCGGTCGGAACCCCTGT
>DDMF01000133.1:6137-20798 GCA_002340515.1 Rhodobacteraceae bacterium UBA2553 | reverse complement strand
CCCCTGTGCCTTTGGGCCAGCCTGGCATTATGGCGGTCCACCGATCAGACCCCGGTCTGATGCTGGGCTATTTGGGCGCAGACAAGGCCACCGCAGATCGGTTCGTTGGGGAATGGTTTTTGACCGGCGATACGGTCAGCATGGATGACGCGGGCGCCATCACTTTTGAAGGACGCTCGGATGACATGATGAATGCAGGCGGGTTTCGCGTTTCTCCGATTGAGGTGGAGGCCGCCATGGCGCTTCATCCCGGTGTGCATGAAGCGGCCTGTGCCGAGGTAGCAGTTAAGGCAGACACCACAGTCATCGCCTGTTTTTACACCCCTGAAACGGATGAGGTGCCAGAACAATCCCTTTTGGATCACGCCCACGCACGGTTGGCCCATTACAAATGCCCCCGCCTGTTTGTGCCGGTAGAAACGCTGCCCCGTGGCGCCAACAACAAGCTGTTGCGCGCCAAGCTGCGGGAAAACTATGAGGCGCACCACTAAAGCATTCCGCCATAAACCTGTCTCACGGGGGCATGACGGAACGCCCGCGTCATTGACTAATTTCGCCGCACCTTTTCCTTGTTTCAGATTAAGGGCGTGACAGTTTAGTTAACATGGTTAGTAATTTTCCTATATGGGCCTCCCCCCTTTTCATCGCTTTAAATCCACGATAAGGCGAGTGCCTGAAGAGGAGAGGTGAGTGCGATGATCCGTTTGGATATTTTCTCAGACCCGATTTGCCCGTGGTGCTACATTGGCAAAGCCCGGCTGCAACGCGCGCTGGAGGCACGCCCCAATCATCCCTTTCTGATCCATTGGCATCCTTTTCAGCTGAACCCTGACATGCCAGCAGACGGCATGGATCGCCGCGCGTATCTTGAAACCAAATTCGGCGGCAAAGATGGCGCCATCAAAGCCTATATGCCGGTGGCCCAAGCGGCGGAGGACAGCGGGCTTGAGATCAATCTGGAGGCCATCACACGCACGCCCAACACGCTCAATGCCCACCGTTTGATCCACTGGGCCGGGCTTGAGGAAAAGCAAAACGCCATGGTGGATCGCTTGTTCAAAGCCTATTTTATTGAGGGCAAAGATTTGGGCGATCTGGAGGTTCTGGCAGATCTTGCGGCTGAGGCTGGAATGGAGCGCGATGTGACCGCGCGGCTGTTGGCCTCTGACGCGGACCGCGATGACATCTCTGCGCGTGACGCGGATGCCCGCGCCAAGGGCGTTAATTCAGTTCCTACTTTTGTTATTTCAAATCAACATGTTGTTCCCGGTGCGCAACCCGCCGATCTTTGGATGCGCGTGATCGACGAAATTCTGGAGCAGATTGACGCTGCCCCTGGCGAGGCGACTTGAGCTCGATTTTCACCCCAAAGAAACCGCTGCCGCTGTTTGAATTTATCGCGCTTTTGGCGGCGCTGTCCTCGATGGTGGCGTTTTCCATCGACTCCATCCTGCCGGGCTTGCCTGAGATTGCCGGCGAAATGGTGCCGGACAATGTGAACCGCGCGCAATTGGTGATTACGGCGTTTGTGGTTGGCGCGGGCTTAGGGCAGTTGTTCTTTGGCCCCTTGTCGGATGCCTTTGGGCGACGTGTGTCGATGGGGGCCGGGTTTGCGCTTTATATGCTCGCTGCGGCGGCGGCAATCACGGCCCAATCACTTGAGGCGTTGCTGTTTTGGCGTTTTGTACAAGGTTTGGGGGCTGCTGGCCCGCGCACCAGTGCGATGGCCTTAACCCGCGATCTTTATGAAGGCCGCCTGATGGCCCGTGTGACGTCAATTGCGTTTTCGTTTTTCGTGTTGGTGCCAGCCATTGCCCCGATGTTTGGGCAATGGGTGATCCTGTCCTTTGGGTGGCGCCACATGTTCACCACATATATTATCGTCGCGATGTTGATTCTGGCCTGGTTCTGGCTGCGCCAACCGGAGACCTTGCCTACAGAAAAGCGCCGGCCCTTGCGGTTTAAGCCGGTGATTGAGGCCTTTGGCATGGTGCTGAGCAACCGTGTTACCCTGCTGTACATGACCGTGATTACTTTTGCCTTTGGGCAGTTGATGGCCTATCTCAGCTCGGCCCAGCAGATTTTCGTCGATGTTTTAGGAACCGGCACCGCCTTTCCCTATTACTTTGCTCTGGTCACGATCTTATCGGCGGGCGCGGGGTTTCTGAACTCGGTCCTGGTGGTGCGCGTTGGTATGCGGCGCTTGGCGATGGCTGGCTTTGCCACGCAAACGGTTCTGGCGGGCGCGACGCTGATGGTCTGGACCCTGATGTCACCAGAGGGGGCCTTTGCGCTTTGGTTATTTGTGGCGTGGTCGATTACGCTGTTTTTCCTGAATGGGCTGAGCTTTGGAAATTTGAATGCGCTGGCAATCCAACCGCTTGGCCATGTTGCGGGCACCGCTGCGGCCGTGATCGGCGCGCTTCCGACGATGCTTGCCGTGCTCATCGCCGGACCGGTTGGCTTGGCCTTTAACGGGACACCTTTACCGCTGTTGGTTGGCGTCACACTCTGTTCTGGTCTGTCGTTTATCTTGATCCAAATTGATCGCAAAAACCCGAACTAGCGCGTAAGGACGACGAAGGTCTTACGGGCAAGGACGGCTGCACAGGTTTTCGCAAGGGATGCCGTCTTTGTCGCGGTCCCGAATGGATTGGCCACACACCAGCAATTTATAACAAGCCTCGGCGCAGCTGCGCAGCCTTTTGCAGCTCTCATTGCTGCAATCATAGGCCTGTGCCAATTGCAGAACCCCAGTGTTTTGCGCGACCTGCAAAAGCTGATCCATCGGTGAGAGGCCTGGCGCTGAAATACCTGACGGATCCGCATCCGCATCCCGACCCCAAGCCACGACAACCAACAGTGCCATTGCACTTGCCAAAAGTAGATTTCGCATCCTGCCCCCATTTCCCCTATCGGGTTACCGCGCGGCAAAGATGAGATAAAGGGGGCAAAAGGATAGGTTAATCGGCTTGCTTTGCTGCCTTCTTCGCCTCGTTCACCTTGATCGCGAGATCCTGTGCAATCGCAAAGGCCCCCTTGATCTTGTCAGAAGTTTTGCGCCAGTCACGTCGCACCACAATTTTATTGTCACGCACTTTGGCCAAGCCGTCTTGGGCCTGAATAAACTCGATCAACCCATGCGGAGAGGCGAATTTGTCATTGTGGAACTGGATCGTCGCGCCCTTTGGTCCCCCATCCAGCTTCGCAATACCAGCCCGTTTGCACATGCCTTTGATGCGCACGATCAACAGAAGCGTGTTAACCTCTTTTGGCAAAGTACCGAACCGGTCAATCAGCTCAGCGGCAAAGCCTTCCAGTTCGACCTTGGTCGATAGGCCTGATAAGCGGCGGTAAAGGCCCAGACGCACATCAAGATCAGGCACGTAAGTGTCTGGGATCAAGACTGGAACACCCAAATTGATTTGTGGTGCCCAACCGGTATCGGCCTCCGACAATCCTTCGAGCTGCCCTGATTTGATCTTGGCAATCGCCTCTTCCAGCATCTGTTGGTAAAGTTCATACCCCACTTCGCGCATCTGGCCTGATTGCTCTTCGCCGACCAAATTGCCCGCGCCGCGAATGTCCAGATCCTGACTGGCGAGCGTGAACCCTGCCCCCAGCGCATCCAATGACCCAAGCACACGCAACCGCTTTTCGGCTGTGGCCGTCAGCGGCACGCGCGGTTTGGTGGTGAGATAGGCATAAGCACGGGTTTTGGATCGGCCCACACGGCCCCGGATCTGATACAGCTGCGCCAGACCAAACATATCCGCGCGGTGCACAATCATCGTGTTGGCTGTGGGAATATCAATGCCGCTTTCAACGATACTTGTCGCCAAAAGCACGTCATATTTGCCGTCGTAAAACGCATTCATACGGGTATCCAGCTCGCCTGCTGCCATTTGCCCATGGGCGATGACAAAGCTGACCTCTGGCACATGATTTTCCAAAAACGTCTGTATTTCCGGCAAGTCTTTGACGCGCGGGGCCACGAAAAACGACTGACCGCCACGGTAATGTTCGCGCAAAAGCGCCTCGCGCAGGGTCACGCTGTCAAATTCCGAGACATAGGTGCGGATCGACAGGCGGTCGACTGGCGGCGTGCCAATAATCGACAGGTCCCGCACCCCAGACAGCGACATTTGCAAGGTGCGCGGGATCGGTGTGGCAGAGAGCGTCAGCACATGCACATCGGAGCGCATTTCCTTAAGGCGTTCTTTGTGACTGACGCCAAAGCGTTGTTCCTCATCAACAACAAGCAGTCCAAGGTCTTTAAAACGCACATCTTTTGCCAAAAGCGCATGGGTGCCGACCACAATGTCCATTGTGCCGCGTGACAGGCCATCGCGGGTCAGTTTGACCTCTTTTTGGCCCACAAACCGGCTGAGCTGCCCGACATTGATCGGAAAGCCACGGAAGCGTTCAGAGAAGCTTTTGAAATGCTGACGGGCAAGCAAGGTTGTGGGGGCAATCACCGCCACCTGTTGACCGCACATTGCGGCCACAAACGCCGCGCGCATGGCGACCTCGGTTTTGCCAAAGCCCACGTCGCCACAGATCAACCGGTCCATCGGGCGCCCGGTGGCCATGTCGTCGATCACGTCCTCGATCGCCGCCATTTGGTCTTCGGTTTCCTGGTATGGGAAACGGGCGGAAAACTCTTCCCACGCGTGATGTGGTGCTTGCAGGATCGGCGCTTTGCGCAACTCACGTTCCGCCGCCAGCCGGATCAATTTATCGGCAATCTCGCGGATACGTTCCTTAAGCTTGGCCTTTTTCGCCTGCCACGCCCCACCGCCAAGCTTGTCCAAAAGCCCGGTGTCTTGGCCAAACTTCGACAGGAGTTCGATGTTTTCCACCGGAATAAACAGACGGTCCCCGCCCATATATTCGAGCAAAAGGCATTCATGCGGCGCGCCCATTGCGGTGACGGTTTCCAGCCCCATAAAGCGGCCAACGCCGTGATCCACATGCACCACAAGATCGCCCGCCGACAGGCTGTTGGCTTCGGTCAGGAAATTCTCAGCGCGGCGCTTGCGCTTTTGACCACGGATCAGCCGATCGCCAAGCACGTCCTGTTCGGAAATCACCGTGATCTGAGGCGTCTCGAACCCATGTTCCAGCGGCCACACCGCCAGATAAGTGCCACCACCGCTGTCAGGCACATCGCGGAAGCTGTCGATGGCGTTTGTGCCGACCAGCCCTTCGTCGGCCAACAGTCCTGTCAGACGTTCACGCGCCCCTTCAGAGTAGCTGGCGACAATCACGGGCCTGTCCGATTTTGCCTTAATATGCTTCGCTAAGCCCTCGAATAGATTTATATTTTCCTGCTGTCGCTCGGGTGCAAAATTGCGCCCAATGCGGCCGCCGCCATCCAAAACACCCGCACCCGTGGCTTGCGGCAGGGCCGAAAGCTGCACCACACGGCGCGGTTTAAGGGCGGCTTCCCAGGTCGTATCGTCCAGATATAAAAGCCCTGCCGGACAGGGTTTATAGACCGTGTCCATGCGGTTTTTTGCGCCCATGGCGATTTTGCGGGTCTCATATTGGTCTTCGATACTGTCCCAACGCGACAGGCGGGCGGCGGTCAGGTGATCATCAAGGAGGATCGACGCATCCGGCAGGTAATCAAACAGCGTTTCCAGACGCTCGTGGAAAAACGGCAGCCAATGTTCCACCCCCTGATGTTTGCGCCCGGCGGACACGGCCTCATAAAGCGGATCATCGGACCCAGCCGCGCCAAATTCCACCCGGTAATTTTGACGAAACCGCGTGATGGATGCCTCGTCAAACAAGACCTCGGACACCGGAGCAAGGTCGATACCTTTAAGCTTATCGGTGGTACGTTGCGTGACTGGGTCAAAACGACGGATCCCGTCCAGCACGTCGCCAAACAGATCCAACCGCACCGGGCCGGTCTCGCCAGGTGGGTAAATGTCGATAATCCCGCCGCGCACAGCAAAATCGCCCGGTTCCATTACTGTTGGCGTTTGGCTAAAGCCCATGCGCACCAAAAAGCTGCGCAATTTGTCCACATCGAGTTGATAATCCACGCGGGCTGAGAAGCTCGCCCCCTCAAGCACAGCCCGCGCGGGAAGTTTTTGGGTGGCTGCATTCAGCGTGGTCAGCAGCAGGAATTTTCCGGACAAGGCCCCTGTCGCCAACCCCGCCAAGGTGGCCATGCGCGTGGCGGAAACATCCGCGTTTGGCGACATGCGGTCAAACGGCAAACAATCCCAGCCGGGGAATTGCACCACGGTCACGCCCGGCGCAAAAAACGACAGCGCTTCTTGCATCGCGGCCATGCGTTTATCATCCCGCGCCACATGCATAACGGGTGCATCGCCACGGTCGAGTTCTTTCAGCAAAAGCTGCGCGTCATAGCCCTCGGGGGCGCCGGATAATAGCAGATGTGTCATAGGGTTGAGGTAACGGAGCGGGGCGTGGTGTCAAGCCCTGCGCCGCGTTCAAGGAGGCTCAGGCCAGATCAGCTCCAGGCATGAAGTGACAGATTTTGATACATCCCCCACATGGAGGTGACAAAAATAGATATCATTCCAAGGACTTGCGTTTGAATACGGTGACGGTTCAGGCGGGCGCGCAAATCAGCACCTTCCAGCGACCGATCTTGAATGATCCGCGCAGTATTAAGCGACATCACCCCAACCAGTGTCATTGGGAAGGCGATCAGCAACAGGGCCTGAGAAAACTCGACCCCGTAGACAAAGCCCAGTAAAAACAAGCTGGTAAGGGCGGCACAGGCAAAGCCCAGCAGCCACAGGCCAGAGGTCGCGGCGATATAAAGCAAACGCGAGCAATAGATGCGGGTCAAAACCTCCAGATCGACCTGCGCTTGGCCTTCGTGTCGGGCAGCACGTTGCACCAGATCATAAGGCACGCCAATCACCCAATGGCTGGTGGTTGACCACAGCACTGCAAGCGCAATCCAATACCACAGATTGGAAAAGGATCGCATGTCGATGATTTCAAAAAGTGTTGAAAACCAGTCCACTCTGTCTGCCCTATCTTGCGACCGGTTGTCCCATCATGATGAGGCCCGGCCAATTAATTTGGCGACCATACGCGGGCGGCTGGCGCATGAAAAGCGGTTTTCGCGCCTTAAACAGGCTGTAAAACCGACTGTGAACTTGTCGCAGGCCTGACCTGAGCCCTTGCCCCACCGCAAATCCCGTGGCAAGGACGATATGGATCAAGTCAGGAGAGCCAGATGAGCCGCCCCATTCCCTCGCGCACCGTCGCCCCCTTTCCCACCACGCGCCTGCGCCGCACCCGGTCGTCAGCAGCGCTGCGGGATCTTGTACGTGAAAACGCGTTGGGGGTGAGTGATCTGATCTGGCCGGTTTTTGTGGTGGAAGGCGAAGGGGTTGAAGAAGAGATCCCCTCGATGCCCGGCGTCACCCGCAAATCCATCGACCGGTTGGTTGAGGCCGCGCATGAGGCCGCTGATCTTGGCATCCCGGCGATCTGCCTGTTTCCCTATACCGATCCCGCGCTGAAATCTGAGGCCTGCGAAGAGGCGTGGAACCCCGAGAACCTGTCCAACCGCGCCATTCGGGCGATAAAACAGGCGGTGCCGGATATTGCGATCATGACCGATATTGCGCTTGATCCCTATAATGCCAACGGCCACGACGGGATCGTGCAGGATGGCGAGATCCTCAATGATGAAACCAACATCGCCCTTGTGCGTATGGCCTTGGCGCAGGCAGAGGCGGGTGCCGATATCCTTGGACCATCCGATATGATGGATGGCCGCATTGGCGCCATTCGCACCGCCATTGAGGGGGCCGGTCATCGCAATCTGACCATCATGTCCTATACCGCGAAATATGCTTCGGCTTATTACGGCCCGTTTCGTGATGCGGTGGGCGCGTCCGGCGCGTTGAAGGGCGACAAAAAAACCTATCAGATGGATCCTGCCAACACGGATGAGGCGATGCGCCTTGTGGAACGTGATCTGATGGAAGGCGCGGATATGATCATGGTCAAGCCCGGCCTGCCCTATCTGGACATTTGCCGCCGGGTGAAAACTGAATTTGGTGTGCCGACCTTTGCCTATCAGGTGTCCGGCGAATATGCGATGCAAGAGGCCGCCGCCGCCAATGGTTGGCTGGATGGCGACAAANNCAAAATGGCTGGCTCGACAAGGAAAAAGCGATGCTGGAAAGCCTGATGGCGTTTAAACGCGCGGGCTGTGATGGGATCCTGACCTATTACGCGCCGCGCATGGCAAAAATGCTGTCAGACGCCTAGGCTTTTTCCAAAGCGTCAAAGCCTCGTAAGCTTTTGATTTTACATCCAACAGCGATTTTCCGCGCGATCCCCGCACGGTGCGTGACACAGCACCTTGATTGAGCTATATTGCAGGCAGAAACAGGCATAGACCTGTCACGACAATCAGGCTTCAACAACGCGAATCCGGGTGCGCCCTTTTCGCAAGTTGAATTGGCGATACGAGGCATAAAATGAGCAATTCAGAGAATTCCCAAAATCAATCACGTCCTCTTTCCAGACGTGGTTTTATGGTTGGGCTTGGCGGGGCTGGGCTGGCTGTCGCTGGCTGTGCCAATGGTGTTGGATCCCAAGATGGCACCAGAATTGACGCCCGCGTGGATCAAACCCTGCGCTATCTTTACAACCGCTACCCAGACACTCAGCAACTCGCGTCGAAAGCAACCGGTATGTTGGTCATGCCCTTGGTGACAGAGGCGGGTTTCGTATTTGGCGGCGCTTACGGTCGTGGTGCGCTGCGTGTGGGCGGTGTGACGGTGGATTACTACCTTCAGACCCAAGCCAGCGTCGGCTTTCAAATCGGTGCACAGCAATACGCACATGTGTTGTTTTTCATGACTGACCAAGCGTTGCAAGAATTCCGCACCGCCTCTGGTTGGGTGGCGTCCGCTGACATCAAATACGCGTTCCAAACCATGGGCGATCGTCTGACGGCGGATACGATCACCTCATCCGACCCGGTTGTGGCGGTGGTGTTTGGTCAAGCTGGCGTGATTGCGGGGGCGGCGCTTGAAGGTGCAAAATACACACGCATCATTCCATAAGGGATTGATATGAAATTGAAAAGGGAGGCTTCGCGCCTCCCTTTTTTATTTAAATCAGCAACTTACCCGCCGTCTTTCAACCGCTTAAATAAGCTTGATGTGTCCCAGCGCGCGCCGCCCATTTTCTGCACGTCTTTGTAAAACTGGTCTACCAGAGCGGTCACCGGAAGGCTGGCGCCGTTTTCATCTGCGGTCGCCAGACAGATGCCCAGATCTTTGCGCATCCAGTCCACGGCAAACCCATGTTCAAAGTGATCATCCGCCATGGTTTCATGTCGGTTGACCATCTGCCAGCTGCCCGCAGCGCCCCCTTGGATCACGTCAACCACTTCGCGAATATCAAGTCCGGCCTTCTCGGCAAAATGCAGCCCTTCTGAAAGGCCTTGCACCAGCCCCGCGATGCAGATTTGGTTGACCATCTTGGTCAACTGCCCGGCACCACTTTCGCCCAGACGTTTCACAGTGCGCCCGTAGGCCTGCATGATCGGCTCAGCGGTAGCGTACGCCGCCTCATTACCGCCACACATAATCGAAAGCACACCATTTTCAGCCCCCGCCTGTCCGCCTGACACGGGGGCATCGACAAAGGACACCCCGGCAGTTTTCGCGGCGGTATAAAGTTCGCGCGTGACCTTGGCTGACACGGTTGTGTGATCAACAAAAATCGCGCCGCTAGACATGCCGGAAAGCGCGCCGGTCTCGCCCAGCACCACGCCGCGCAAATCATCGTCATTGCCCACACAGCACATGACAAAATCCGCACCCAATGCGGCCTCGCGCGGGGTTGAGGCCCATTTGCTTCCATGTTCCTTGGCCCAGGCTTCGGCTTTGGCCGTTGTGCGATTGTAAACCGTCACCTCGTGACCGGCTGCAACCAAATGCCCCGCCATCGGATATCCCATGACCCCCAAGCCCAAAAACGCACATTTTGCCATGATGTTTCCCTATCGTTGAATTCTTTTGTCAGGCACAGTAGTTACCGCTCAGGTCAGATACGTCAACACGAGGGATTTATGGCGCTGGTATTTAAGTGGTTGATCCGCATTGTCTCAGGTTTGTTGGTTTTGGCCATACTGGGCGTGTCATTGGTGTATTATCTGGCCGCGCAATCGCTGCCGGATTATGACGTGACGCGCGAAACCAAGGGCATCACGGCGCCGGTGGAAATTGTGCGCAACAACGCCAATATTCCGCATATCTTTGGCCAGACCGATCAGGACGTGTTTTTTGGTCTGGGCTATGTGCATGCGCAGGATCGTTTGTGGCAGATGATGATGATGCGCCGCACCGCGCAGGGACGTTTGTCTGAGCTGTTTGGGACCCGCACCCTGAAGGTGGATGAGCTGATGCGCCGCCTAGACCTTTACCGCCTTGCCCAAGAGGCCGTGGAAGATCAGGACAAAGACACCAAAGCCGCCCTTGGCGCCTATGCCTCTGGTGTAAATGCCTATCTGTCGCGCATTAATGCCGATGCTTTGGGCCGAGGCGCGCCTGAATTTTTCCTCTTTTCCAATGACATATCCCCATGGCAACCCGCTGACAGCCTTGCGGTCCTGAAACTGATGGGGGTGCAACTCTCTGGACAGATCGAAGATGAGGTTCTGCGCGCGCGGGTGTCCTTGGCTTTGCCTGAGGCGCGCGTGAAAGACATCTTGCCGGATATGCCGGGGGCTGGTGTGGCCGCCCTGCCCGATTATGCCAGCCTGATGGGTGCAGCACCCGACCAATTTGCCCAACTCAAAACGCGCCAAATCCGCCCCGATTTTTGGCCCTCGCCACGCCGTGGCTTTGCGGGGGCCTCAAACGCTTGGGCCGCCGCCCCGGCGCGGTCCGCCGCTGGCAGCTCAATTATGGCCAATGATCCGCATCTTGGCCTGACCGCCCCTACGGTCTGGTATCTGGCCCGGTTGGAACTGTCGACTGGCGGGGTGATTGGCGGCACCATTCCGGGGATGCCGATCATGATGGTGGGCCGGTCTGATGAATTTGCCTGGGGGGTGACCTCGTCTTATCTGGATGACCAGGATCTTTTCATAGAAGAACTAAACCCGGACGCGCCAAAAGAGGTGCGCACCCCGGATGGGTTCAAGCCGCTGCGCGAACGTCCCACAATCATTCGCATCAAAGATGCACCGCCCGTGACCATCACGTTGCAATGGTCCGACAATGGGCCGGTGTTGCCCGGATCGCTTTATGATCTTGCCACCATCACCCCGCCGGGTCATGTGGCCGCCCTGAGCTGGACCTTGCTGAGCAATCGGGATCGGTCGATGAGCGCGGGCATTCGGCTGATGCGTTCCAATTCCGTCACCGAAGGGATCGCTGCTGGAGTAGATTATGTGGCCCCCAGCCAGAACCTGACCATGATCGACAAAAGCCAGATCGCGATGAAGGTGATTGGGGCGATGCCCCGTCGCAACCGCGATCACCAGACCAAAGGCCGGATGCCCAGCCTTGGTGCCATCGCCGACAATCGCTGGGCCGGGTTGGAAACTTACACGGCCAATCCCGAATTTGTGCAGCCCTCTGGTGGTATCGTCGGCAATACCAACAACAAAGTGGTCGACCGGCCCTTTCCGCTTCATATGAGCTATGATTGGGGCGACAGTCAGCGCGTGCAACGCTGGAACCGCTTGATGCAGGCGCGCGCCGTGCATACGCGCGACAGTTTTATTGAGGCGCAGTTGGACCCGGTGTCAGTGACCGCACGCACGTTGCTGCCACTTGTCGGGGCAGACCTTTGGTTCACCGGCGATGCCGCCGCCGAAGGCACGCCCGAACGCGCCCGTCAACGCGCCTTAACGCTGTTGGCCAAGTGGAACGGCGAGATGAACGAACATATGCCGGAGCCACTGATTTATTCGGCCTGGATGCGGGCGCTGCAAAACAGGTTGATCCGCGATGAAATGGGCCCCCTTGCGGCCGAATTCCCGCATGTGGAACCCCTGTTTATCGAACGCGTTTTTCGCAATATCGAGGGCGCAGGGGTTTGGTGTGACGTGATCCAATCCGCCCCGGTTGAAACCTGTACCGATGTTGCGCGCGCCGCCCTGGATGATGCGCTGTTGTGGCTGGATGAAAACACGCGTGGCGAACAAGAAAGCCTGCGCTGGGGGGATTATCATGAGGCAACTCAGGATCATCCTGTTCTGGGTAAGGTGCCGTTTCTAAAGTATTTTGTGAATATTCGCCAATCAACCTCCGGGGGCGATCATACGCTGTTGCGGGGGCGGACCTCTGGTATTGGGCCAGACCCGTTTCAGAACGTACATGGCGCAGGCTATCGCGGGGTGTACGACCTGTCAGATCCCGACAGTTCCCTGTTTGTGGTGTCCACCGGGCAATCAGGCCACCCGCTGTCACGGCATTACGATGATCTGGGCGAGCTGTGGCGCCGTGGGGAATACACCCCCATGTCGCTTGATCCCGATCTGGCGCGGGCTGCATCTGTGGGCATCACCCGCCTGATCCCAAAAGCGCCATAGGGCCGGCACGCCCTCGCCGCGCAACGCACAAAAAAAGACCGCCCTAAAAGCGGTCTTTTTGATTTGATCGCGAGATAGATCCTACAAGGCCGCGTATTGTGCCTTTTGCCGTTCGGTCCAGGTGACGGTCAGGGTCCAGCCCTCTTCACCCGGCTCTTCCTTGTCCACCACGCCCTGTGCAAATAACCACGCGCGCTGTTTACCTTTTGAAAACCCCAGCATCATCGACACGGTTTCACGCACGGTGTCGAGCTTGGCCTCTATCGCTGCCATCAACGGCTCGAACCCTTCGCCGGTCACAGCGGAGAGGCTGAAAATCTCATCCATCCGGCGGGCTTCCACACGGCGAGCATCCGCCTCGTCCCCCTCAAGCAAGTCGATCTTGTTCCAGATTTCAAGCATCGGGGTGTTCTCATCAAGCCCCAGCTCTTCCATAATAAGGGTAACGTCTTTGGCCTGTTCTTCGGTGTTTTCCGACGAGATATCGCGCACGTGTAGGACCAGATCCGCGGCCAACACCTCTTCCAATGTGGCGCGGAAGGACGCGACAAGCTGTGTGGGCAGGTCCGAGATGAACCCAACCGTATCAGACAGGATGACTTTGCGCCCGGAACCGGGCAGTTCAACTTGCCGCATTGTGGGATCCAATGTGGCGAAAAGCATATCCTTAGCAAACACGTTTGCGCCAGTTAACTTATTGAAAAGGGTGGATTTACCAGCATTGGTATACCCCACAAGCGCCACGATTGGGTAAGGGACTTTGGCACGCGCGGCACGGTGCAACTCGCGTGTTTTAACCACTTTTTCCAACTGCTTGCGCAAGCGGTTTAACTGATCATCAATGGCGCGGCGGTCGGCCTCGATCTGGGTTTCCCCAGGCCCACCGACAAACCCAAGCCCGCCACGTTGCCGTTCAAGGTGGGTCCAGGCGCGCACCAGACGGGTGCGTTGATAGCTCAGCGCCGCCATTTCAACCTGCAACACCCCTTCGCGGGTGCGCGCACGATCGGAGAAGATCTCAAGGATCAAACCGGTGCGATCGAGGATTTTCACGGCCCACATTTTTTCCAGATTGCGCTGTTGCACCGGGCTGACAGTGCCATCCACCAGCACCAGATCAACCTCAGCTGCCTGGATCCGCTGGCGCAGCTCTTCGATTTTTCCGGTGCCAAACAGGTGGCCTGCGTGGGGTTTGGACAAACGCACGATCTCGCGCCCCTGCACCTCTAGATGCGGGAGCGCCTCGGCCAAGGCTTCGGCCTCTGCCAGCGCCGGGCCAGAGGCACGGCGATTGCGGTTGTTTGTCAGTTCGGGATGGATCACCCACGCACGCGTGGGCTGTTCCTCTTGATCTACGAGGTCGGTCAGCTGTCTTCGCCATCATAAAGGTTGATCGGAGCACCCGGCATAATGGTCGAAATCGCGTGTTTATACACAAGTTGCGATTGCCCATCACGGCGCAGGAGCACGCAGAAATTGTCGAACCATGAAATCACGCCCTGAAGTTTCACACCGTTGATCAAAAAGATCGTCACGGGGACTTTGGATTTGCGAACATGGTTGAGAAAGGCGTCTTGCAGGTTTTGCTTATCGGCAGCCATCGTTTTTTTCCTTTGTTATCTCGTGCTGTGTCTTATCCAGCCGGTTTCCCGGCGTTTTTTATTAACCTATCCAGCCAATATGGCGTGGCCTGTGGGCAGTTTCCAGCCCCAAACGCGCCCTAAAGGCACAGTATGGCGACAAAAACACAGATTTCCGCCTATCTGCGCCAGCTTTCGGGGTTAAAGAGTGCGATAATGGCCAATGTTTCAAGGCGGCCAAGCACCATGGCCGCAGCCATAACCAATTTGGCGGCATCGTTCAATTCCGCGTAGGAAATCGGATCAACGGCCGCAATTTGTGCCAAGGGCCCGGTTGTTGTCAGGGCCGCAAGCGTCAGGATCATTGCGCTTTCAAACTCCTGCCCGGTTAGGGCCAAGGCCGACATCACCAGCGCCACGGACATCGCCAGCAGCATGAAAAACACCCAAGCCATATAGGCGCCGCGACCGCGCATGTGCCGGGCATCCGTGCCGCTTCCGCCCACCGACGAGGGG
>DDMF01000133.1:0-6116 GCA_002340515.1 Rhodobacteraceae bacterium UBA2553 | reverse complement strand
ACCAGTTTATCAAGCTCGCGCCGCCCATGCACATAAAGCGCGTAGACCCGCATCAATTTGGCGCCCCCCGCCGTGGTGGCCACGCCCCCTCCGACCAGCGCCACCCCCATCAGGATCAAACCCGGTGTTTGCAACCCTGACCAATCGCGGCTGGCCGACCACGCGGCGCTTTCAAAGCCGGTTGTGGTGAGGAAAGACAAAACCGTAAATACCGCACCCCAAAGTGAGCTGAGCCCGGTCAACAGTGTCATTTCTTCGTCAACTTCAATCGCGCCAATCCAGTGGCGCAGGAACAAAAATACCGGCACCACGGTGATGATCGTAATCGCCATACGGATTTCAGCATCACCAAATAACCCTTTCAGATCATTCGCTTGCATATCTGTCGCAAAGGTCAGGCGGGAAATTGCAAAGATTAGAAAGACCGCGATCATCACCTCGCCACCATAGCCCGCAGTGCCCCCGGCTGGCCCCCCCACCGGAGAAATCCCGCTTGTGGCCATGGTCGACATTGCGTGGCAAAGGGCCACGAAACCTGTGTCCCCTGCGAGAATCAAGCCAATCCACAGCACCAATGTCAGCCCCGCGTAAACCGGCAACAGCCGCACGCCATACGCGCGAATTCTGTCTGATATGTCGGCCACTTTGGTGATCTGGCTGACCCCGGCCCCAAAGCGCCCTGCGTCACTGCGGGCGCCAAACCGGGCGCGCACTTCAAACCCACCAAGGGCCATGGGCGCCAAAATCGCGATGGCCCCGACCCAGATGAACAAGCCGCCAAGCCAGCCCACCAAAGCGCGCCACAAATGTACCGTATCCGACAAGCGCCCCGGATCATCAAACAATGTCGCCCCCGTGGTGGTCAAGGCAGACACCATTTCCACATAAGCATTTAGAAAGCTGGTGTTTTTCACCGCTTGATGAAAGGGAACCGCAAGCATGATGGGCAATAAAACAAACAGCCCAAGCAGCGCCAGAAGGTGACGACGCGGCCGGTTTGATCGTGGACGTCCGACCATGGCCAATGCCAGAAAGGAGGTCAGAAATCCAAACAGGATCGCCCCGTATAGAAACACCCGCGCCTCAAAGAACTCGCCCGTGAACCAGCCAAATCCGGCGGGCACCATCATAGCAAGCACCCCGATCCCCATCAGGATCACAAGAAGCGGCAGTTTGACGATCCAGTTCAGCATCAGAAAAAGTCGATTTGAACCTGCAACAACCGCTCAACTTCTGGGATGTCATCGGCCATGGCAAACAGCGTCACGACATCGCCTTCGTCAATACGGGTCCGCCCGGTGGGTTTTATCACCTCACTGCCTTTCAGGATGGCGCCCACAAGCACGCCTTCGGGGAACTCAATGTCGCGGATTGCTTTACCCGCCATCGGCGAAGTTGGCAGAACCTGGGCCTCGATCACCTCAGCCTCGGCATCCCCCAATGAGTAGACTTCGCGCACTTTTCCGTGACGAATATGGCGCAGGATCGAACTGACGGTTTGGGTGCGAGGGTTGATATAGGCGTCGATATTCAAAGGCTCCATCAATCCCACCAATGAGGGGTCATTGATCAGGCAGATCGACATTTGGCACCCTACGGATTTTGCCCGTACAGAGGTCAGCAAATTGACCTTATCGTCATCGGTCACGGCCAAAATGGCATCGGCCCGTGGCACGCCCGCCTCTTTCATCAGATCCATATTCATTCCGTCGCCATTCAAAACAACAGTGCGCTCCAGCGCATCTGCGGCACGTTCAGCAACGCTTCGGTTCAGCTCAACCACTTTGGCGCGGACCCTGTCGGTTTGGGTTTCAAGCGCTTTGGCCACCGCCAGCCCCACATTCCCGCCGCCCAAAATCACCACGCGGCTCTGGCGTTTGGATGATTTTCCAAACACCTCCATCGTGCGATCCATATCAGTGGTTTTTGTAAAGACATAGATCTGGTCGCCGGCAAACAGCTGATCACCGGGCTCTGGTGCAAATAGGGACCCTTCGCGGCGGACCCCCACCACAATCACCGTGAGCGTGGAAAAAAGATCGGTAAGCTGGCGCAGCGGGGTGTTTAAGACCGGGCAACCCTCGCTCATCTGAAGGCCCAGGAGCTGAACTTTTCCGTCCAGAAAGCTTTCGATATCAAAGGCCGAAGGGGCACGCAGGCGCTTTAAAACGGCCTCGGCCACTTCGCGTTCCGGGCTGATCACCACATCAATTGGCAGGTGATCCCGGCGGTAAAGATCGGCGTAAATCGCATCCAGATAGGATTGACTGCGCAGGCGCGCAATTTTGCGTGGAATAGAGAAAACCGAATGCGCCACCTGACAGGTGACCATGTTCACCTCGTCCGAATGGGTGGCTGCGATGATCATATCGGCATCCTCAGCCCCGGCGCGTTCCAGCACATCCGGGTAGGATGCAAATCCCGCAATCCCCTGAACATCCAGCGTTTCTGTCGCGCGGTTGACCAGATCGGGATTGTTGTCCACCACTGTCACATCGTTGTTTTCATTGGAAAGATGGCGGGCGATTTGCCAGCCAACCTGACCCGCACCGCAAATGATCACTTTCATGGCTGATCGGCCCCTTGTTGAAATTCTGCGCCAATGTCTGTGTCAGCCACAGCTTCATCTCCTGCGTCAACATTTCTGCAGTTGCCAATGATGTGACATTCATGATCGCCAAGGTCAACTGCCCCGTCCATTTGACCATAGAGGCTTTTGGACAGGGTCAGGATGTGGCATGTAGCGTTCAACGCCTCAGGCCCCGACGTCTTCGCCCAGTTCGTCGCCGGGGTCCTCGGCCACATAGGCCACCCTTGCGCCGGCTTTGTTGCCCGTCACCACACCAAGCGATTTCAGTTTCCGGTGCAGCGCACTGCGTTCCATGCCAACAAAATTTGCTGTCCGCGAGATATTGCCGCCAAACCGGTTGATTTGGGTCAGCAGATATTCCCGTTCAAACGCCTCGCGTGCCTCGCGCAGCGGCAGGGTGGCCAAAGCCGTGGGAAGTGTAACGGCTTGATCTGCCGCCCCCTCTTCGCCGCCGCCAAGCTCCGTGCCCGGCAATTCGCCAGAGGAAATCGGCCCCGTGCCATCACCGAGGATCAACACCCGTTCAATCACATTTTTCAACTGGCGCACGTTGCCCGGCCACCCCATAGCCTGCAACATCGCTTCGGCATCTTCGCTGAGTTCACGCAGGTTCAACCCTTGTTCGCGATTGAACATCTCAAGGAAATGTTGCGCGAGTTGGGGAATATCCTCACGACGCTCGGCCAGAGCAGGCACGGTGATTGGCACCACATTCAGACGGTGGAACAATTCTTCGCGAAAGGTTCCCGCCTCAATTTCAGCCTGCAAGTCTTTGTTAGAGCTTGAAATAACGCGGATATCTACGCTGGCCTTATCGTTGCCACCAACACGCTGGAAACGTTGATCCACCAAAACGCGCAGGATTTTTGATTGGGTGCCAAGCGGCATATCCGCCACTTCGTCAAAGTAAATCACCCCGCCATTGGCTTCGTCCAGCAGGCCCGGCTCAATGCCGCGCTCAGCGCTTTCGCGCCCAAACAGCACCTCTTCCATCCGGTCCGCTTCGATCGAGGCGGAATTGACCACCACAAAGGGCGCAGACGCGCGGTCGGAATTTGCGTGAATATAGCGCGCCGCCAGTTCTTTGCCAGAACCTGCCGGGCCGCTCAGCAACACGCGACCATTGGATTTGGTGACTTTTTCTAGGTTATTTTTCAGGGCTTTAAAGGCAGAACTGGATCCAATCATCTCGCTTGGCGCACCGTCGCGCCGCCGTAACGCCGTGTTTTCGCGGCGTAAACGGCTGGTTTCCATCGCGCGCCCAATCACGACCATCAATTGATCAATGTTGAACGGTTTTTCGATGAAATCGTAAGCGCCCTGTTTGATCGCCGCGACCGCAATTTCGACGTTGCCATGGCCAGAAATAATGACCACAGGCACCTCGGGATGCTCGCGTTTGACCATTTTCAGGATATCGATCCCGTCCATGGCACTGTCTTTCAACCAGATGTCGAGGATCATCAGGGCCGGAATGTCCGCCTTGACCTGCGCCACCGCCTCGTCTGACGTGCCCGCCAACCGGGTGGTAAACCCCTCATCCTCAAGAATATCAGAGATCAATTCCCGGATGTCCCGTTCGTCATCGACAATCAGAATATCGCCCCGCGTTTCCGTCATGTGATCCTCTTTCTTTTAAACATTTTGGGCCTCGGGTGGGGTGTCCACCGGCAGCCAAATAATTGCCATCGCCCCCGGAAGGGCGTCTTCGCCAAAAGATGGCGCATCGTCCAGCAGCAAAGTGCCGCCATGTTCTTCAATAATCTTTTTCACGATCGGCAGCCCCAGCCCCGTACCCTTGTCGCGGGTGGTCACATAGGGTTCAAACAGACGCGCGCGATCTTCGGGCAGGCCAATCCCATTGTCCGCAATGGTGATGCGCACGCCGTCTTCCAATCCGGTCATCTGGATGCGCACTTCGGGTTTGTGCCCTTCGGGCGCGCCACGTTCCTGAAGTGTTTCAATGGCTTCGCCTGCATTTTTGATCAGGTTGGTCAACGCCTGCCCAATCATTGTTGCGTCAATATCCACCAAAACTTCGCCATCGGGCAGTTGTGCGCGGATCGACACGCCCTCTTGGCCGGCTTGCTGTAACAACACCGCATCACGGGTGAGCGCGACGATATCCGTGCGCCGACGTTCCGGTTCTGGCATCCGCGCGAACTTTGAAAACTCATCAACAATCCGGCGCAGATCCCCGGTTTGGCGCACAATCACATCGGTATATTGTTCAAGGGCCGCCACATCCAAGCCTTCGACCTTGCTGAACTTGCGTTTGATGCGTTCGGCGGACAGTTGGATCGGGGTGAGCGGGTTTTTGATCTCATGGGCGATGCGGCGCGCGACGTCGCCCCAGGCGGCCATACGTTGCGCGGACACAAGGTCGGTCACGTCGTCAAAGGCCAGCACATAGCCCTCAAGCTCGCCGTCTTCATTGCGCCGTTTGGCAATGCGCACGAGCAGGCTTTCCTGCTTGCCTTCACGGGCCAGGCGCACCTCTTGCTGCACGCTTTCACGCGTTGATCGGCTGAGTTCATCATACATCGGCTGGAATTCCGGCACGACCAAAGACAATTCATGTTCCTGCCCGGTTTCGTCGCGCACATCCAAAAGCTGCTCTGCCGCCCGGTTCAGAAAGGTCACCCGCCCCAGGGCGTTTAAACCAATCACCCCACCGGTGATCGAGCTAAGCACACTGTCAAACAGCCGTCGCCGTTCATCAATCTGGTGGGTATTGTCCAAAAGGCGTGCGCGCTGGCCTTTCAGTTGTTTGGTCATTTGGTTAAAGTAGCGCCCGAGCATTGCGATCTCATCATCACCGCGTTCTTCCAGAACCTGCACATCAAGATCCCCGGCCCCAACCCGTTTTGCCGCCCCCGCAAGCCGCCCCACAGGGCGCGCGAGACGTTCGGCAAACCACATGCCCATCCAGACAGCGGCAAGGATCAGGATCAGCGCAAATCCCAGATAGATCAGGCCAAACTGAAACAGCCTTTGCCCCCGCTGGCTTTCCAACTGGTTATATAGTCGCGCGGCCTCTTGGGTTTCATCCACCAGATCCAGAATTTCGCCGTTCACTTCGCGAGTAAGATACAGCAGGTGGTCGGTGAATCCCTGCAATTGCAACAACACGCGAAACTCGTTTTGTGCCCAATCTTCGATCACCACGGTTTCCCCGCTCAGCGCCTTGGCAATCTGATCCGGGGTCGGCATGTCGAAATTAAACAGGTAAGAGCTGTTGCCGCGCACGCGGATCTCGCCATCGGTGTTCAGCACAAAGGCTTCGCTTAGCCCACGCTGAATGCGGTTTTGCGATTGGATCAAAAGCTGTGACAACTCGCCTTCGGTCAGCAAAAACTGTCGTTGACGCTCCACCGACAAAAATGAAGCGATGGCGCGGGCATCCTGCACCAAACCATCGCGACTTTCGCCCTTATACGCCTCGGCTGCCGCGCGCGAATTGCCAACCACCAAACGCACGCGATCAGAAAACCAGCCCTCCAGCCCCATATTCAGCGTCAGCATG
>DDMF01000113.1:5017-15014 GCA_002340515.1 Rhodobacteraceae bacterium UBA2553 | reverse complement strand
AAACAAGGGGCGGTTCAGATACCGCATTTTTCAAAGAGGTGCGGTATCCAGCCTGGCTGACAAAACCAAAGGAAATACCAAGTCTATGACCTCTCTTGTAACACGTGCCAGAGCCCCATTTTGAATGCGGTTTTACCGAGCCATCGCCGGCTATGAGGACGCGATGGATTTTGATCCCACTGAGTATGTGGTCGCGGCTCTTCAAAAGAGGACATCCAACGTCGAGGAGAGAATGGCCAAGCTTGGGGCCATTGGTCGCGACGTTTCACACTCATAGAAAAGATGGCTTCTCGTGGCAGGAACGCCTCCGCTCACGAAATTTATCTGGAGAATACCTATGGAAATCCTTGAAATATTTGGCGTTCAATTTGTCTTGAGCGCAATTGTCTTCGCTTTGATTGCAAAATGGTATGCCGCACCCTGGCTTGCTGATAAATCTAAACAAGTTGCTTTAGGGTTACTGATCCTTCCACACGCATTCCGCCACATCGGACTCACTTTCTTGACACCAGCAGGCGTCAATGAGGGCATACCAAGCACCTTTGCCACTGCCGCAGCCTATGGTGATTTTGCCAGCGGCCTTCTTGCCATTCTTGCCTTGATTGCTTTGCGGAGGAATTGGCCCCTGGCCATGGCGTTGGTTTGGGTTTTTAGCCTAGTAGGTTTTGCCGATTTGCTCAACGCGTTGCGGCAAGCAGAAGCCGTCCCTTACTTTGCCGCTGTTTGGTACATCCCGACATTCCTGGTGCCGTTGTTACTCGTCACACATGTCATGATTTTTGCACGCTTGCTTGGCGGTGACGTGGCAGCCGCTGAACAGACCACTACGCGTGACAAGCCCGCTCATTAACAAAGCGCTCGAACATACCGCACCTGGCCTCAATGGGCGGGATACTGACGGGTGAACGTGCGCTCGGCCGCGAACCTCGAAGCTTTGCACAATTCGCCGAAGTCGCCCAAGCGGGGGGTGCTGGCGTTAAAGAAAAATCGTGAAGCGCTTCGAAAAACCTTAAGCCAACCAAGCCCCCATTCGCTGCGGTTGCGCCAATGACCGCTTCTGGTGATCTTTGGTGTGTTACCCTCTGCAAATCCGAGTGTGATCGCTGCACATTCAGACCCTTGTTCAAAAAAACTTGTCACACATTGAGGTGCAGGACTGTCTAACATTAGTGAAGAAACCGAAATCGGAAGATAGTTGCATGAGCAAAATCCCAAGAAACATCATCGAGCTCGCTCAGGATGGAGACGCGAAAGCGCTGGAAACACTCGTTCGAGGCATCCAAGACAGGGTTCATCGGTTGGCAATGCGTATGCTGGCAGATCCACAGGCAGCACAGGACGCAACACAGGAAATTCTGATCCGCGTTGTCACCAAGCTGTCTACGTTTAAGGGCGAGAGCACGTTTGAGACCTGGACTTACCGGGTCGGGACAAATTACTTACTCACGGCCAAAAAGATCATTGCCGCCGATCCCGGGCTTTCGTTTCAGATGTTCTCGGATGACTTGCTTTATGGTCTGGCGGATGATCGCAATGCAGCCCCAGAAGATCACATCATGCTCAATGAGATGCGAATCCGATGTACTATGGCGATGTTGCTGTGTTTGGATCGCGACCATCGCGCGGCTTACGTACTTGGCGAAATTATGGAGTTTGAACACGCTGAAGCGGCGAGCATTTTGGGCATCTCGCCCGCCAATTTTCGCAAGCGCCTGTCACGTGCGCGATCAAAGGTTCAAGACTTCACGTCGGCGTCATGTGGGTTGGCAAATCAAACTGCGGCATGTTCATGCCGCAAACGGCTTCCGGTCGCTATGGCGCAGGGTCGTGTCGGCAAGACTCCGTCCGCTGATCTGATGAATGCCTCTGATTTCCAAACGGTGCAAACCGCCGTTGCAAAACTGGAGGCGGATTTGATTGTCGCGAAGCTGCAACGGGCAACTGGCGATCTGAATTCGCCTAAAGACTTCGCAGGCACCATTTTGAAACTTGTCGAACCACCCAGACCGTAACCAACGACCTAACCCAAAAAAGAGGAAAATCTAATGAAACATGCACTTGCGTGGTTGACGGCGCTTGCCTTGACCATACCCCAAATCTCCACAGCTGAAGGACAAACCATGACCCAAGACCAAAAAGACGTACTCGCCGCAGTTGAAACGATGACAACGGCGTTTCAACGCAATGATATTGCCGGTGTCATGGCAAGCTACGAAAGCGAAGCAACCGTGGTGTTTGAGCCGGATGCCCCCATTTCGGATGCAGCACAGCTTGAGCAAATGTTCAGCGGTATGGCTGCGGTCAATCCGGAGTTTGACTATTCAAGCGGTCACGAGGTTATCGTGAACGGGGCCATTGCGATGCATATCGCGCCTTGGAGCATGACCGGGATGACGCCCGACGGTCAGGCTATCGCTCAATCGGGGCTTTCAGTCGCAATTCTTCGCAGACAACCCGATGGAAGCTGGAAAATGGTGATCGACAACCCGCATGGCGGGCGGCTTCTAACGCAAGAGCAGTAATATGCTACGGGCNNTTATGGCTCGGCCCGTGACCCAGACGCGGTACGTTTGAAATGCAAGTTCTTCGATCTAGGGGAAAGCGGTTATTAATTCGCGGTGCAGAAATCGAAAATATGGGGCTCTTTGCCGCCATGCGGTGCCGCAACGATCCTCGGTGCTGTCGCATGCTGAGACCGACCTTTCGCCAGGTCTCGGGATGTTCCGGCGAAACATCTAAAAATGAGCGGGATTCCCGACCTATCGAAATGATCGAAAGCTGTTCGTAATCTGGCAACGGCCATCCCGGCAAAGAGCGGCGAAATCTGACTCTGGGCCCACATTGACTAACCGTTCGTGCCAGAACATCACTTCACTTCCGACACTCCAGCCGCCGTTTGCTTTGTAGTTGCATACTTCGGGTCGCAATGTATTTCTTAGCATATGACAAAAAAATACACAGGAAAATGCCTTTGCGGCGAAATCACATATGTTGCTGCTGGGCAGCCAGTCGTTGTTGCACAATGTCATTGCGAAGAGTGCCGCCGATTGAGCGGAGCAGGTCATACCGTGGGAGCCATGTTCGTTTCAGACGCTGTAGCCGTGAGCGGAAAACTGAGTGAATTCAACTATTCGTCTGACAAGGGTTCAGAGGTTACGAAGGTATTTTGTGCGAACTGTGGTAGCCCAATTTATGGGAAGAACACGCGAATTCCGGATCATCTAACACTGTCGCTTGGCACGATGGATGATGCTAGTGGACTGGATGTTGAAGTAGTTATATTTGAGCGCGACAAACCACACTGGGATCAGCTCGGGAAAGACGTCGTTTCTTTCGCGACACAGCCCGATTGGAAACCCGAGTCTTAAGCCACATCAAAGGCGAGGCGGCTTATGGATGGTAGTTTTGTCCGCGTCTCGATGGTTCCGACACCTTGCAGCGAAGAGACAGTTTGGATTTGCCGCCTTATGATGAGGTTGAACGGCTGCTCTGGTGAAACGGGCTGCATCGCAGCGATTGGCGCGCCGCACATGCGAAGGTTTTCTGCGTAAGCGAAAGCTGCATTGGCAAAAGTCCGGAAAGTCCGCTTGGCGACCTTCGCTGCTATGATGGTGAGCGGCCGCTCTTGCGTCGACGCAGCCCTCCCCCCTAACTATCACTCCCCAAAATCTCTAAAACGCGCGCATAGTCTTCGCTGACCTCCCGCGCTTGCTCAAACACCTCACGTCGCTCCTGGTCCTGGCACCGGAAGTACTGCTCGACATCGTCAAAGTATGTCTCTGCGTCGCGTCTCAACAGGTCAGCATAGGCCCGAACATCATCAGTATCGGTCGGCATCAAGGGCGCTATCGGAGGTAAACAAGTTCCGGCGGCAGAGGCAGATCCCCAGCTCAAAACGGCCAGAACCGCCCATGTCTGTTTCAAAATCACCATATTATCTTGGCTCAGCCACTCCGTTGCAGTAAGTTCGCTTCAAAGCATAAAGAGTGCATCAATTCAAAATGCACCTCTTGATCGCAAAATTATAATCATGTATCGATCTGGTAGTCCATGAGGGACTGCCGGGTCCATGCAAAGTTCTGCAAGGCCCGTTTCAATGAATTTGATGCAAGACGCCCCCAATGTTGTTAGCGAAGAAGGGCTGCGCGCACTGCTTGCCGAAGGACATTCGGCGGATGTCGTGTGCCGCGTTACGCCCAAACGAACAAGTGCTCAATGGTCCGGGGTTTGGACCGTGCATTGCGTCTCGCCTGACGGTGAGACGCGACGCCTGCTTGTCACTGCGCGCAACAACATGGCCGCGCGAGAATTCAAGACAATCAACGGCTTATCGAGCTTCCTTGCTGGGCTGGACGTATCGATCATTTCAATCCCAATGGTCGAAGGCAAAGTCGCTTCTCACAAGCCAGGCAACACCGACTAAAGTATTTACCCTCCTTGCTGCGTTTATCGCAGCCCCTGCTGGCGCTGAAGGTTTCGTGCTCTCAATGCGGGCTGATGGCCAGTTGGAAACCAAAGCTCCTCAGTCCGGTTTTGCGCAAAGCTACATCGACGGCGTAGGCGCGAATGCACCAGAACTGACAGTCTTCGCAGCGCCAGAACAGCAAGCGCCCCGCATGTCGATTGAGTCTGGGCCCGCGCCAGCAATCCCCCGCCCCGAAATCCTTGCAGCCCTTGAAAGTACCGCGCATCGCTATGGCGGGCACCCTGCCCTGCGCCGCGCCGGTCTGTCTGTGTCCGAATGGCAGACGCTTTTCCAAGCGAATATCGAGATCGAAAGCGCCTATCGCGCAAACGCGCGCAGCTCTGCAGGCGCGATCGGTCTCGGCCAATTGATGCCAGCTACGGCTGCGCAACTTGGTGTGGACCCTCACGACTGGCAGGCCAATCTGGATGGCTCTGCTCGATACCTTCTGATGATGCTGGCGCAATTCGGCACGCCGGAACTTGCACTTGCGGCTTACAACGCGGGGCCTGACGCGGTCGCGCGCTATGACGGCATTCCCCCTTACCAAGAAACCCAAAATCACGTGCGCCGTGTCATGGCCGTGCGTGATCGACTGACTGGAGCCTCCTGATGCACACAAAAATCCGCATGATCCTTTCGCTGACTCTGGTCAGTTTGATGATTGCCAATCCCGCGCTCGCGCAAAGTATCGACCTCTCGCCGGTGCAGAACCTTCTGCAAGGCATCGTCGACACGATCACCGGTCCCTTGGGCATCGTGATTGGCACCTTGGCTTTGATCGGTGTGTTCCTGTCCTGGCTCTTCGGGATTCTGGACTTCCGCCAAGCCCTATGGGTACTGGTCGCTATCGCGGGCATCGCGGCAGCGCCGACCATCGTGACCGCGATCTGGGGCGCGTAAATCCGACATGGCAACCCAAACCTGCCTCTTCCTAGGCCTGATCCGGCCGCCAAAGCTCATTGGGCTGCCGATCATGTATGCGATGGTCTGGCTCTTCGGGTTTGTGCTGCTGTTTCTGTGGGTTCAGAGCTGGCCGGTGATCATCATCGCCGCTCTGGCCTATCCCGCGCTGTGGAAAGCGGCAGACTGGGACCCGGCCTTTCTTGAGGTGATGGTCACCGCGCTGCAGGAAACGCCCCCGACGCCAAATCGCAAGATCCATTCGGGGGACAGCTATGCTCCGTGATCCTTCGGATGATCTTGCCATGCTGCCGGACTGGGCGCGCCAAGAGCGCCCGATGGCCAGCATGCTTCCCTATATCAGTCTCGTGAATGATGTGACGATCCGCACGCGCGGCAATGCACTGTTCCAGTGCATCCGTCTTGACGGCGTCAATAGCATGACCAGCGACGACGCGCATCTGGAGAAGATCCGCGCCCTCTTTGCTGCGATCATCGCGCAGATCGGACCGGAATATAGTTTCTACGTGCACAAGGTTTCAAAGGCAATTGAGACTACGCTGCCGCCGGTGCCTGACGGGGGATTTGCGCAAGCGCTCGATACCCAGTGGCAGGCGGCAATATCGCAAGCAGGCCTGCGCGACAAAACACTCACGCTCACGGTTCTAAAGCGTCCGCCCCTTGCCGCGCGGTTGCGCCTGAAACGCTCAGACTCGATCGCCCAGCTCAAAGACCAGACCACCAAGCAATTGCGCAAGCTCAGCGAGGTCGTCGGGTTCCTACAGTCGTCCTTTACCGAAATGAACCCGCGCCTGCTCGGGGCGGAAAGCGGCGAATTGCTCGGCTTTCTTGGCGCACTCAACATAGGTCAGGAACGGCCGCTCTTCGCAAAATCGCGCTTTGGTATTATTGCCGAGGATGTGGCCAACACACGGGTTACGTTTCAGGGGCGCGGTTTTACGCTGGGCGATGGGACGGTGGGCAAGCGGTTTGGCGCCAGCTTTGCCATCAAGACCTATCCGGCCAAAACCAACTGCGCCATGTTCGATGAACTGAACCTGCCTATCGACATGGTGGTCACCCACTCCTTCACACCGATCAACAGCAACATCATGGCCAGCCGGATCAAACGGCAACAGCGCCTGATGAAGGCTAGCGATAACGGGGCCATCTCATTGGCCGAAGAACTAGTCGACGCGCTGGATGATCTAGAATCCAAGCGGCTCAGCTTTGGTGATCATCACATGACGGTCACGGTTTTCGCCGATTCTGAGCAAAAGTTGGAGACCATCGCTGCCGAGGTGCGCAATATCGCCGCCAGTGAAGGCGTCAATTTGGTCAACGAGAGCTTTGCCGCCCGTACCCATTATTTCGCTCAACATCCGGGCAACGGGCAGATGCGCAGCCGCAAGGCCGCCATCACAAACACGAACTTTGCCGACCTCGCAGCGCTGCATCGCGGTCAACTGGGCAAACCCGGACACAAAGTGCCTTGGGGCAAGCCGATCACTCTCTTCCCGACGCCTGAACGCTCAGGCTTTCTGTTCAACTATCACGAGGCCGGACAGCCAGACAAAGAGCCGACCGGTGGTCATGCTTTGATCCTTGGCCGTCCTGGCTCTGGCAAGTCGGTGTTGTCAGCCTTCCTCATGACCCAAGCCCGGCGCTGCGACGCGCGCGTGTTTGTCTTCGACTATCGCGCGGGCATGGAAATGGCCGTATGCGCCAATGGCGGCCGCTACAGCGCTATCAAGGCGGGCGAGGCAACCGGTCTGAACCCGCTCCGCACAGAAATCGACGGGCCCGGGCAAGCCTGGCTTTCTGATTGGTTGGCCACCCTTTTGCATCGCTCCGACAAGCCCCTGAGCCCGGTCCAGATCAACCGCATTCAGGAAGTGGTGCGCCAGAACGCCGGAGCCAGCGATGCCGCCCTTCGCAACTGGCAGGATTTGGCCTCGCTCTTTGTGGCGGGAGCTGACGAAGGGGATCTGTTCGAACGGATTCAGGAATGGACCTCAATTGGCCGCTACGGCTGGATCTTTGGGCAAAGCGCCGAGGATACCTTCTCACTCGATGGTGATGTGGTCGGTTTCGACCTGACCGGCATTCTCGACAGCGAAAGCGAGAAGGAACGCATGGCGGTCTTGTCCTACCTGTTTCGGCGAGTGGAGCGTGTGATCGAGGATCGCAAGCCGACGTTGATCATCATCGATGAGGCCTGGAAGGCGCTGGATAACCCGTATTTTGCTGACCGGCTCAGCAACTGGCTTGTGACCGCGCGCAAACAGAACGCGGTCGTCGTGATGATGACTCAATACGCAAGCCAACTTGAGAAAACCCGCACCGGCAAAACGATTGTCGAGGCTGTGCCGACGCAACTCTTGCTTCCCAACATTCGCGCTTCGGCCAGTGATTACTCGATGCTTGGGCTCACTGACAAAGAGCTCAGCGTTCTGCTCGGCACCGGCAGTAATTCCCGTCTGGCGATGGTGCGCGACGATCAAGGCTCGGTCGTGATCGATGCCGACCTTAGCGCCCTTGGCCCATATCTCACGATCCTTGGCGGCATGGAAAAAGGCGAAGCGCTGGTCGGCGCGGATTATCGCGAGAACCCTGATTTTTGGAGACAGATTTGATGCTCAAGCTTTTCGCCCTGACACTCACCCTTCTGACCCTCACGGCCTGCGCGGAGTACCGGCCCTCTGAGGCAGAATGCTTCACCTCCTTTGCCGAGGTCAGCCGCAGTAATTGCAATTTCGAGCTGCTTGGACCGATTGGCGACCTGAATGAATAGCCTTTGCCCGCATATCCTCGCGGGCTTGGTGTTGCTCGCAGCGCCCATGGCGTTTGCGCAAGGCGTGCCTACCTTTGATGCGGGCATGTTCTTGCAACGCGAACGCGTGTTGAACCAAGGCGCGCAGGATCTGGCGCTGCAGCAAGACCGCCTTTCCAGAGAAGAAGCGCTCGAAGAACTCGAAGAAGGGCAACTGCAAGCGCTAGAAGCCATCCTCGATGCATCCACGCACGGCAGCGGAAATTCAGGCGTTCTGGTCGCCAGTTTGGAAGTGGGCACTTCACCAGGAAGTGCTGCAGATGCGCTCTATGGCTCAGTCGACCCTAATCCCGGTGCTGCCCAGATGTTTGGCGATGCCGCAGGCTCCATCGAGCAGCTGATCATTCGCGCAGCCATGGAAACGCAGAATATGTCCGGCGTGCGCGCGGCTGGCCTGTCCCCGAAGCAATGGCGCTGCCTCCTGCAGGCACTGATCTGGCAAGAGAGCCGCTTCACCATTGGTGCCCGCTCCCCCGTGGGCGCGTTTGGCCTAACCCAGATCATGCCAGGCACCGCGCAGGATCTCGGGATCTATCCCGCCTATTATGAAAACCCCTACATCCAGGTCAACGGCGGCGCGCGCTATCTGGCGCAGATGCTGGCCATGTTTGACGGCAACATCATTCACGGTCTGGCCGCCTACAATGCTGGTCCCGGCAATGTGCAACGCTACGGCGGCGTGCCGCCTTTCGCAGAAACGCAACATTACGTTCAGGTCATTCCTGAGCGCTACAACCTCTACCTTGTCCGCGTTGGCGGCGTCGATGCACTCGGCACCATCGATCCCGTGCTGCTCGCAAATTCTACCATGAGCCTCACCTCCTTTGGCGCGGGGATCTATGGCGATTATTCCATGGTTTCCGTGCGTGCTGCAGCACTGCGCGTGCAGGACATCATCACTCGCATTGGCGAAACCGAGGACATCCACGCCGCCATGTCGTTGAACACTTACGCACGCGCCGAACTCACGCGCTTGATCGCGATCCGTACCCGCCTCAAAGCCGCCCATACCCGCCCCCTTGGGGCTGCCGAGCTGACCATGGCCGCCGCGCAAGCTCGTGAACAAGACTTCATGCAATTCGATCTGGAGGCACTTCAATGATCCGCATTTTCTCAGCCATCCTCACATGCGCAATGCTCGCGGTCTCGCCTGCAAGCGCCCAAGGCGTACCAACGATCGACACCCGCAACATTGCGCAGGAAATTCGCCAACTGCAGCAGATGTTGGAGGATTTCGGCATTCAGACAGATCAGCTCGACACACTTCTCGAACAGCTCGATCTGGTGCAGCAGCAACTCGACACGTTGAACGAAACCTACGCAGCCCTGACCGGCGCGACGGACATCATTGAAATGGCCATGGGCGGCGATCTCGACGGGCTTCTCGATCAAGAATTCGGCGATCTTCTTGGCACCATCCGACAAATCCAAAGTGGCGATTTCAGCGGCCTTATCGGCAATGCCGCCCCTCAAATGGAAGGCCGCATGACGCAAGCCCTGGAAGATGCGGGCTTTGATCAAGACAGCCTTTCGGACATGGCCAGCAGCGGCAATCCGGGGGCTGAGCGCATTGCCAGTCAGGCAGGCACCGGGGCAATGATGTCAGCGGCGGCAGAGAACAGCTACGAAGAGGCCGCGCAATCCCTCGAACGGGTCGAACAGCTGGTCTCGCTGATCCCCGACATGGAAACGCTCAAAGAAGCCGTGGATCACAACACCCGCGTCACAGCCGAACTGGCGATTGCCATGACACGCATGTGGGAGCTCGAAGCCATCCAGACCGTTGGCGCGGGCCA
>DDMF01000113.1:2881-4991 GCA_002340515.1 Rhodobacteraceae bacterium UBA2553 | reverse complement strand
GCCAATCCGGTGTGGTGGATGCCGCCACGCTGGCCGAAGAGCGCCGCTACATGGACTTCACTCTGCCAGACCTGCGCGCGGATTGAGCCCATGAACAGCGAGGCAGAAATCATCGAAGAAGAGCTGGTCTACGGCGCACGACGACGCGAGCTCATGTGGCAGAAGCTGGGGCTGACAGGCATGGCGTTTGGCATGGCAGGTTGCCTCGCCGCTGTCCTCGTTGCCCTGTTCGACGTGGACCCGCCGCCCATGATCGTGCCCTTTGATTCTGAGACCGGCATGGCCCTCCCCAATGCCACGGTTGAAGCGATCTCACTCACGGAACGCCCCGCAATCATCGAGGCACAGGTCTACCGCTATGTCATCGGTCGAGAGACGTATAATCAGCTCGACAATGACGTGCGCGTGCGGCGGGTCCTAGATCAGTCGGATGGGGCGGCAGCCACAGGTCTGCGTACGCTCTGGACCAGTGGTCACGAGGCATATCCACCCGACAGCTACGGCACAGATGCGCGCCTTGAAGTCGAAGTTCTGTCGATCACACACATCAGCGCAAACCGTGCCCAGGTGCGCCTGCGCAAGCGGCTGAACTCACCGCGCGGCAGTCAAAACGGGCTCTTCACCGCAACCCTGATGTTCGAGTTTCGGCCCGAGAATAGCCGGTCAATCGACGATGTCTGGCAGAACCCTTTCGGCTTCACCGTCACCGAATACGCGATCCGCTCAGATCGTTTGGAGTAACCAATGCGCCGCCTGTTCCTGATCCTCGCCCTCATTGTTTCTCTTGCTGGCACCGCCTATGCAGAGACGCAGCCGCGCCAAGGCCCCTTTGATGGCCGTGTCCGGCTGGCCACCTATCAGGATGGGCAGGTCTACCGCATCCGAACGAGCCTGACCCATGTGACCAGCATCGAGTTCGGCCAAGGTGAGACCATCCGCTCGATCATTGCGGGCGACACCGAAGGATTTCTCCTGGACGGCGTGCCTGGTGGCCAGGCTTTTGCGATCAAGCCCGTCACGCGCGGTGCGCATACCAACATCACCGTCTACACCAACCGGCGCAGCTACTATTTCAACGTTACTGAGGCGAGCTCGCCGACCTACTATGTCATCCGCTTCAGCTATCCTGAGGCGGCCCCTCAACACTCTCGAGTTGCCGTAAGTCAGCCCGCAAACGATGCCTACGGCGTCAGCGCACGATCCGAGATCACCCCGCGAGAAATCTGGGACGACGGCACCTTCACCTATTTCCGCTTTGCCGCGAACGCGCCGCTACCTGCGATCTTTCGCTGGTCAAAAGGCAATGAGCGCAGCGTGAATTCGCTCGCGCGGCCAGACGGCGTGATCCGTGTGTCAGGTGTCAGCGATCGATGGGTTCTCAGGCTCGGCGAGGACGAGATCTGCGTCCAAGAGATGAGCGAGGCAGATCACAATGAGTGAAACAGCCGAGCTTAAGAAGCGCCTCGAAGCGCTTGAAGGCAAACCACAAAACCGAAAGGCGCGGCCGTCGACTGTCACTATTGCCCTCGGCGTTGCGGCAATCGCGGCCCTTGGCGTTCTCTTGCTGTTGTTCTCTGGCGGCTCTGAACCCGACAGCCTTGAAACAGCCTCACCGGATGAGTTCCAAGCGGCGGGACCGGGCTTTGGTGCGCTCCAGCCCACGCCTGCACCGATAGACACAACCCCGCCGCCGGAGCCGCAAGCAGTCAGCGAAACAGAAGAGCTGCGCGCGCAAATGGACGCCATGCGGTCCGAGCTCGAAGCCCTGCGCGACGCACCTGCGCCTGAAGCCCCAACCGTCGACCTCGAGGCATTGGATACCTTGGGCGCAGAGATCGATGCCCTGCGAAGCGAGGCGGCAGCAACGCAAGCCGCTTTGCGCGAAGAGTTGGAAGAACGTGCCCGACAAATCCAGCGACTGCAGAACGATCTAGAGCTTGCACGCCTGGAAACGCCGCGCACGCCCGCACCAACCGGCCCCACGGCCGAAGAACTGCGCCTTCAGGAGCTCGAGCGACGGCGGCAAGCAGAACTTGAGGAACTCCAAGCCCGCATCGCCAGTCCTATCATCGCCTTTGGCGGCACCGGAGGCGGCAACAATGAAACCGCC
>DDMF01000113.1:1412-2873 GCA_002340515.1 Rhodobacteraceae bacterium UBA2553 | reverse complement strand
CGCCGCGCAGCAGCGGCGGCTTGATGGTGACACCGAATTTGTCCGCAATGGCGCTGAACCCGCTGAGGTGACGCAGGCCCAGTTGATCGTGAACCCGTCAAACACCGTTGTTCAGGGCACGATGATCCAGGCCGTGCTCGAGACAGCGATCGACAGTTCGCTCGCAGGTCAGGTCCGCGCGATGGTATCGGAAGATATCCACGCCTATGACGGCTCGCGGATCCTGATTCCGCGCGGCGCGCGTCTGATCGGGCGGTATCAATCCGGCCTCGACATAGCGCAGCAACGGGTGACGATCGCCTGGGACCGGATCATTCTGCCCAGCAACCAGACCGTCGAAATCAGCGCCTTCGGTGGTGATGAACTGGGGCGGTCCGGCACGACCGGTTTCGTCGACAGCCGCTTTGGAACACGATTTGGGTCCGCTGCCCTGATATCTCTGATCGGAGCCTTGCCCGCCGTGGCAGCCCAGAACACCGAAGATGAGATCGCCTCAGATGTCCTCGAGGGCATTGGCGAAGACCTTCAGGACAGCGCGCAAAGCGTGATCGGCGAATATCTCTCCGTTTCGCCAGTGATTTATGTCGATCAAGGTGCCCGCGTCACCGTGATGGTTGACCGAGATCTGGAGATTTTCTAGCAATGGCGGCCAGCTATCTGCAAAGCTCGATGGACAAGATCCCCGAGGCGCGTGACCCAAAGTTGATTGAGCTCTGCATTAATCCCGACGGTACGCTTTGGGCGGAGTTTCAGGGGGATCACTTTATGCGGTCCGTCAATCGATCGCTCTCGCCCAACGAAATCAAAGACCTGGGCAATCAGATTGCTTCGGCCGCAAACACCACGCTCAGCCGGACCAAGCCCATCGTGTCGGTCAGCATCACCTACCGTGACCGCCCAATCCGCGCGCAAGTCATCCAGCCTCCCGCCGTTGATGGCGGTTACGCGATCTCCCTGCGATTCTTTGCGGACCTGCCATTGGAGCAAATCAAGCTATCGTATCTCTTTGGCAAAGAACGCAGCAACGAGGGCGCAAGACACAAGCGCAATGCCGAGCTGCGCGATGTCGTTGCCATCGGCGACATCGACGCGGCGATCAAGTTCTGCGTCGCGCACAAGCTCAACATGATCGTCTCGGGCGGCACCTCGACCGGCAAGACCGTCACGGCGCGCAAGATCCTCTCCTTCGTGCCCGCCGACGAGCGCATCATCACGATCGAAGAGGCCGCCGAGCTGCGTCCGACGCAGCCCAATGTCGTGACGCTGATGTCTGATCGCGATGAGGCTACGCGCAGCGCTGATGTCCTGCTGACCTCCACCCTGCGTATCCGGCCAGACCGTATTGTCCTGGGCGAAGTGCGCGGCAAAGAGGCCATGACATTCCTCGAGGCGATCAACACCGGCCACGGTGGCTCACTCACCACGCTGCACGCTGAAACACCTCAGCTGGCGGTTCAGCGT
>DDMF01000113.1:0-1379 GCA_002340515.1 Rhodobacteraceae bacterium UBA2553 | reverse complement strand
GCCGCCCTGAAAACCGACGTGCCCATGACCTATCAGGACATGAACGACTACATCACCCGCTCAATAGATGTGATTATCCAGGCCGGTCGCCATGAAGGCGCGCGCGGCATCACCGAATTCTACCTGCCGATTGATCCAGCCCACTCAAAGGAAACAGCCCATGTTTGAATACAAGATTGAACTGATCAACACCGCCAAGACAAAGCCACCGAAGATCGAAGCGCAGCTGACGGCCCTTGGTCAGGATGGTTGGGAGCTGGTCTCGGTCGTGCCGGATTTCGACGGTGAGCACATCCTGAAGGCCTTTCTGAAACGGCGCACTGGTGACAGCGCCTAAATCCAACCAAGGAGGAACTGATGGGCGTTGTTACGTGGATGGTAGAGACAACCGACAACTTTCTGGACGACGCGGCCCAAACCACCTTTGGCAACGTCGCTGGTCAGCTGGGCGGCATCATCGCTGTAGCCTCAACACTCGCGGTGATCGGCGTGTTTCTCAACATGGTATTTCAGTACAAATCCATGGATGGGCGGACCGCCTTCTGGTTTGCCCTCAAGCTCATGCTGATCTCCCTCTTTGCGATGAACTGGGTGCAATTCAACGCGGTGGCGAGTGCCCTGATCGCTGGGCTCGGCCAACTCGCGGGCGGCATGGTGGCAGGGCTTGGCGGCGGCGGTGCAGGTGCATCATACTTTGCCGAGGCCTTCGACGATCTCATCGAAGAATTTGGCGACTACCTGAACGCCGCAGGAGACAACATGCATTGGATGGCCGGAGCCCTCATCGGTGCAATCGGCGCATTCCTCCTAGGCGTCATCGGCGCGCTCTGCGGCCTTGTCTTGATCTTCGCCAAAATCATGCTGGCTTTCATGATCGGCATCGCTCCAATCATGATCGCGCTTTCGCTGTTTGATGTCAGCAAGGACTATTTCCACCGCTGGCTGTCCAGCACAGTATCCTACGCGCTCTACCCCCTCGTAATCGCTGGCGTGTTTTCCACCGTCGTCGGAATGTCACGCTCACTCATGACCGAACTCGGGGATCCCTCCGGCGCGAGCAACATCGGCGCGCTGGTACCCTTTTTCATGATGATTTTCCTCGCAGGCGGCATGATCATCGCTACCCCGCTGATCGTCCGCTCGATCTCCGGCAACTTCATGATGGCCGGACCACCAAGCATTCCCGGTCCCGGCGGGTTCGCAAAGGGTTTGTTTGGCACCAAAGGGTCACGGGCGCGGGCACGGTTTGGGACGAGGTCGAATGCTGAGATCGCAGGGGCCGGGATAAGGCAAGCGGGCGGTGCAACTGTTTCGATGGTTCAGCGTGTGGCAGAACGGGCCAAGCGGCTGGAGTGAGATCGGCCCATTGCCGGATGAGG
>DDMF01000114.1:916-11067 GCA_002340515.1 Rhodobacteraceae bacterium UBA2553 | reverse complement strand
CAAACTGGGGGCGGTTCAGTAAGCCAGAATAATGCGCTTAAATTTTACTTTGTTGTTATCTTCAGTCACTTTGACACCACACGCTTTGCTAGATCACACATTTACCAAGTAGTGCTGCAGAGTGCGTAAAACAAGTTCGGGGCTGTCGAAGCGAAGGTCGGTAAAGTCAGAAATGCAGACCTACAGAGCCGTAAAATTAATGTCAGCCGACCTTACACTTCATCCCGCACAAACGGATCATTCGGATAGGTCACACCCGCAAGATACAACCCATGCGGCGGACAAACGGGCCCGCAGGCGGCACGGCTGCGCGCTTCAAGTGCTTTGGTCACGTCATCAGGGGTCATCGCCCCCGTTCCAACCCGCTCAAGCGTGCCAACAAAGGACCGCACTTGGTTGTGCAAAAACGACCGGGCACGCACGTGGAACCGAAACTCGGTCTCATTGGGGCGGGTGATTTCCTCAACCTGCAACTCATCCAGCGTCTTCACCGGGCTTTGCGCCTGACAAATGGTGGATCGGAAGGTGGTGAAATCATGCTGGCCAATCAGACGATCCGCCCCTTCCTGCATCAACTGCGCATCCAGAGGATATTTCACATGCCACGCCAATCCCAGATCATGGGTCAAAGGCGCGCGGCGGCTGATCAGGCGAAACATATAACGCCGTTCCGTGGCGGAAAACCTCGCGTGAAACTCATCCGATACTTGCACACAATCAACAATGCCCACCCGGTCTTCGCGAAGATGAAAGTTCAACGCTTCTGACAGGCGAAAAGGCGTCCAATCCCGCTCCATATCGCAATGGGCCACTTGGGCAAAGGCGTGCACGCCCGCGTCCGTGCGCCCGGCGGCGGCGATATTATGCGCGCGCGGTTCCAGTTTGGCCAAAGCCGCCTCAATCGCGCCCTGCACCGAGGGGCGATCATTCTGGCGCTGCCAACCGGCAAGTCCGGCACCGTGATAGTCGATTTTCAAAGCGTATCTGGGCATAAGGCCGCAATAGCGAATGTGCGGGTGCGCGGCAAGGGGGACAGGACGGGGGACAGAAGGGGGACTGGCGCGCGGTCTCTCCCCGCAAGGAAAGCGCGCATCCCCCCTAGCGAAATCCGCCGCGCGCCCATATCTTCACCGTAGAAAAAAAGGAGAGCACCGTGGGGCTTGGCGACATCGCAGACAGTATCTCGCGTCAGATAGAGGCGATGGGCGACGCCACCAGCGAGGCGCTGTTTGAACCTGTGATCCGACTGGGCGTGACCGGGCTGTCGCGTGCGGGCAAAACCGTGTTTATCACCTCGCTTGTGGCGAACTTGATGAACCGGGGGCGGATGCCGTCGCTGATTGCCGCCAGCGATGGGCGCATTCAAACCGCGTTCCTGCAACCCCAGCCCGACGATACCGTGCCGCGGTTTGACTATGAAACCCATCTGGCGGCGATGACCGGCCCGACCCCGAAATGGCCCGCTTCAACCCGTGCCACGTCAGAATTGCGCCTGTCGTTTCGGGTGCAACCGGGCGGGATGATTGGCGGGCTGCGCGGCCCACGCACCGTGCATCTGGACATCGTGGATTACCCCGGCGAGTGGCTTTTGGATCTAGGTTTGCTTGATCTGTCTTACGCGGATTGGGCGCGTGACACGCTGGCCCGCATCGAAAATCGCGATCAGGCAAAGGCGTTCTTGGCGGCGGCCCAAGTGGTCGACAGCACAGAGAGGTTGGATGAACCCGTGGCGAAATCATTGGCTATGGGATTTGCCGAGTATCTGAAAGCAGCGCGCGAAGATGGCTATTCCGATTGCACACCGGGGCGATTTTTACTGCCCGGCGATATGGAGGGCAGCCCCGCGCTGACCTTCGCGCCGCTTCCGGCGCCGGATAAAAACTTGCGCGGGTCATTGTACCGTGAATTTGAACGCCGGTTTGAGGCCTATAAATCGCGCGTGGTAAAGCCATTTTTCCGCAATCACTTCTCAAAAATCGACCGTCAGGTGGTGCTTGTGGATGTGCTTGGGGCCATCCATGCGGGGCCAGCCGCGCTTGAGGATTTGCGCCGCGCGATGTCGGAAATTCTGACCGCATTCCGCCCCGGTTCAAACGCCTTTCTCAGCCAGCTGTTTATGGGAAAACGGGTTGAACGGATCTTGTTTGCCGCCACCAAAGCCGACCATTTGCACCACACCCAACACGGCCGCCTGACCGCAATTACCGAAGCGCTTTTGCGTGATGCCCGTGACCGTGCGGATTTCGCTGGGGCCAAGACGGCCGCCATGTCGATTGCGTCGCTGCGTACCACGGTCGAGGAAACGATTGATCACAAGGGAAGCGCGCTGGACTGCGTGCGGGGGCGGTTGCGTGACAGCGGAAAGTCTGCGGCCTTCTACCCCGGCGATCTGCCCGAAGACCCCGCGCGCCTTTTGTCGCCTGCGCGAAATGGCGATGCGGATTGGCTGGATGCGGACTATCAAATCATGCGCTTTGCGCCGGCTGATGTCAGCCTGAAACCGGGCGAGGGGCCACCCCATATCCGGCTTGATAAAGCGGCGGAATTTCTGATCGGAGACCGGTTATGAAAATCGAACCCGCCACCCAAAATGATGTCAGTGCCATTGCCAATATCCTAAGCCACTGGAATGCGGCGACCCCTTGGATGCCCCGCGTGCATTCTCGGGCCGCAGAGAAGTATTTTGCCCGTATGATGGTGTCGCGCGGATGGGTGACTGTGGCCCGCCAAGGGTCACGTTTGGTAGGTTTTTTGGCGCGGGACGCAGGGGAGGTTCACGCGCTTTATGTTGCCGCCGGAATGCGATGTTACGGGGTTGGGAAACTGCTTCTGGATGCCGCAAAATCTGACGTTAAGGCGCTGGGATTGTTTACATTTACCGCCAATGAAGACGCGCAGCGGTTTTATCTGCGCGAAGGGTTTTCTGAGCGGGGCCGCACCAATGGCGCGGGCAACGACGAAGGCTTGCCCGATATCCGATACGAATGGAGCCGAGAGCAATGACGGATCTTAAGAAACCCGCAAAGGGACCGGTATTGTTTGAGCTGGAGGATGAGAAAACCCCTAGCCCGGCGGATGTGCCACCAGTGCCAGAGGTGGATTTGCCGATACCAACAGGGTCCGCGATGCAAAGCGTTGTGGCCATCACGGCGCGGCGCCCTTCACGGTTGGGGCGTTGGTTCTGGGGGCTTCTCGTGTCTCTTGTGGGGTTTGTCCTATCGGTTGCAGCTTATGACTTTGTGACCGGGCTGATTGCCCGCAATCCCTATCTTGGCATGGGGGCCTTGGCGCTTTTGGGTGCGTTTTTGCTGGTGCTGCTGGCGCTTGCGCTGAAGGAAGCCTTTGCGTTGCTGCGCCTGCGCCGTGTGGACGGATTGCAGCGCGAGGTGACGCGGGCGTTGACCCACCAAGATCTGGGCGAAGCGCGTTTGGTTGTGGCAAAGGTCGAACGGTTTTATGCGGGGCGGGCTGAATTGAAATGGGGCCTGACCCGCCTTACCGAACGCAAACCAGATGCCTTTGATGCGGATGCGCTACTGGGCATGGCCGAGGCTGAATTAATGGTCCCGTTGGATCAAGCCGCATTGCGCGAGGTGGAAGCCGCCGCGCGCCAAGTGGCCACGGTCACGGCGATTGTGCCCATTGCGCTGGCCGATGTGGCGGCTGCGCTGACGTCAAACATCCGAATGATCCGCCGGGTGGCGGAAATCTATGGTGGCCGTGCGGGCACTTTTGGCAGCTGGCGATTGATGCGCGCTGTGATGACGCATTTGGTGGCGACGGGGGCCGTGGCGGTGGGCGATGATCTGTTGGGATCATTGGCTGGCGGTGGTGTCCTTTCAAAACTGTCGCGCCGCTTTGGCGAAGGTGTGGTGAACGGCGCGTTGACCGCACGTGTCGGCGTCGCCGCGATTGAGGTGTGCCGCCCGATCCCCTTTGTGGTCACCTCTCGCCCATCGGTCACGCATATCGTCAAGCGGGCGCTGACCGGATTGTTTGGCGCGAAAGGCTGACAAAATCCACTTTGAGAAAGGGGTCAGGTATTCCCCTATGGCCTTTCCCACCCATCTGCGCCTAATCTGCCGCAGGTATTGTTAGGAGTGGGTGATGGAAGCGTTTTTAGTATTGTTAGCGGGGCTTTACGGATTGGGCCTGCCGATCGGCGTCATCTATTTGTTGATCCAAGGGGGCAATCAAAAGCGCGACCTTGAAGGGATGAAACGCCGATTGTCGGACGCAGAATCCCGGCTGTCCTCAGGTGAACGGATATCGACGTTCTCTGGGCCTGATGCTGTGGCAGATGCTCCCCAACGTCACGACGCAGAGGCTGCGGGCGCTGGGCCGAAGGAGACGAAGACGCCGAATGCGCGCGCTCTGGCCTCTGCCAGCAATCCATGGCAATCAAGTCCCTCTTCTAAATCCACGACATCAACACCCACAAAGACCCCTCCTGCCAAGACCTCCTCGGCCCCCACGCCGCGTGCCGTGAAAACGGACCTGCCCTTTGATAAATTTGTCGCCTGGATTGTGCAAAACTGGGTCTATGCCGTGGCCGCTGTGTCCTTGGCTTTGGCTGGGATTTTCATGGTGCAATATGGCATCGAAAACGGCCTGTTGCCGCCCTTTGCGCGGGTTCTGGCCTCGCTCGCTTTTGGGGCCGCATTGGTCGGCGGTGGCGAATATATGCGCAAGCGTTGGGGGGATGATGAAAACAGCCCCGTTGCGTTTTTGCCGTCAGTCTTTTCTGGCGCAGGGATTGTTACGCTATTTGCCGGGATCCTGGCGGCGCGCCACATGTACGGGCTGATCGGGCCGACAACGACATTTGCCGGGCTTTTATGTGTGGCGGGTGGCGCCATTGTCCTTGGCTGGTTGACCGGGCCGCTGTTGGCGGCTGTGGGGATTGTTGGCGCCTTTGTGACGCCGTTTTTGCTGGGCGGAAACAGCGATGCCTCGCCGGTGGTGGGCTATCTTGCGATTGTCACTTTGGTGGGGCTGGCGATTGATACCTATCGTCAATGGAAATGGCTGTCAGTGCTGTCGCTTGGGCTGGGATATGTCCTGATCGCACCGCTTGTTGTGGTGGCAGATGCGCGTGTGGAATGGGTGATTGCTTTTGCGCTGCTCATGCCCTTTGCCGCCCTGATTGTGATGGGCTGGCGCTTGGTGCCAGCCCTTCCGGGGCGCGGACTGATGGAGTGTATCGCTCACCGCGTTGATCCGAAAAACTGGCCACGCCGTATGATGCTGTTACACGCCGCAATGGCGGGATCCGTGCTGTGGCTTTTGGCCAGCTCGCAAGCGGGTGCGGCGGAGTTTTGGTTGTCTGCCTTTGCCATGACAGCGCTGGCCGCCGGCATGGCGATCTGGGCGAAATCTTCGAACGCGATGGAGGATTTACCGCTGCTTCCCTCTTTGGGCCTCATCGCGCTGATCTGGATTGAGGCAGCAAATTATGGCAGTGTCTATCGCTTGTCAGATGTCGCCGCGATTGAGGGCAATGGAAACACGCAATTCTGGACGCCTGTTTGGTTGGTCGCAATGGGCGCGCTGCTCGGCGTGATTGCCACATGGCGCAGCCTGACATCGGCCAAACACCCACGCGTCTGGGCGTTGGCGGCGGCGCTTATCGCTCCTGCTGCAATGATCTCGCTCGATATCAGCTGGAGGCCATCCAGCTTTATGGGGGATTTTGAATGGGCCGTGGTGGCCATCGCTTTGGCCGCGCTGATGGTGGTCAAAGTCGAACGCTTTGCGCGTGCGCAGGACGCAGACCGGATGCGCCTGTCGTTGGTGCTGATCTCAGCCCTCGGGTTGATCAGCTATGCAATGGCGCTGGTTTTGCCGAGCTCTGGCCTGACGGTGGCTTTGGCGCTGACGGTGCTGGCTTCGGTCGTGATTGACCGACGCTTTGACCTGCCGTTGCTCAGTTGGTTTACCGTCGTGGGCACAATCTTGGTATCGGGTACTTTGTTGTTTATCCTTGGGCTGACATGGCATGAATATGGCCCGCTGCTTGAAGTCATCGCCACCTATGGTGTCACCCTTGGCGCGCTGGCCGCCGCTTGGGTCTTGGGGCAGGACCGCAACCGCAAAAATGCTTTGATCACAATAGAAAGCGCGGTGGTCTCGCTGTTTGCCGTGTTTGTGATGATGATGTTGCGCCGTTGGTTGGACACGTTGAACGTGAGCGGTGATACCCATTGGAATGTAACCTTGATTGCGATGGTCTGGCTGTTGTCCGCTTCCGTTCAGGCGTGGCGGATGAAATTGCCGGGCTTTATGCGCAAGGTGCGTATGGCGCTGGGCGGGATGTTTGCTTTGGGCGGCGTTGGCACCCTGTTGGTCGCCTTGGTTCTTGGCTTCCCGTTTGAGCATTACAATGCGCAGATCCTTGGTTGGCCGCTGGTGAACACGCTGGCGATTGCCTATCTTCTGCCCGCTGCCTTGTTCGTCGCGGTGGCGTGGAAAATGCCACATCTGCCTGCAAAACTGCGCCTTGGTTTAGGTGCCGCTGCGGCCGGTCTTTCACTTTTGTGGGGGATCACCAGCATCGCGCATTTCTGGCGCGGCGCTTATCTGGCCCAAGAACCGATGCTGCAGCCCGAGCTTTATACCTACACCGTGGCCATGTTGGCCTTGGGGGCAGCACTTCTTTATCAAGCCATCGCACGCCGGTCGGATCTGTTGCGCCGCGTTGCGATGGGGGCCATTGCGCTGACGGTCGCCAAAGTGTTCTTGGTGGATATTTCCGGCCTTGATGGGTTGATGCGCGTGTTCTCCTTCCTTGCTCTTGGCCTGTCGCTTGCAGGGCTGGCGTGGCTCAATCGCTGGGCGGCGATGCAGTCGCAGACCGGGGCATCGGATCAAGGCAAGACCCCATGAAACGGGTTCTGGTCTTGGGCGCCTATGGGCTGATCGGGGCTGAGGTTGTGCGTGATTTGCTGGCGCGCGGGCATAACGTCACCGGGCTCGGTCGGGACCGCGCCACCGCCTTGCGCGCATTTCCAGATCTCACATGGCATATCAAAGACCTGCGCGACCTGATCACACCGGCCGCTTGGCAACCGGTGTTGCAAGAGATTGATGCCGTGGTGAATTGCGCAGGCGCCTTGCAGGACGGCGGCGCGGATGATCTGAATGCCGTACACCACGATATGTTGCTGGCCCTGTCCCAAGTGGCGGAGACGCGTGACATTGGCATCGTCCAAATCTCAGCCGCCGGGGTGTCTGCGGATGCGAGCACAGCGTTTTTCCGATCAAAAGCGGCCGGGGACGCGGCGCTTTTGGCCTCTGGCGCACCCGCGTGGATTTTGCGCCCCGGTTTGGTGATNNGGCACGGCCCTGATCCGGCAATTGGCGGCGGTGCCATTTGTGCAACCCATTGCGATGGGCCGTGCGCCCATTCAGACCCTTGCAGTGACAGATTTGGCCCGTGTGGTGCACGAGGCCTTGGCGGGGGTATTGCCACCGGGCCGCGCGTTTGATCTTGTCGAAGAGACCTCGCACAGCCTGTTAAAAGTAGTTGCCGCCCATCGCAGGTGGCTTGGGTTTGCACCCGCGCGATTGACGATCCCAATGCCGCGCTTTCTGTTGCCTCTTGTGGGCAAAGTCGCCGATGGATTGGGGCGGCTCGGGTGGCGCTCCCCGCTGCGCTCGTCAGCGATCAAAGTGCTGGCGGAAGGCGTGCGTGGTGATCCGAAACCCTATGCGGAATTTGGAGAACCCTTGATGGGAATCGCGGCGACCTTAGCGGCGCTTTCGGCAGGTGCGGAACATAGATTGCAAGCACGTGTGGGCTTGCTGATGCCCCTTATGGTACTGGGCTTGGCACTCTTCTGGATGGCTTCCGGGCTGATCGGCATGTGGTCTTTAACACCCGCCTCTGAGGTGTTGATCCAGGTCGGATGGCCCAGAGGGCTGGCGCTGGTATCGGTGCTCTTTTGGGCCGTGGTGGACGTTGGCTTGGGGTTCGCTTTACTGCGGCGCGCATGGGCAAGGCCCGCCTGTTTGGGCATGATTGCCGTCAGTGTGATCTATCTTATTTCAGCCAGTGTCGTGACCCCGGCGCTTTGGCTCGATCCCCTTGGGCCACTTGTGAAAATCCTGCCAGCGATCCTTGCCGCACTTGCCCTTCACATGATGTTGGAGCGCCGCTGATGGAGTGGTTGTTGGTCCTGCGCTGGGCGCATATTCTTGGGGCAACCGTGTTGATGGGCTCGGGCGCAGGCATCGCGTTTTTCATGGTGATGGCGCAACGTTCTCGTGACCCGGCGTTGATCGCACATGTGGCCGGGATTGTGGTGATTGCCGATACGCTGTTCACCGCCACTGCCGCCATTGTCCAACCCATTACCGGGGTGCTTTTAGCATTGGAAACAGGATGGGATCTGACCGAAAGCTGGATTCTGACGGCGATTGAGCTTTACATTGTTGTCGGCGTATTTTGGCTGCCTGTGGTCTGGATCCAAATTCAACTGCGGGATTTGGCGCGCGCGGCAGCCGCTAATAATACCCCGCTTCCGCCCCGTTATCATCGCCTTTACCGCATCTGGTTTGCCTTTGGATTTCCGGCCTTTGCGGCGATGCTGGCGATTCTCTGGGTGATGATTGCCCAGCCGGATCTGTGGTAAGGGGCGCTGCCCCTCGCGAGGCAATGGACCGGACCGCGATTTTTTTTACTGTGGCACATTTTAAATCCTACTGGCAATCTCACTCTTACTTGGGTAACTCACCGTCTATTTGGCTGGTGTAGCCGCCCCCAGACAGGCGGTGCGTTACGCCGGTGATCGACCATACCGCCGGAATGTTAAGGCGCATCCCTATGGCTAATAACTGGCCCTCTGCCCGATAGACTGGATTGCCCACCAGCTTCAACATTATGGAGTGGGATTTTCGCGTCTCTTCGTCCAGTTTGGCCTTTGCAGCGTTCTTGGCTTCGGCTTCGGTCGCGTGAGGGTGTGTGATCTGAAACATGGGCGCACCATCCCCAACGGTCACGGCCTCTTTCTCGCCTGTCTCTTTATTGTGCCATAGCGCCTGCACTGACTTATAGGTGTTGGCTTTGCTTTTGGTGACACGCGAACCGGGCATGAGTTGGTTTTTGTAAACCCATGTCTGGGGCAAAGGTTTACCGCTGGCGGATTTGCCCTCACCACGGCCAACAAATAGCAATGTTCCTTCTTTGATTGTCACCATCGCATCATGTGGCTTGCCAATGCGGTTCAGGAAATTGATGTCACTTTCAGCCTTCTGGGCCAGATAATCATATTTGAACGGCTGGTATGCCTCAGCCACTTTTGCGGCCAGCTCATGTTCGCCAGCAATGGTTTCGACAATTTCCAGAATGGTTTTATCGTCCCAATTGCGGGTCTTTTGCTCTTTCAATGACCCACCGAAATTGGCGGCTTTACCGCGCAAAATCACCCGATCAGGGGCAAGATGATAATCAATACCATCCAGCACAAACAGCCCCATGGGCACCAACGGCATGCCTTTGTAGCCCATGGCAATGCCAATCAGCGCCCCGTCCGGCGGTTCTGCAATGCGATTGCCCCGGTCGTCTAACTCGATTTGCACCGTGTCAGACTTGACCCCCGCCGCATCATTCACCGTTAGACTTAACAGTCGGTCGCGGATTTTGCCCGTAATGTCTGTTCCGTTTACGAAAATTGCGCAATCTGGTTTCATATCAGTCAACCAGCCTAATCATGTCGGTCTGGGTCTGTGGTGCAACCTGTTCTGGCAACTCGATTTCAACACCGGCAGGCAATACTGGCCCATGCGCTGCTAGGCCAATGTTAACGTCATAGACCTTGGCGAGGTCAAAATTGCCAACGCCGTAATGCAGCGCACAAACAGCATCCAGCACGTCGCCTTTTTGGGTGAGATAACGCATAAATAGCCCCCTTATATCAGACGGGAAACAACAGACGCGGCCAGTGCGAGGAAATCCAACCCGCCCTGATCTTCGCCGTATTCTTGCAAGGAAACATCAAAATCAATGCGCTGGGGTGCGCCATTGAAATAGTCAGTGGCCTTTTCGCCCACTTCGACAATCTCCCACAGCCCCCAGTTCTTGCCAAAACCATCAATCAGGGTGAATGGATTGCCCGTGTCAGCCATTGCGCGCAGCCGGTCCATTTGCCCCC
>DDMF01000114.1:0-877 GCA_002340515.1 Rhodobacteraceae bacterium UBA2553 | reverse complement strand
CGCCGTTCCAGTGGGGCAGAATGTGGCCCGCAAGCTTAATGGTGCCCAGCTCTGTATTGATGTGCTGGGACGCGGCCTTGCGCCCTATGCGCTTTAACACCGCTTTGTTCTGGCGGTGGCGACGGTCAAGAGACTGAAACGCGGCGGTTTGAATGCGAAACTCAAATTCGCCCAAGATCATATCAACATCAGTCATTTAGAAGGCGCTCCAAATCGCGTTGTTGTTCGCGGGTCAGTTCGTCAAAAAGGTCGCGTATCCATTGCTCAAGGTCCGGCGCGGTGCCTTCACCGATTTTGATGTTATATGTTGGCGCATATGTGATGCCCCCGCGCGATCCACCGCCGCCGCCCAACAGGTTTTGCACTTGGGATGCAGCCTGACCAAACGCCGGGGAAGTGCCCGCAATAGCAGCCGATGCCACGCCAATTGTCGCGGCCCCTTTGATCGGGGCCGTGATGCCACTACGGATGCGCTCAAGGCTGGCAAACACACCTCCGGCGGCTTTATTGATACCAATCGCCAAGCCCTCTGACAGGTTGCCCCCAAAGCCCATAAACACCCGTGACGGGCTTTTGATGCCCAGCTTATCCTTGAACCAGCTCGCGGCACTGGCCCCCATGCCGGTCACACTGTTTTTCAGGTCAGCCAGCTTGGATTTCAGGCCGTTGATCAGCCCTTGCACCATATCAATGCCGAACTGGCGAAACGCCTTGGGCCAGCCCGCAACAACGGCTTTGATAGTGTCCCATTTGGTGGTGAAAGTGGTTCTAACTTGGTCCCATTTCTGGCCGAACCAGCCGCTTATCCCATCCCAATTAGAATAAATGATGCCCGCTGGGTGATAGTTGAAAAACGCGCTCTTGATGCCCTCCCAAC
>DDMF01000131.1:4097-10826 GCA_002340515.1 Rhodobacteraceae bacterium UBA2553 | reverse complement strand
AAACAAGGGGCGGTTCAATAGCTCTGAAAGGTACGACATCCGCCCCATGGAAGCGTGGTCGGCCACTCTGGAAAAGCGTTCCAGCCGAACCGGAGCCTCAATCTGTGCAGAGCGCGCCACCTGACTGCGCCCGTGGAATACATTCTTCATCGCCTAGCCCCAACTTTTCAAATGAGTTTACCCGTATGCGGCGGCTAAAAACAGACTCCAATGCAGAAAGAAAGCGAATTGCCTGTGAAAGTACGTCCTTACCCGGAGCGCAGCCCGGTTTCCACCAAAAGGCCCAACCGCTTGGCTTCGTAATAATATCCGCGCGCATACCATTTCATCGCCATCTCAATATTGCCACCTGAGACCAGATATGCGCCTTTTAGATACTTCCCGGCGTATTTCAGGTTTGTGTCCGCGTCTAATAATTCATTAGCAGGGCCGCGGTGGCCCATTGTCCGTGCAGTTTGCGGTAGGATTTGCAGCAGCCCCCAATAGGGGCCATTTCGCGCCCAGGGCCGGTGTGTGCTTTCACGGATGGCTTGCCGGTGCACCAATGCTCGCGGAATGTCATAAAAATCCGCCCATTTGTTGATCTGGGCGCGCAATTCGGGTGTTTCATTGGGGTAAAGAGGTGGGTTGTATCCCGATGTGGATTTGGGCGCTGATGTGTCGACCTTCCGCCCACGGGCGCAGGCGGTCAGCGTAAGCCCAATACCAAGCAGCAAAAGGTGACGGCGGGATAGGTTAGAAAATACGGTCATATCTAGGACCCTAGCGCTGTCTGGTGCAACACTAAAGCGAGATGATCAAGATGGGCGACCTTCTGCTATGTTCACCTCCCAGCTGAGGATATTTGGGCGGGAGCCCAAAATGCTACACTGTCGCAATCAAAAGGAGGTGGAACATGAGTTATGTTGACGGTTACCAGATGGCGGTTCCAGTCGCAAACAAGGAAAAATTTACCACGCACGCGGCACAGATGGATGATGTGTTCATTGAGTTTGGCGCGACGCGTGTTGTTGAATGCTGGGGGGATGATGTGCCGGAAGGCGAGGTGACTGATTTCAGGCGTGCGGTGAAGGCTGGGCCCGGGGGAAACAGTTGTTCTGGCCTGGGTTGAATGGCCCGACAGGTCCACGCGCGATGCCGCAAATATGAAAATCGAAGCCCTGTGGCAGACGGATCCGCGCTTTGATCCAGAAAAAAACCCAATGCCATTCGATGGCAAGCGTTTGGTCCTTGGTGGGTTTTCGCACGTCTCGATATTTCTGGGTAGGGGACAAAAAAAAGCCGCCCCAATTCGGAGCGGCTTTCCTCATGTTTATGTCGCGAAGATCAATTTTCTTCCGAAGCTTCTTCAGCTGCGGGAGCGTGGTCGTCGTCATCATCCGAAGCAGCAGCGCCGATTTCGTCGAACAGTTCGGCGATTTCAAACTCTGCTTCTGCTTCTGCTTCTGCAGCCAGTTCTTGGATCGATTTGCCGCTTGCCTGAAGCTCGGCTTCTTCTACCGAGCGGGCAACGTTCAGGTCGATCTCAACTTCAACTTCGGGGTGCAGTTTGACCGAAACAGTGTGCAGACCAAGATCTTTGATCGGAGCTTGCAGCGAAATCTGTTTCTTGTCCACGGTGAAGCCCGCTTCGGTGGCAACCGTTGCGGCGTCGCGCGGGGTGACCGAACCGTAAAGGGCGCCGGCATCCGAAGCCGAACGAATCACGATGAACTGCTGACCACCAAGTTTTTCAGCCAATGCTTCGGCTTCTTTCTTGGTTTCGAGGTTGTTGGCTTCCAGCTGGGCTTTTTGCGCGTCGAAGTTAGCAATGTTTGCTTTTGATGCGGTCAAAGCTTTGCCTTGCGGCAGCAGGAAGTTACGGGCGTAACCCGATTTCACGTCAACGACGTCACCCATTTGACCAAGTTTGGCCACACGTTCCAGAAGGATAACTTGCATGATGTTCTCCTTACTTCACAGTGTAGGGCAGCAGGGCGAGGAAGCGGGCGCGTTTGATGGCACGGGCCAATTCACGTTGCTTCTTGGCCGAGACGGCGGTGATGCGGGAAGGAACGATTTTGCCACGCTCAGAGATATAGCGCTGCAAAAGACGGGTGTCTTTGTAATCGATCTTTGGTGCGTTGTCGCCCGAGAAGGGGCAGACTTTGCGACGGCGGAAAAACGGTTTGCTAGCCATTGGTTAGATCCTTCCGAACTTAGCGGTCACGGCCACGGCGGTCGCCGCGTTCGTCACGTTTTTGCATTTGTACCGACGGACCTTCGGCGTGATCGTCGACCTTGATGGTCAGGATACGCATTACGTCGTCATGCAGGCGCATCAGGCGTTCCATTTCCTGAACCGCAGCGGCTGGCGCGTCGGTTTTCAGAAAGGCATAGTGCCCTTTGCGGTTCTTGTTGATCTTGTAGGCCATCGTTTTGACACCCCAGTACTCGCTTTCAACGACTTTACCGCCGTTGTCAGCCAGAACTGTGCCAAAATGTTCGACAAGGTTTTCAGCTTGCGTGTTGGAAAGATCCTGACGCGAGATGAAGACATGCTCATAAAGGGGCATGTTAGCTCCTGTTCATTAGACGCGCTTCAAAGTGTGGCCCAACCTTTCCACGACCCACACACGAGAGGCGACGCATTGATGTATTTGCGGAAAGGACAGCGCCTTATACACGGCTGTTGCGAAGATGCAAGCCGACTTCGGCGTGATATAGATTTGTATGAGATTTCGTAGCTGAAATTAGATCCGCCAATAGAAAACCCCCAGAACGTCAACACAATGCCTGCGGTCTGCCGCATTCCCGCCATCTTAATTTAAAATGGTTAACGGCAAGCAAGGATTAATCTGAGGGTGAGAAAATGGGCGCACTTGTCGAAGGTATTCAGGTTGTTAGGCCAAGAGGGCAGGACAGCAATGGGCCAGAGCTGACCCATACCCGCTGGGGCTATATGATTACCTCTCAGGAAGCGGCTGGTTTTTTCACACGTCTGGGACTTGGGTTTGCACGCTATATTGGTGCAATTTTGCTGTTGGTTGCGGCGGGGTTATGGCTGTTGCCCGGAACATCTGTTCACCCAGAGGTGCTGTCATTTAAGATTTCAGTGACTGTTTTGTTTGGGTTGTTGGGTGGCGTCGCCGTGTGGGGGAGCGCAAATGATCGCCGTGACGAAATGCAGGTAGATTTGGAACGCCAAGAGCTGCGTCGGGGCATCCGACATGCGAATGGCCGCTTTGTTCCGACTGTCGATCTTCCCTTGCGAGACGCGGGGGAGCTGTTTCTAAGCACTCCCGAGCGAGCCGGTGAGGATGCGGTGCTTTATATCCGGCGCATCAATGCACCCCAAGCATTGGAAATTGCCGTAGGTGCCGAAGATCTGTTGTTTCCGCTCCTGCAACGTATTTCTATGGATCTGGCGCGCGAACATGCAAAGCATCCGAGCGCTTAATGCTGGTATGACTTGCCCCACGGGAACCTAAACACGTTGCGCCCAATCCTCCCTCAGGCTATTCCCCTTAGGAACGTTTAAAGGGAGAGGGAGAGGCCATGAGCCGCGCATTCGTATTCCCCGGGCAGGGCGCCCAATCAATTGGTATGGGCAAGGCATTGGCCGATGCCTATCCTGCTGCGAAAGCTGTTTTTGATGAAGTTGATGAGGCGCTTGGCGAAAAGCTCTCATCCCTGATCTGGGACGGGCAGCAAGACGACCTTACACTGACACAAAATGCACAACCCGCGTTGATGGCTACATCCTTGGCCGCGATGAAGGCGCTGGAGGCGGAGGGTGTTACACTGGAGGCCGCGTCTTATGTGGCGGGGCACTCGCTTGGTGAGTACTCGGCGCTGGCTGCTGCGGGAACACTTTCAATTGCAGATACGGCGCGTTTGCTGCGCATTCGCGGGAAAGCCATGCAAGAGGCTGTTCCTGTTGGAGTTGGCGCTATGGCAGCCTTGTTGGGGCTGGATTTTGAAGCAGCAACTGCGGTTGCAGCTGAAGCCGCCCAAGGTCAGGTGTGTCAGGCGGCAAATGACAATGACCCGGGCCAAGTGGTTGTCTCTGGCCATAAAGAAGCCGTGGAACGTGCGCTTGAGATTGCAAAATCAAAGGGTGCGCGTCGTGCGCTTTTGCTACCGGTCAGCGCGCCTTTTCATTGTGAACTGATGCAGCCTGCAGCCGAAGCCATGGCGCAGGCCCTGTCAGAGGTGGATATGAACCGCCCGGTTGTTCCTCTTGTCGCGAATGTGCGTGCCGCCGAAATCTCTGACCCTGCTGTAATTCGCTCATTGTTGGTTGAACAAGTTACGGGTTCTGTGCGTTGGCGCGAAAGCGTGTCTTGGATGGCAGCAAAGGGTGTGACAGAAATCTGGGAAATCGGGGCAGGTAAGGCGCTTTCTGGGATGATCCGACGGATTGCCAAGGACGTAACATGCCGCGCAGTGGGGGCTCCTGACGAAGTTATGGCAGCCGCTGAGAGTTTGAAGTAAGGAAGTAATATGTTTGATCTGACTGGAAAAAATGCACTGATTACAGGCGCGTCTGGCGGCATTGGTGGTGCGATTGCAAAAGCGTTGCATGCGGCTGGTGCAAATGTTGCGCTTTCGGGTACGCGCGTTGAACCCTTGGAAGCTTTGGCGTCCGAATTGGGTGAGCGAGCGCATGTTCTGCCATGCAACCTGTCTGATGGCGAAGCGGTTGATGCGCTTCCAAAACAGGCGATCGAAGTGATGGGATCGGTTGATATCTTGGTAAACAACGCCGGGATCACGCGAGATCAGATTTTCATGCGCATGTCCGATGAAGAATGGGACAGCGTGATCAATGTCAATCTGACGTCGACGATGCGCCTTTGTCGTGGGGTGATGCGTCCGATGATGAAATCCCGCTGGGGTCGAATCATCAACATCAGTTCAATCGTGGGCGCAACCGGCAACCCCGGTCAGGTGAATTACGCAGCGTCCAAAGCCGGTATGGTCGGAATGACCAAGTCGATGGCCTATGAGGTTGCAAGTCGCGGCATCACCGCAAACTGTGTGGCACCAGGATTTATTGCAACCGCAATGACAGACAAGTTGACGGACGAGCAGAAAGACAAGATCAATGCGCAAATTCCAGCTGCTCGCATGGGGCAAGCGGAGGAAATCGCCGCAGCGGTATTATACTTAGCCTCTCCGGAGGCAGGCTATACGACCGGTGCCACCCTTCATGTCAACGGTGGTATGGCAATGATCTGATTTCATGGGGTAATGGGAAATAGGTGGCTGACATCTTGCCCAACCCCTTGAAGCTGGAAAGCGTTTGCCTATTGTTAGTGATGTGTTATAGGCGGCGCAGGTTTTTCCCCGGCTGTTAAAACATGCTAGGGGTTCTCGGCTAGACGCGCGGGAAACTGAGCGGCCCATTTGGGCCAAATGAAAGATGGCCTTTGGCCGGAATGCAAAGGGCAGATGCCCTGAAAACGTGAGGATTTATCATGAGCGACGTCGCAGATCGTGTGAAGAAAATCGTTGTTGAGCACCTTGGTGTTGAAGAAGACAAAGTAACGGAATCGGCTTCGTTCATCGATGACCTGGGCGCGGACAGCCTCGATACCGTTGAACTGGTTATGGCTTTCGAAGAAGAGTTTGGCATCGAAATTCCTGACGATGCAGCTGAAACCATTCAAACTTTCGGCGACGCTGTAAAGTTCATCACCGAAGCTTCTTAAGCTTTTCTAGGTGACTAATTGTGAAACGGCGCCTTGCGGGGCGCCGTTTTCTTTTGATTTATCGTGATATTTGGGTGCGCGAGGTTTCGCAGTTTGGTTGAAAACGCCTTGCCCAGATATGCCGTGCCGCGCTATCAAGCGTGGAACAATGAGAATACCTGAAAAGGGGCTGCAAAATGCGTCGAGTGGTAGTTACAGGTCTGGGAATGGTGTCACCGCTGGCATGTGGTGTCGAAGAAACCTGGAAACGAATTCTAGATGGGCAATCGGGCGCTGGTCCAATTACGAAATTCGACGCATCGCGTGTGACAACAAAATATGCGTGTGAAGTTCCGTTGGGCGATGGTTCAGACGGAACCTTCAATCCGGATGATTGGATGGAGCCGAAAGAGCGTCGTAAAGTTGATGATTTCATCCTCTACGGAATTGCAGCCTCTGCGATGGCGCTAAAAGATGCCGACTGGCTTCCTGAAGGCGAAGAGGATCGTTTGCGCACTGGCGTGATGATTGGGTCGGGCATTGGTGGCCTTAGTTCGATTGCTGACACTGCAGTGTTGTTGCATGAACGCGGCCCGCGCCGTGTGTCGCCGTTCTTTATTCCCGGATCATTGATCAACCTGATCTCTGGGCAGGTGTCGATCAAATACGGTTTTAAAGGTCCGAACCATTCGGTGGTGACAGCTTGTTCTACTGGTGCGCACGCTATCGGCGATGCGTCACGCCTTATTCAGTTGGGGGACGCCGACGTTATGGTGGCTGGCGGCGCTGAAGCCGCAATTTGCGAGATTGGCATCGCAGGTTTCAATGCTTGTAAAGCTTTGTCGACCAAACGCGAAGATGATCCACAAGCGGCAAGCCGCCCTTACGACGAAGACCGTGATGGCTTCGTTATGGGCGAGGGTGCCGGTATTGTGGTGTTGGAAGAATATGAACACGCCAAGGCGCGCGGTGCCAAGATTTATGCCGAAGTGCTGGGCTATGGCCTTTCCGGTGACGCTTACCACATCACCGCACCGTCCGAGGACGGTGATGG
>DDMF01000131.1:1796-4070 GCA_002340515.1 Rhodobacteraceae bacterium UBA2553 | reverse complement strand
GGTGATGGTGGGTTCCGTGCGATGCAGGCCGCGCTTGCGCGTGCTGGTTTGGAGCCTGCTGACGTGGATTACATCAACGCGCATGGAACATCGACGATGGCGGACACCGTGGAACTGGGCGCGGTTGAACGCTTGCTTGGGGATGCTGCTGAAAAGGTAACCATGAGCTCAACTAAAAGCTCGATTGGCCATCTTCTTGGGGCTGCGGGCGCTGTGGAGGCGATTTTCTGTGTGCTGGCCATGCGCGACCAGATCGCGCCGCCAACCATCAACCTCGATAATCCAGCAGTAAAGCCACGTTTAAGCCTGGCGGCAAACAAGGCTGAAAAGCGCGAGATTAATGTTGTCTTGTCCAACAGCTTTGGCTTTGGCGGCACCAATGCCAGCCTTGTCATGGGGAAGGTCGCGGACTGATGTGGCGTCACATTGCGTCTAACGCGCTGAGCTTTCTCATCGTGATCTTGATCATCGGTGTCGGGATGATCGCTTGGGGGAAACGAGAGTTTTCGCAACCGGGGCCTTTGGCGCAAGCCGTATGCCTGAAAGTAGATAAGGGATCAAATTTTTCACGGGTGTCGAACCGGTTGTCCGAGCTTGATGCCATCACCTATCCGTCGATTTTTCGCGTTGGGATCGAGTATTCAGAAAAGTCCCACCTGTTGAAAGCGGGTTCGTTCTTGATCCCCGAAGAGGCATCCATGAGTGATATCCTGGATATTGTTACTCGTGGTGGGGCGTCTACATGTGGCACAGAGATCTTGTATCGTGTTGGTGTGTTGACGGCTGTTTTGCAGGTGCGTGAACTTGACCCTGCGACGCAGGAATATTCGATTTCGACCGAGTTTAAGCCCGCGGAGGTCGAAGGCGCGCTGCCGGATATCTATCTGGCCAAACGCAACGAAGATGACACCCGTTACCGTATCGCGATCGCCGAGGGTGTGACCAGCTGGCAAATCGTTGAAAGCCTGAAAATGGCCGACTTTTTGTCTGGTGACATGAGCGATGTTCCCGCCGAGGGAAGCCTTGCACCTGATAGTTATGAGGTGCGGCCGGGTGCAAAACGTGCCGATCTGATCAAAGCCATGCAGCTTAGCCAAGCGGATATTTTGAAGTCCGCATGGGATGCACGGGCGGACAACCTGCCTTATGACACGCCTGAAGAGGCGTTGATTATGGCGTCAATTGTTGAAAAAGAAACCGGTGTGGCGTCTGAACGGCGTCAGGTTGCGAGCGTTTTTGTCAATCGCCTAAACAAGAGCATGCGGCTGCAAACTGACCCGACGGTGATCTATGGGATTACCAAAGGGCAGGGTGTGCTTGGTCGAGGGTTGCGCCAGTCTGAACTGCGCCGTGAAACGCCCTTTAATACCTATGTGATTGATGGATTGCCCCCGTCGCCGATTGCCAATCCCGGGCGCCAAGCGATCGAGGCTGCGCTTAACCCAGACCAAACGGAATTTCTGTTTTTTGTTGCTGACGGGACCGGGGGGCACGCATTTGCAAAGACCTTGCAAGAGCATAATGCCAATGTTGCCAAATGGCGTGAAATCGAGGCGCAGCGCGCGAATTGATACAGCGAAGTTAACGCGCCGTGCGGGGTGACTGCAGGGCGATTTGACGAAACGCACGCACTCACATAGCTTATGTCATACGCTAGAAGACGTGAATTCACGGCCCAAGCCTTTGTGCTTCGGGCCGTTTTTTCATGTCGCTTGTGCGGACAAGAGCATGAGAGGCAGACACGAACACATGAGCATAAATACGCCTTTTGGAGAAGATGCATCTTCACCTGATTTTTTGGGGATCGCAAACGATCTCTTCTTTCGTGTTTTGAAGGAGTTAGAGCGCCAGTTGGAAGCGACGGAGTTGAGCAAAGGCGAAGGTTCAGCAGGGTTGGCTAAAACAGCCAATGATCTTCGTAAAGCCATGCAAAACGTATTTGATGAAAGGAAACGACTTGAGCAATCCGGCAAAATTACCGCAAAAGACCAAGGAGGAGCAGAGCTCGACCTTGTTGCGTCCCGAGATGAGATCGGGCGCAGATTGGCTTGCTTGCGCGACGCCCAAAGAACAAGAGATGTTTCTGAATGACCTGAGCGATGGGGCTTTGGCGGCGCTACCATTTATATTTGAATTTTGGGCGCTTCCTCACCAAGTTCCCCCATCAGGGGATTGGCGTAGCTGGGTCATTATGGGGGGGCGCGGGGCGGGGAAAACCCGCGCCGGGTCCGAGTGGGTTCGTGCCGAAGTCGAAGGCGCGGGGCCGATGGACCC
>DDMF01000131.1:0-1737 GCA_002340515.1 Rhodobacteraceae bacterium UBA2553 | reverse complement strand
GGCCGCTCGCGGCGCGTGGCTTTGATTGGCGAAACGGTTGATCAAACGCGTGAAGTGATGGTGTTTGGTGAGAGCGGGATTATTGCCTGCTCTCCTCCAGACCGACGTCCGGAGTGGATTGCGACCCGGAAGCAGCTTGTTTGGCCCAATGGCGCCATAGCTCAAGTGTTCTCCGCGCACGACCCGGAAGGGTTGCGTGGACCGCAATTTGATGCGGCTTGGGTGGATGAGCTGGCCAAGTGGAAAAAGGCTGAGGAAACCTGGGATATGTTGCAGTTCGGGCTACGGTTGGGGGAACATCCGCGTCAGGTCATTACGACGACACCGCGCAATGTTGGCGTGTTGAAAGACATCCTCGCCAATCCATCAACCATCACCACCCATGCTCCGACAGAAGCAAACCGGGCCTATCTCGCTAAGAGCTTCCTTGAGGAAGTGCGAAACCGCTATGCGGGGTCACATTTGGGGCGACAGGAACTTGACGGGGTGTTGCTTGAGGATGTTGAGGGCGCGATGTGGTCGCTTAAGTCAATTGATGCCACGCGGCATGAAGGAGGCTTGCCTGAGTTTAACAGGGTCATTGTCGCGGTGGATCCCTCGGTGACGGCCAACAAAGGGTCTGATGAATGCGGTATCGTGGTTGTTGGGGCTGTCACGGAGGGGCATCCAAAGGATTGGAGAGCCTATGTGCTCGAAGATGCGACGGTTCAAGCCGCCTCGCCAACGGAGTGGGCGCAAGCTGCGTTAAAGGCGATGAAGCGACATAAGGCGGATCGTTTGGTGGCCGAGGTTAATCAGGGGGGGGATTTGGTGCGGGATGTGATCCAGTCCATTGACCCATCTGTTCCTTATCGTGCGGTGCGTGCCAGTCGGGGCAAATCGCAGCGGGCAGAACCCATTGCGGCGCTTTACGAGCAAGGCAAGGTCTTACATGTCGGCCATTTTGGTGACCTCGAAGATCAGATGTGCCGTATGACTCCCAATGGTTACGAAGGCAAAGGCAGCCCTGATCGCCTTGATGCATTGGTTTGGGCTCTACACGAGTTGATGATTGCCCCTGTTGCGAATTGGAGCAGACCCTCGGTGCGCACGCTAGGTTAAACTCTTTTTTAACCCTCTCTGGCAAATTGCAAAACATCGAAGGGCAGGGTACCGCGGCAGATTGAACCGGCATCCTGACCACCCCACGAAGAACCGAGATTTACCTAGGCTGACGCATCTATGCGTGTGTCAGGCCGGGAACGGCTTGCCAATTGGCAGCCTGAAGCGAGGAGAGCCTGAATATGGTTTTTAACTTTCTGAAGCGCGACGGAGCAGAGGTGGTGCCAGAAACCAAGGCATCTGCGACCGGCCCCGTCATCGCCTATCAGGGGTCTGGTCGTGTGGCTTGGAGCCCGCGGGATGTGGTCAGCCTGACCAAAACAGGATTTGCGGCGAACCCAGTTGGCTTTCGCTCTGTTAAACTGATCGCCGAAGCCGCAGCAGCACTGCCGATTGTGTTGCAAGATGCGGAACGTCGCTATGAAGAGCATCCAATTCTGGATCTATTGTCGCGCCCCAATGCGGCCCAAGGTCGGGCAGAGTTGTTTGAGGCGTTGTTTGGTCAGTTAACCCTGACTGGGAATGGCTATCTTGAAGCGGTTGCCGGTGAAGATGGTGCGCCGTTGGAGCTTCATGTTTTGCGCTCTGATCGGATGAGTTTGGTTCCGGGCGCGGACGGTTTGAACCGCCCCTTGT
>DDMF01000129.1:32035-56497 GCA_002340515.1 Rhodobacteraceae bacterium UBA2553 | reverse complement strand
AAACAAGGGGCGGTTCAATCAGGCGTCATTGACGGACTACGTCGAAATGTGTGCGGTTGTGTTCGCGGCAGTCTCAGGCTCAGAGATGAGCTATGCCGTCGAAGTGGTTGGCTTGATCTACGGCGCGGCAATGGCATCTGGCTCGGCGGAACGCGACTTTAGCGGCGTTGAAGTGAAGTTCTCACCCGCTCTCGGTGGTGCGATGGGTTGCCGCCTATTCAAGTACTGACGGCGTTTTGAACCCGGGTTCATCCCCGCGTTTGATGTTAGTTTTTGAGACAGGGTATTGAATTTATGCTATAATTGTTCATGCGTGATACCTTCTGGAAACTTGATCAACTTGGCCGCGTTCGGCTTTCCCGAAACTTCCAAATGCGGCAATTTCTGTATTCGGAGATCGCTGTTGCATATGGCATTCTGAATATTCCTGATGACCCTGATCTTGCCATCGAAACAGGCCGCAAGCTTTGCGAGAATATCCTTGAGCCATTGATGGAGCAGTTTGGTCCGTTGATTGTCCGCTCAGGGTTCCGATCCGCCAAGCTGAACGCTTTCGGTGCAGCGAAGGGCCTGATGTGTGCTGGCAATGCCAAGAACCATGCTTACCATATCTGGGACCATAGGGACGAAAACGGCCATGCTGGCGCTGCTGCCTGTATTGTAGTCCCACGGGTTAACGCAGGTGAAACCGACCTTGAGACGTGGCAGGATTTAGCGTGGTGGATTGATACCAATTTGCCCTATCACCGCATGACCTTCTTCAAGCGCGACAACGCCTTCAACATTGGGTGGCACGAACAACCTTGCGCTGAAATACATTCGAGAAATCCTTCGTTGCATCGCTTGAAGAAGTTAGCGGCCAAGCCAACACTCTGGAAAGATACTAGGGTCTAAGCTTTAGCATTCTGCGCAGAGAGCATTTTCTTATGGTCAAGCATCGCTCTCTCTACGTTCATCAACAAAGGCAGAAAACCTGAAAAGTCGATGCTCGCACGTTGTTTTCGGATAACGTCCTTCGCGAAAGCCATTTTGCCGTACTTGTTTTGCGCAATCTTTTTCCCCTTTTGACCAAAATCAAAGGTCTTACCGTTCAGTTTTACCCCTAACGTTTTTGCATCGAAAAGATGCTCGATGAACGTATCGGCTCCACCGACCTTTGGAATTGGAACGACGTATAGGTTCTTCGTAACATGGTAAAAATCATGACTTCCGTCCGCGCCTGCAAGGCCGAACTTTTCCTGAAGCATTTTCCACAAACCGTTGTTAGCTGCATCGTTATCTACCACGACAATTACGGGCCTCTCGATACTTGCTGCTGTGAAGCGAGCGAATGTAATGCCATAGGTCTCGATAAAGGTCTTAAGTGGGTTTGCACCACCCGTGAGCTTAGTTACGGCTTGAGCCGTCGGTGAGTAGTTGTAAAAACCGCATAGGAGTTCGATCTTTGCTTTGGTTATAGAAGCATAACCAAGGCTCGGAACTTTGCTGTGTAGTGATTTTATTGCGCATTTGATGTAAATGTTGTCAGTTACACCTTCGCAAAGGATAGTTGGCATTCTGTTCTGGAAAAAATTCTGGAAGTAGATGAAGTCTGCGTATTTTCGATAGTAAGCTGGCGCTCGTTTGCCACCTTTCTCAAATCGTGCCACCGGAAATGGTTTGCCCTTTGTATCAAGATACTCTTGAGATTTAATATGAAACTGATGGGCTAATTTCCCTCCGAGTACGTGACTACTAACCTTAATCGGCAGCTTCGTTTTGGGTTCTTGAACAAAGCACTCGCCCTTTTGAAAAAGGGAGTGCGCCATATATCTAACCTGTTTGGTGTAGTTTTTTGAGACGTTGACCTTTTCATTCACGACCAGTCCCGTCGCTTCCTGCCTGCTATCTGCAAACTGCATTCTGTACTTATTTAGGTTTATTTCGAACCCACTAGTATGGATTTTGTTGACGATAGGATTGCCAGCAGTCCACTGACCATTTCCGTTGAGAAAAGCGACCTCAACAGGAAAGTCGCGCTTATTCGTCGAAAACGTCAGATCATCTGCGTAGCGTGAGTAGGTGCACCCATTGCGCTTTGCAATTTTAGAAAGTCGAACATCAAGTATCCTTGTGATGAACTCCGTTACAATCGGAGAGGTCGGCGCACCCTGAGGTAATTTGTTCTCATGGCAACAAATTTGCGCTAGGGTAGTAGCGACCTCAGAATGTAGGCCAAATTGTTTGTTGGATAGCAGGAAGCCCCGAACACGTCCAAAATTGAAAGAGCCGAAGAAGTCCTTAAGGTCCATATTGAACACGAACCGCTTATTTCGGTGTTTTGAGCCATTCGATGCAATTGAGAGACCACGGTTCTTTTGAAACGCGTGTGATAGTTCACGGTTAGTAACATCATTTTTCGGATGAATGATATGGTGGCATTCATACAGAAGCCCAGACGTTCGGGATTGGATTGCCTTTAGATGTGAATTTGGAGCATGAATGTTCCTCGTCCCCCCCGAAGCCTTCGGTATTGTAAATTCTGTATATCTCGAATTTTCAGGGATTTTATAGAGCGTGAAGCTAAGATGCTTTGGCTTAACCCCCAAAAGCAGTGCTAACTCTGATCTGGACTTTATCGCTTGGAGCGTTTCGAGCTTGTTAACCAATTCCACCCCCTCAAAATAGCCTTCGGGCACTCTTACGCAGGCAAGGATTACCATAATCCGTAAAACTGCAAAGGAACTCGAAGAGCAAATCTGACCAGCGTTGCGGCCAACCATCACAATGAACATGATGACAAAATCTGCCCGAAGGCTGTCTCGAAGCTATATGCCATACATGTACTGTCAAGTGAGATAAAAAACGGCAACCGGAAAAGCCGCTAATTTTTCTCAATGGCTCGTCCCTCTAGGGCGGGGTTCAGAGGGACGGCTTATATTGCAGTCAGTGCGGCGGTTTGAGTGCCTCCAGACGCATATTCAAACGGTTGTCCCCAGACGTGTGGATGTACAGAGAACCATCTTCCAGTTGATCAGGGAAAACGCCTACTTCAAACAGTAGCCGCTCAAAGTGGCGATTGATAAAATAGGTCTCGCCAAACTCCCGCCAATCATCAATTTGTTCAATAAACATCGACATATCAGCTGCAAATAAGTCAGCCCATTTCAGAAGTTCCACCTGCGACAACCGCGTAAGCAGTACTGTTTCGGGGTTTTTAGGGCCGACAAACCTTGCCTGTGCCGCCACTACACGCGTGATCGCAGTAAGGAAGGAAGAAACCGAGCTTGCGCAACACTGAAAGAGCTTCTCATGGTCTTCATCCAGTTCATAGGCTAGGCCAGCTTCGCGTGTAAGCGCAATCATGACCTCTAGCTGGTCAACGGCGAGGTCTGAATAAAAAGAGAGCATATCTACGGTCGGAATGGTCGTCGATATTGAGAAGTAAGACGAAAGCAACGTATCGTTGTACTGCGCCAACCACACTTCATATTCGTCCTTCTGCGCCGAACGTACGGTATCTGGAAATTTATTGCTGACAATGCTGTTGAAGGTAACAGTTCCAAGGCAATTTAAGAGTAGCGAAACTGCTGCGTCTTTGTGGTCAACAATCTCGCTTACGAAGTCTTCAGCGAGATATGCCTTCATGATTAAATGAGTTTTTCGGGCGTCGTCTCTGTGTACCAAAATCGGCAGGGCTACTCCGTTGGCATTTTCGCCAGTGGAACTGCGCTCCACACCCGCCTGTCCGTCTCCGCGATCCAGTTCCGCGATAGCTTTGTCATAGTCCACAGCAAAGGTTATTCCGTCGAGACTTCTCACATCACAGTTGGCAGCATAAGCCAACACGACTTCATTTACAGCGTCGGCAACCTTCTGAGCATACTCTTGATCAGCAAAATCTTTGAACGAAACTGAATACGAAAAATCTTGTGAGCCTTCCGCAACGGTGGCCTCTGACCTTGTTTCGTGCCCATCGTCAGAAGCTTCTCCAACGAAGTTTTCCATGGCCCCGCGTATCGCTGATGAGGTCAAGCCCGAAACTGCTTTGCGAGCCTTGCCCCCTAGTTTACGTAGGTCGGTTTCTGTTTTTTCTTCATACCGATCTGACAGGTAAAAAGAAAAACAACTTTCTATCGCATGACGGGTGTATTGCTGAGCTTGTTCTGCCCAATCTTGCTGACCGCTGCCAACAATAACCATCGACGGTGCAAGCGGAAGAATAACGCATACTGTGCTTTTCGGGCTTGCGAGCAGATACGGCCCCCAACCATTTTCATCTTTTGCGATGGCGACACAGTCTGCCAACGGCGCATCATTTTCGGCAATTTTGACTACCTGCCAAGTCAGCGCTTCCAATTGTCGCTTTCGCTCCATCGGAACTAATTGGTCTTGAAGGATTTTAGTGTGAGCTGATTGCCCCATCCCCGTAAAACTTTGCTCAAACACAGTAACCCAGTCTGCGAACTGTTCGATTGCGTTGGCGTGCAGTAAGTCAAAGTCTTCTCGTATGCCAAAGTACAAGAGGCGCACAATTGCTTTAGTTGAAATGTTGGTCAGTAGATGAAAGCCACGCTTCTCGAACTCTTCAGTGGCCATCGCTGCAAATTCACTAGGAACGCGGTGTTTGAGCAGCCTTATGCCATCCAGTAATTCAGTTGGGTTATTTATCAGCGTATCAATCGCTGATGCCATTTCTGAGGCACCAACACCGATCAACTCTCGCAAGTATGCAGCGCGCATCGTCAAATGAGCTACAACTTCGCTCGCATCGCTTGAGCTGACCTGAGTGGAAAAATCAGCACCCCGAAGTTTGTCCACCAAAAACTGTAAGTGCGTCTCATAGTCGGTAATCAGGTCATCTAACGTTGGAGAACCATCAAGTGACGGTTTAGAGTAAAAATCTCTGGTGGCGGCTGCATCATCGCGTGAAACTGGAACAGGTTTTTTCAAACCGCGCCGATACATCCAAAGCTTGTCGCTTCCGTCAGTGATCACGAAGCTTTTCAAAAAATGCCTTGGGATAAAATGTTGTTTGCGTCCTGCCATTTTTACCTCGTTGCTTTGTCTTCGAAACTAGGGCCTTGAGGAGCAGTTTGCCAATGCTTTTGGATCAAGGCTTAGGCGCGAACGCCTGTACAAAAAACCCTAGCTAAAAGCAGCTAAAAAAACTGTTTCAAAGCAATGCAAAGAGCGCTCTCAAAATATGTATAAAAAATTGATATTTTTTGTACAGAAAGGTATAATTAGGGAGATCAATTTTGGGAAAAACGGATGACAATTAAGAACTACGGCTTGATGTGGGATCGTGATGCAGTAGCTTGGAGTGGAGTTAAGGGTAGTGCTGGTCATTTGACAGGAATGGGGCCGATCGGTGCAGCAAAAAAAGATCAAATCAAGGCTGACTTTCGCAACCAGATTGGGGTTTATATTTTGTATGAAGACCGTCGCGTTGTCTATGTTGGCCAAGCTGGCAGCGGAAATAACGACTTGTACTCCCGCCTAAAGAACCACATCACTGACCACCTTGCTGATAGGTGGGATAGGTTCTCATGGTTTGGAATACGGAATGTGAACAAGGACGGTAGTCTTTCGAAACAGCAAGGTGAGTTAAACCGTACTTTAAAAGCTACAGAAATTTTCGACCTGATTGAAGGTTTGCTAATTAATGTCCTTGAGCCTCCATTGAACAAGCAGGGTGCACGCTGGAAAGAGGTTGATCAGTATTTTCAACTGAAGGAAGGGTGGGCCGCCATGTCAGATCGTGAGATTTTAATGGCAATCGCAAGGCGAGTGGAGGATGGCGGTTATGACTAAGCGAGCGGCGATTTATGCTAGGGTCTCAACAAAGGCCCAAACTACTGACAATCAAATGAACGCATTGCGTGAAACAGCAAGCCGTGCAGGCTGGGAAATTGTCGCTGAGTTTGTGGACGAAGGGATTAGCGGCGCAAAAGGCCGTGACCAACGACCGCAGTTCGACGCGCTTTCAAAGGCGGTTACACGCCGTGAAGTAGATGTCGTGATGTCTTGGAGCGTTGATCGGCTTGGTCGTTCACTGCAACACCTTCTTTCCTTTCTGACAGAGTTGAACGCATCAGGTGCAGACCTTTACCTGCATCAGCAAGGTGTAGACACCACAACTCCCGCAGGAAAAGCACTTTTCCAGATGATGGGAGTGTTTGCTGAGTTTGAGCGTTCGATGATCCGTGAACGTGTTCAAAGCGGCATCACTCGGGCGAGAGAGGAAGAGAATAGCTTGGAGGGGCTTAAGCGCCGTAGGCGTAAAGGTAAGCAAGCTCATGGGAGACCGTCTCTGCTGACCGAGAAATTGGCCTACGAAATAACGGAGGCAAGGCAAAGTGGATTATCTTATCGGGCTATCGCTAAGCAGTTCGGAGTGTCACTCGGAACTGTCCAGAACGCGTTGAAGATGCCTGCTTGAAATGGGCAAAGTTAAAGCTGTTTTAAGTGACCACGTTAAGAATAGGCGTAAACTAGTTCCTCCGTTTTTGGCTGCGATGGGGGACAACTATAAGTCTTTTGGGTGGGCACAGGAGATCGCTCCTGAATTCTTATGGATTGCTCTTCTAATCCGCCGATATGGCTTAAGAGACGGTACTGAGTTATCCCGCCTGATTGGGGTAGCGAGCGCCAAGTCGTCGAGTGCCAAAATTGTGCCTCACTTTTGCAGACTATCATCCTTTTCAACTCTCAATGCCGTAGAGAAAAAGACAATTGTAAACTCTCTGTCTCACTCCAGCTATATGAAGATCGTCCGAGGTCTATTCCCGCTCCACAAGAATATTCCGAACAACCCGCTGAGTTTCCTATTTGATGAAGCAGATACTGAAGCCATAGAGCGTGAAGTCGGGCCCAACTTCGAAAACGTGCTGAATGAAATTTATGATCGGCATAGCCAACTCTCTGCATTCAGTGCAGCTACAGCTAATTATATTGCGAGCTGTCAGGGGAAACTTCATATGGTGGGGCAGGAACTTGCTGATAAGCGTTGGGCCGATTTTGAAGCCATTCCTGAATATCCTGATACTGATGCGTCCAAGAGTGCAGCAGGAGCATTTCGTGCGAGCGCCCCAATGTTATTGAAGCCTTTTGAGGGCGAGCAGGATGCTGGGCATCACCTGAATTGGCTGGAATTATTTTGGAGTGAAGTCGCTATGAATGGACGCTGTGCGGGTGCATTTGAAGTGTTAAGTGAGGAAGTCGATCAGTCCGATCCACTGACACACATTGTGAGTATATTTCGCAATGCTTTAAAGGCTGAGTTGAGCAGTCGGCTTGAAGTCTGGAAGCCAGACCTAAACAATGTTGAGGCGTTTGAAGTTATGACTGCATTGTTAGCCCGACAGGCAACCATTGCGCTTGAGTTTGCAAACTCCCCAGCGATTTGGACCCCAAACTCCGCGCCAACCATTTTGCGCAGCATGGCGGATGTATACATCAACTATGCGTGGATAGCGCGCTCACCAGATGATCGTTCAAAGCAATTCATTGACCACGGACTAGGCGCGGTGAAATTGGAGATAGCTCATCGTGAGCAATACTTGACGGACAATCCTGAACATGAAGACGCTGATCAACTCCGAAGCATGCTTGAGCTGAGCAAAGAATGGCTTGAAATGCAGCGGATGGAACAGTTTGTAGAAGTAAATCTGGGGAACTGGACTGGGCTAAATACCAGAAAAATGGCTGAGGAGGCTGAGTGCTTAGATTTTTACAACTACGTTTATCAACCTTTCAGTAATGCGGTTCATTCTAGTTGGGCTCACATTGGAAAGTTCAACTCAGTTCGGTGTAGTAACCCATCTCACCGCGCACACGGTCTGGGCACATTGGTCGAATTTGATCCCGACCCACATTGGCTCTACTTAGTGGCAAAATACTGGATGAAAACGCTCAAAAAATGCGACGAAGGTTTTGGGAAGCTTCCAGAAGTTCCAAATTCCTTTGATCTCGTTATTGAAACTATCAATCGTTATTCGGATGAAGCGTGAGGACTAAAGCGTATGCATTTAACAAGACATATGCTAGGATTGAGTGGTACACATCAGTGATGGCGGGTACACTTGCATGCGCGCTAACCTGCTGATATTGTTAGACATGAGCCTTATGATCCACAAATCCTACTCCCGCAACCAAATTCCTGATTGCTCAGGTAAAAAAGGTCGCCTTAAGGCGGCCATTTTTCATTTGGGCTAAGCTATTTTCGCCAATCACAGGTGCAGACGTTGGGGCAATATAGGTGCTCTCAGATGTTAAAAGTAGCTTCTTACCAAGGCGCTTGAAATCAAGCTCCACCCATCCGCTACAACAAAAAATGCAAGTTTGAATGGCAGTGAGACAATTGCTGGTGGCACCATCATCATCCCCATCGACATGAGAATTGCAGCGACAACTAGGTCGATGATGAGAAATGGGAGGAAGACCAAAAATCCAATTTGAAAGGCACGCTCGATCTCTGACAAAAGGAAGGATGGAACGAGGATGGAGAGAGGGGAGGTGGCTGCGGGGTCACCGCTGTACTCCGGTCTCAGCTCCGCGAGATGCGCAAAGGTATCGGGGTCGATTCGATTGGCCATGAAGATGCGAAAAGGCTCCATTGCAGCGGAAAATGCGGGCTCCAGCTCCAGCTCACCTTGTGTGAAGGGCTGTGCGCCAACCTGCCATGCTTCCGTAAAAACGGGTTCCATAACGAAGTAGGTGAGGAAAAGCGCCAGACTGATAATCAGCATATTTGGGGGCGATTGTTGTAGCCCAATGGCTTGTCTCAGAATTGAAAGAACAGTCACGATAAACGGGAAACATGTCACCATAACAGCCAAGCCCGGAACCAGGCTGAGCAATGTGATCAACACCATGAGTTGGATTGATCGTGTGGCGAGAGATCCCTCTGAGCCAAGATTTAGAGAAATATCTTGCGCGAACGAAAGGGTGGGAACGGCAATAAAAACGGCCAAAATAAGAAGTGCCGATATGGGCGTAGAAAGATCGAAACGGTTTGGCATTTACTACAGCCCTGACGTCAGGTCTGCGACTTCTGTCAACCGTACTGCAAGTCGACCGTTCGGATCGCCCTCAATTTCTTCAAGCTCGCCTCGTGCGATTAACTTGTCGCCAACGTAAAGCTCAACGGGATCCTCCACCTTTTTGTCCAAAGGTAGAATGCTGTCATTTTTTAGGCGCAGCAACTCTCTTACCGTGGGTCTGGCCTTGCCAACAGAAATCGTAATTTCAATTGGAACCTGGGTGAACGGGCTGGAATGTGTGTTGTCTTGAAATTCGTCAGCCATGATTTTGGGCCCTTTCATTGATTTCATAAAGACCAGAAATTGCCTCGCCAATTCTTTGGACGGCGCCGCTCAGATCAATTTGCTTTTCGGTCTGTCCCATGCGGATATAGACTTGCCCTTCGGCTAGGGATTCTTCTTCGACAAGTTCAACGGGGATCGTGTTGTTCTGTGCCAAAAGCTGCTCTAGGGTCTCGCGACCCTGCGGATAGACAATGACTTGGATTGGCGTGTCCGCAGCGTCAGCAGCAAGTGGCAATAGCTCCTCGACAATTGCCTGACCAATCGTGCCAGAGATGAGTTTCGGGAGAACCTTGGCGACCATGCTCGCCAGCAAAGGCTCTAGCGACTGCATCACATGACTTCTGGCCTCGTGAAATGTGAAACCTAGATCCTGCAAGTTTCGCGCGAATTCTGCGCCAATCCGGTTTCGATCATTGTCATCTGTTTTGGCGGCGTCATCCCATCCCGCTTGATAACCGGTTTCATATCCAGCCAGCCGGGCCTTCTCTAGATCGTCGCTTGAGATGACAGGCGCAGATGGTTGCGCCTGTTGCGGCATTTGTTTGGTTGGAATATCAAATTCTTCAAGGCGGAACAGTCGAGACATCAAGCGGTCTCCTCTTCATCTTCCATCCATCCGCGAAGAATCTCGATGGTTTCACTCTGACGCTCTTCAATTAAGTCGCGCAGGCGCTGAACAGGGTCCTGAGCGCCCATGCCTCCCAAATCATCATCAAAGTCGATGTCCGAAACCACTGACATTTGTGGCGGTGAAAACTCCCCGTCGTCGATTTCACCCGTAAGTGAAGGCATGTCTGCGAAGTCGGTATTAAATTGAATTGGCTCAGGGCTGCTGGACGAAGCAGGTGCCTCCATGGTTGTGGGTGACATGTTCGCAGGCAGTTGCGGGCCGGGTAATGAATGCGCAGCCTGTGACACTCGTGTATTGTTTGCCGTACTTCCAAGGATCGGCCTTAGAACAAACAGCCCCAGGATCAGTGAAACACTTGCCAGAACCACCAGCTGAAAAATGGACATGAGATCAAGATGTAAGCTTTGCAGAAAGCCAACTTCGGCAACTGTCCCTTCTAACGGTAAGGGTTCAAACTCCATTGTTTTTAGGGTGATTGTGTCACCCCGTGCTTCATCAAATCCGATGGCGGATGCCACAAGATCTTTCAGACTGGCGAGCTCTTCTTCGGGACGCGGTGACCAAACCTCTTCGCCAGCTTCAGTGACGCTGCGAATCCCATCAACCAACACAGCAACAGTGATACGTTTGGTGGCACCGGGCGCGCGGATGATTTCGCGTGTTGTTTCTGAGACTTCATAATTGACCCGCTCGCGGGTTTCGCTGTTTTGCGCGGAAGAGGAGTTCTCCCCGCCGCTGCCTGCGCCATCCGGGAGATTGGAGGCGACAGTGACACCACCTACACCTGAATCAGAACTTTGGCTCGTGTTTTCCTGTGTCTCGGTTGAAATGGCGACGCGTCCGTTGGGATCAAATGTTTTCTCAAGGATTGATTCGCGTTCCGTCGCGGTTTCCAAACTTAGTTCGACAACTGCGTTGCCAACACCAACTCTAGCTTCCAACAGGTTTTGAATGCTGGCTTTCAGAACATCCGCTTTATCGCCTGCAGTGTTTTGCGCGGCCTCGCCATCATCTCCTGCGGTAACCAGTCCGCCGCGACTGTCGATGACGGATACGTCTTCTGGCGCCAAACCTGGAACAGCCGATGAGACAAGGTATTTAAAGGCTTTTGCTTGTGAGCCGGAGATATTTCCGGTCGAAGTAGTTATTGTGACTGAGGCGGTCGGTTTTGCGCGCGCGCGCAACCCTTGCTGGGCGGCTTGGGCAATGTGTACCCGCGCATTTTGCACAAACGGGCTTGAAACAATTGTGCGCGCAAGCTCACCTTCTTTGGCACGCCAATAAGCCGCATCAAACATCTGTGACGTCGTTCCAAATCCAGATAAGCCGTCAAGTAACTCATACCCACGAGATGAATTTGTCGGCAAGCCATCACTTGCCAACGTCATTCGCAGACTATCCCGCTGGGTGCTGTTGACGTAAATCGCCCCGCCGCGCACCTCAAATTCCGCACCGCGAGCTTCTAAAGTTTTGACAACTTCACCAGCGGCACTTGATTCGAGGCCTGCGTAAAGCAAGTCCATCGAGGGTTGGCTGGCCATCCGAGATATACCCAGCACCGCCGCGAACATTGCCAGTGTAGCAAGGGCAACGACTATCTTTTTTCGTGCGTCCAATATGGACCAGACAGAAAGGATCTGCTGCAAGACGTAACTCCTTCTACGAGCGGGCTTCTGCCCCCGTCACTCAAACAGTTTTCTACGAACGGCCTTAACAATCGGTTAGTGCCCGCCGGTCTATAACGATTCGAGGAAAAAATTTCTGGTGATGAAATGGCAGAAGCTGAAGAACCGGTAGATGGCGAAGAAGATGCGCCAAAGAAAAAATCCAAGAAGGGCCTTATCATTGGCCTGGTACTTGCGCTCGCTCTCGGCGGCGGAGGTTTTTTTGCGGTATATTCAGGGATGCTACTCGCACCAGCTTCAGAAGATGGGCATGGCCCAGAGAGCGAGGCATCTGAAATTGTTCTGGACCTTCCGCCTGTGGCTTATGTGGACCTAGATCCGCTTGTAATTTCGCTAGGGCGAACGGCCAGCAATAAGCATCTCCGTTTCCGCGCGTCTTTAGAAGTTGAACCGAACAATCTTAAGGATGTTGAAGGCCTGAAACCGCGCGTTTTGGATGTGTTGAATTCCTATTTGCGCGCAGTGGAAATTCGCAACCTTGAGGATCCTGGTGCCTTGATCATGTTGCGTGCGCAGATGCTGCGCCGAATTCAACTGGTCACTGGTGAAGGTCGGGTACGGGATCTTTTAATCTTAGAATTTGTGCTGAACTGAGCCATGGAGGGAATGAATATGGACCTTATCGCGGACACCCTTTTGGCGGCAGGCGCTCTTGGTGCAGCGATTTATTGCATCGTATTGTCGCGCCGGCTTAAGCGGTTCAACAATCTGCAAAATGGGATGGGTGGCGCTGTTGCCGTGCTTTCTGCTCAAGTTGACGATATGACAAAAACCCTGATTAAGGCGCAATCTGCGGCGGGAAAAAGTGCTGAGCAACTGGGGGACCTTACCCAGCGTGCAGAAGCCGCTTCGAGAAAGCTCGAGCTGATGATGGCAAGTTTACATGATTTGCCAGAGGAAGCAGCGCCTGCTCATGAAGCGGCTGCACCCCGTGAACCTGAGCCAGAACTAGATACAGAGATGGTGCAAACAAGGCCTGAGACGGATCTTTCGGTTCAGGTTCCAGTCTTCTTAAGCCACAGACATAAGCATCTAGAGGCAGCCGAATGATGTTTGGGAAAAAAGAAAAAACGAACGCGCCCGGTCAAGAAAAGCATGCGGATCGGCCCTTAAAAGCAAAAAAGGAGCGGTCAAGAAAGCCGACAAGCCGAAGCGCGTTGTGGGTTATTGCCGCGTTGTTTGTTACGTCAGGGGTGCTCCGTTTGGGCGACCATGGGGTAGCGATTGCTAAGGAGGTGGCGTCATTAGTGGACCCATCCAATGTACCTATGACGAACGAGGCCACCTGCGAAACAGAAGATGATATCGCTCGTGTGTTGGCCGTTCTTCATGAGCGTGAGGAAGCACTGAAAGAACGAGAAGGCGCGTTGCAAGACAGATTGCAGGCACTAAGTGTTGCTGAAAGCCAAATCCAAATAAATTTAGCGGCACTTGTCGACGCAGAAAACTCGCTAAAGGCGACAATGGCGTTAGCGAATGGCGCAGCCGAGAATGATTTGAGCCAGCTGACGCAGGTTTATGAGAGTATGAAGGCAAAACAGGCAATTCCACTTTTTGCCCAGATGGATCCACAATTTGCCGCTGGGTTTTTAGGGCGAATGCGATCTGAATCTGCCGCACAGATCATGGCTGGACTTGATCCCCAAAAGGCCTATGCGATCAGCGTAATTTTGGCGGGCCGAAATGCAAATGTTCCCACGAATTGATAAAATATGGCACGGTTTTTTAACCCAATTTTGGCAGCATTCAAGTTACTGAACACGCTGTAAGGAGACTGCTAAATGGTCGGGATTATTGGTATTGCACTGATTTTTGTTATGGTGTTCGGTGGCTACCTTGCTGCAGGTGGGAAGATGGGTATCATCCTGAAATCCCTTCCTTTTGAGTTTACTATGATTGGGGGCGCAGCCGCAGGTGCATTTGTTATTTCAAATGATGTGCCCGCTATCAAACATACGCTCAAAGACGTCGGGAAAGTATTCAAAGGGCCAAAATGGACGCATGGCGACTATAAGGAGCTTTTGTGCTTGTTGTTTGAGCTGATCAGACAGGCGCGACAAAATGCGGTCGCGCTTGAAGAGCACATCGAAAACCCAGAAGAAAGCGTGATCTTTTCGCGCTATCCAAAAATTCTTGCCGACAAAGAGGCGATTGAACTGATTTGCGACACGCTGCGATCGGCCTCGATGAATTACGATGATCCGCACCAAGTAGAAGAAGTCTTGGAAAAGCGGATGGAGGCCAACCTCCACCACGCACTTCATTCCAGTCACGCGATGCAAGCCATCGCAGATGGATTGCCGGCGCTGGGAATTGTTGCTGCTGTTCTTGGTGTGATCAAGACAATGGGTTCGATTGACCAGCCGCCTGAAATTTTAGGTAAGATGATTGGTGGTGCTTTGGTCGGAACATTTTTGGGGGTGTTTTTGGCGTACGGCCTTATGGCCCCTTTTTCGTCAAAGGTAAAAACTGTTGTCGAAGATGATGCCCATTTTTATCAACTGATCCGAGAGGTTCTGGTCGCAAACTTATACAATCACTCCGTCAATATTTGTATTGAGGTTGGTCGACAGAACACCCCAGGTCATTGCCGCCCGAGCTATTCAGAACTTGAAGAAGCCTTGAAGGAAGTGAAGAAAGCGGCAGCATAATGTCCCTAATACGCTCAATATTTTTCCTGGTTTTGTCGGCAAATTTTGCCATGTCACAACAACTGACGGTGAAATCCGGCGAGCATGAAAAGTTTTCGCGACTCGTTGTTTATACCCAGAGCCCCGGTGCATGGAGGTTTGGTCGCGTCGAGCGAGGATATGAGCTACGATTAAGCCAGCGAGAATATACATTTAATATATCACAGGCTTTTTCTCTTATCCCGAGAACGCGGATTAAGAACCTTGAAGACCTTGGTGATGGTCGGCTGTTGATTGACACCGATTGCAATTGCCATGCGGCGACGTTTGTTGCCTCAGGTGGACAAATTGTCATTGATATCATCTCTGGATTGGCGCCACCCGACACAGAGATTTTCGAAGCCTTTCTCGATGTACCGGGCGCAAAGCTGATCGAAGATGCAAGGATGGAAATTGTTAACAGCCCTCAAGGCCTGTCGACATCAACTGCACGCCTCGGGTTGCCGCTTTTCCCAATGACCGAAAAACCTCAGCTTATCTTGGATGAAGAGGCGTCTGAAAATAGCTTTAAGGACCAATCTCAACGCATTTCTGATGTCGGGGCTGTGCATGGGGCAAATCAAAATGAAGCGGAGACTGTTGGCAATGTATTCGCCGAACAAAATCCGGGAGACCGAGTAAAGGAAACGGAGCTTGCTCTGATAGAGCAAATTGGCCGTGCTGCAGCCCAGGGATTGATTGATGCGAATCTGTCAACTCTGGAAGCTGAAGTGGACCGCGTTACCCATCCGACGAAGGAGGTGGAGGCACCCTCTCCCCCCCCAGTTCCAGAATTTGATCCAATAGAAAACTTGGATGCGAATGCTCACGTTGCCGTTCAGACATCTATTGATCGCGAAACGGCACTACAAAAATCTGTGACTCTATCCACACAAGAGGGAGGCGCCTGTTTACCTGACCAATATTATGCCATTGAGACTTGGGGTGGAGAGATCCAAGTTGGTGTGGATCTGGCGAAGCATAAATCTGGATTATTGGGTGAGTTTGACCAGCCCGACGCCGAAGTGGTAACCGCCTTGGTCCGTCACTTGGTCTATCTTACCTTTGGAGCTGAAGCAAAAGCATTGATCAATCGCTATGGTAACTTGATTGATGGCGCCGGCAGCTTAACACAAATGTCTGAGATTATGGATGATCTGACGGCAGTCGAATCGCATCAATACTCTCCACAAATGGGCTGTGATGGTAATACAGCGCTTTGGGCCGCATTGGCGCAACCTGAGTTCCGCCCTGGACAAGAGATCAACACCCGGGCGATAATTGTATCTTTTTCTCAATTGCCTCTGCACTTGCGGCGGCATCTCGGCCCGAGTCTGGCCAAAAAGTTTCTTGATGTGGGTGACACACAGACCGCGGTTTCTCTACGTAATATTCTAGGCCGTGCTGAGGGTGATCACGGCCCCGAGTTCCAATACCTAGAAGCGCAAATCGATCTGGAACAAGGCGAGACCCAACTCGCAGAAACCCGGCTCACAGAAATTGTGAATGAAGATACACGTCTGTCCCCTTCCGCAGCTTTAGAGATTGTAAATGCACGCTTGTCTCAAAAGCAGGTTGTCCCGCAACGTATTCTAGAACTTGTGTCAACATTCGCCTTTGAGCAGCAGGGATCGCGACTTGGTCTTGATTTGGAGATTGCGCAAATTCAAGCACTTACAAACAATGGTAATTTTGCGACAGCGATTGCCGAATTTAGAAATGATGTTGCCGAGCACAAATACAACGAAAACGAGGTCGCGGATCTACGCCACATGATCTTATCAGAGCTGGTTGATCAGGGAACAAACAATGAATTTTTGCGCTACACCGTAGGGGCTGAATTTGACCGCAATGCTTTGGATGAGGAGTTGCGAATAGCCATTGCTGAACGCCTTATTGATCTGGGTTTTGCGCTGGACGCGCGCATGTTGCTGGATGTTGCCGGGACGGTGCCAGACGCAGCACGGCGCCTGGATTTTGCAAAAATAGCACTCTTGGAACGGAAACCAGATGTTGCATTAGGGTATCTCGCAGGATTGACCACCGAAGACGCAGAGCGGCTTCGCGCGCAGGCGTATAATATGTCTGGTGACTACCGCTTGTCTTCCGAGATTTACAGCCGGTTGGAGGACAAGTCCGCGCAATATGAAGCAGCTTGGCGTGGTGGTGAGTGGTCACAGCTTTTAGGTGGCGAAGAGGGTAACATTCCGGCCATAAGCCAGTTGATACTGGCAAATGAAAGAAGTACCGCTCCCTCCCAAGAGGGTGTGTTAATGTTCAACTCGGGGCTTTTGACCAAAAGCGAAGAAACTAGGAACATACTCTCAGGATTGCTGAAAGAGTTCCCTAACCCTTAGGGGATGCTTACCCTTTGTAAACGACTCTCGCCTAATCTGATGTTAACCAACGTCAGCAAAAAGTGCGCGTGTAATGACAAGAAATGTCTCTCCCTTACTGGGAAATATCGCAATAAATGCGTATATTACCACTTTCGCTGCCATCTGTATTCTGATGGTAGGATCACCAATGCCTGCCTTCTCAGAAGGTGATGAATCGCATGTTTGCGATCAGGTTGCCTCCGTCGCCTCTGCCCAAACAGGCGTGCCGCTCTCCGTATTAAAGGCAATTTCGCTGACCGAGACGGGGCGTAAACGCGCTGGACAGTTTCGTCCCTGGCCATGGACTGTGAATATGGAAGGCAAAGGGGTGTGGTTTGATGCCGAAGATGAAGCACGCGCCTATGTTTATAAACACTTCAAGCGCGGCGCGCGGAGTTTTGACGTTGGCTGCTTTCAAATCAATTACAAGTGGCACCATCAAAACTTCTCTTCGCTGGAGGAAATGTTTGATCCGCTTGCGAACGGAATTTACGCAGCAAAGTTTTTGTCGGACCTCTATGAAGAGAAAGGCAATTGGCGTGATGCCGCTGGCGCCTATCATTCGCGCACACCCAAATATGCCGATCGCTATAAAGAGCGATTTGCCAAGTTCCGAGCTAAGTTTATCGAGCAGGATTCAGATCCAATTCGGGTCGCTAGCGTTTCCCACGAAGACGTTGTTACGCCGCCGCCAATCATCGATTTACTGGTTCCAAGAGTAAACAACTTCCCATTACTGCAATCGGGTACTGGTGCAAAAGCGCTGGGCTCTTTGGTGCCCTCGCGCGGTTCGGCGGCGACGCCTTTCATTCTTCAGAACAATGGATAGTTGGGAAATGCAATTTAGCCTGTCTGATATATTTAAACCGACCATTTTACTTGCGCTCGCCCTGATGGCGGTGATTGTCATGATGATTTTGCCAATGCCCTCATGGGTGCTGGATATCGGTTTGGCGGCATCATTTGCGTTGGCAATCCTGATGTTTACAGTCACCCTTTTTATTGAGCGGCCATTGGAGTTTTCGGCATTCCCAACCGTGCTTCTGGCATCTCTGATGCTCCGGCTTTCAATGAATGTCTCGTCAACAAAATTGATTATTGGCCAAGGGCATACCGGTACATCCGCGGCCGGTGATGTTATTGAAGGCTTTGCTAACTTTGTTATGGGCGGCAGTGTCTTTCTCGGGTTGGTCGTATTTTGCGTTCTGTTGATCGTGAATTTTATCGTGATCACAAAAGGGGCCACTCGAATGGCCGAAGTTGGGGCTCGTTTTGCTCTGGATGGAATGCCGGGGAAACAGCTTGCGATTGACAGCGACATGTCTGCTGGTGCGATCGACCATGCCGAAGCAAAGTTACGGCGCGAAAAAGAACAAGCAGAAACAACCTTTTTTGGATCGCTTGATGGCGCCTCTAAGTTTGTAAAAGGCGATGCGGTGGCTGGTCTGCTTATTACGCTTCTAAACATTGTAATGGGACTCATTATCGGCGTTTCCATGCATGGAATGGATATCGGGAGCGCGTTTGAAACCTACGCAATCCTTACGGTTGGGGATGGTCTTGTGACGCAAATCCCAGCGGTCATTATTTCAATTGCATCGGCGTTATTACTGGCGCGTGGTGGTGCCACAGGGTCAACGGATCGCGCACTCTTTGCGCAGCTGGGGGGGCACCCAGCAGCACTCAGTACAGTCGCCGTATTGATGGGTTTGTTCGCCTTGGTGCCTGGCTTGCCTTTTGTTCCATTCCTCGCTGGCGCCATTGTGCTGGGGTTTTCCGCCTGGAAGTCGAGTCAAAAACATCAAGCCGCAGCAAGGGAAAAAGAGGCTGCCACGCTAGAGGTGACATCCGAGACCAAACCGGAGAGCATCGGTGATATCCTGGATCTGGATGATATCCATGTCGCGTTTTCGCCTGACCTGATTTCAATGGTATTGGACCCTGCGACGGGACTAGATGCTCGGATTAACAACATGCGTAATCATGTTGCCGGGGCATTTGGGCTTATCCTTCCAGAAATTCGGCTGACAGATGACAGTACGCTGCCTTCTGGCGGATACGTTGTTAAAATTCAAGGTGTTACGCAAGCCGAGGATCGTTTGGAGCCAGATAAATGCCTTGTCATTCTAAGTGGAAATGAAATTGATTTGCCCGACGGGGTGGATGTAAAGGAACCCGTTTATGGCGCGCCGGCTCGATGGATTTCTGTGGATGCCCAAGAAGAGGCAGCGCTGCAGGGCGGCACAATTGTAAATCCCACAGAGGTGCTTGCGACACATTTGCTGGAAGTGATCAAACGCAATTTTCCACGCCTTTTGACGATGAAGGCCCTTAGACGGTTGATGGACGAGTTTATCAACCTGAGCGATCCGGCGAGAGCAGAAGCCAATCGACGCTTATTGGATGAGCTGGTCCCTGATAAAGTTCCCCCAGACCTGCTGCTTTCAGTTTTACGACTACTTTTGGATGAGCGTGTTTCAGTTAGAAATTTGCCGCTAATCCTTGAAAGCGTTGCAGACGCACGCCCGGTCATTCCGTCGCCTGAAGGAATTTGCGAGCATGTGCGTCACCGATTGGGGTTTCAACTTGTATCAGAACTAAAACGCGGGGATGGCACGATTCCCTTGGTGCAGCTTGCTCCTGAGTGGGAAGAACGTTTTTCCACGTTCCAAATTGAAAGTGACCGGGGGCCGCAAGATGTGGCGCTGCCGCCTGATGAATTCAACCGTTTGGCCAATGCAATTGCTGATCGGATCGCGAAAGCTGGCGAAACCGGGATCTATCCAGCGGTTGTAACATCAACCCGCCGCAGGCGATTTTTGAAAACGGTTCTGAATGCAAAGGGTATTGGCAACCCTGTCTTGTCGTTTGAAGAGATCGGAACCGAAGCACGCCCCTCATTGGTGGGTATGGTCCAAGCATGATGTATCAACTTGCTGAAATCTTAGGGCTCGGGCAGTCGGTTTTACTGTTGGCGTTTTTTGTGTTTCTGCGAGTCGGTGCCGCGATGGCATTGCTGCCAGCTTTTGGCGAGCGGTCAGTCCCACAACGGGTCCGGCTGGTGCTTGGGTTCGCGTTTACAATGGTGGTTTTGCCTGCGGTCGCCGCTCAGCTGGATGCTGCGATAGCGGACCCCATTAAGATTGGGATGATGGTGATTTCTGAACCCATTGCCGGGCTTATCCTTGGGGCGGTTGTTCGACTGTTCATATTTGCTTTGCAAATTGCAGGAAGTATGGCGGCACAAGCCACGTCATTAGCGCAAATTTTTGGGGGTTCAAATGCGGACCCGCAACCTGCAATTGGCCATGTCTTGCTCGTGTCCGGATTGGCGTTGGCCGTTATGCTGGGTCTTCACGTCCGCTTAGCAGAAATGTTTATTCTGTCTTACGAAGTCATTCCCCCGGGCGAATTTTTGTCTGGCGCCGTGGTCTCAGACTGGGCGCTTCAGCATGTCTCGCATATTTTCGCACTGGCCTTTACTCTCGCAGCCCCCTTTTTGATTGCCTCGCTGATCTATAATGTTGCGCTGGGCGTGATTAACCGCGCAATGCCGCAATTGATGGTGGCGTTTGTGGGTGCGCCTGCCATCACGGCGGGCGGGTTGCTGTTGCTTTTTGCGGCCACCCCTCTGTTGCTTCCGCTTTGGGTTGATGCGCTTCAGGCCTTTCTCACTCAGCCATTCGGAGCACCATAATGGCGGAAGGCGAAGATGATGATAAGCAACATGAACCGACGCAGAAAAAGCTTGATGATGCGCGAAAACGTGGCGAGGTGCCCCGATCTGCTGATCTGACAACAACGGCTGCCTTTGGCGGCATGATGGTTATGGCGGCGGTTTTGGGCGCGCAAAGCCTCAGCTCGCTGGGGGCGTTTTTAACCGGCCTTCTGGCGCGCGCTGACAGTCTTTCGACGGATCTTTTTCTTGGTGGCGGACGTGTGGGCCTGGGGAATCTGTTGTTGGGAGTGGCGCAAAATACAATTGGATGGTTTTTGATCCCTGCAGTGGCCGCGATCGTTCTAACCATTGCCACGCGCAGTTTTGTCGTAGCGCCAGACAAGCTTAAACCGAAACTGTCAAAAATATCGCCATTGTCGAATGCCAAAAACAAATTCGGCAGGAGCGGGTTATTTGAGTTTGCGAAAAGCTTTACCAAACTTTCGATTTACTCAGTGATTTTGGGATTTTTTCTTTTCAGTAAACTTACCACAATCGTCGGCACGATGTATCTGAACCCGCAGATGGCGACGGTCGTTTTGCTCGAATTATCAATGCAATTTTTTGGGTTGGTGTGTGTGGTCATGCTGCTTATCGGCGGGGTGGATTACATGTGGCAGTATCAAGAACATCTTCGAAAAAACCGTATGTCTCACAAAGAGATGATGGACGAGTTCAAGCAGAATGAGGGTGACCCGCATATGAAACAAAAGCGTCGCCAAAAGGGTTATGAAATTGCGATGAACCAAATGCTGTCGGATGTGCCAGATGCGGATGTCGTGATTGTTAACCCAACCCATTATGCGGTGGCGCTTAAATGGTCGCGCTTGCCCGGCGAGGCACCAGTTTGTGTTGCGAAAGGCGTCGATGAAATTGCTGCGCGTATTCGCGAAGCTGCCGCCGAGGCAGGCGTACCCATTCACCGCGACCCACCAACGGCGCGTGCGCTTCATGCGTCTGTTGAGATTGGCCAAGAAATCATGCCCGACCAATATCAGGCCGTCGCAGCCGCAATTCGATTTGCAGAAATGATGCGGAAAAAGGCACGTAGTTTTGGGGTGAACTTATGACAAAGCAGTTGAAGTCCTTGGGGGAAATCTCTGACATGATCTTGGATTTGAAACTGATTGCCTTGCAGCAGGTCACCCAGAAAGCCGAAGTGTTCAAGCAGAAGAATGAAGAGCTAGATGCCGCTAAACAGGCGCGATCCGCCGCGCTTGCGGGTGAGGCTTCGCTGGATATGGCGCAACTATCAGGTCGGGATGAGGCATGGCGTGAGTGGATGCAAAACGCCCGCCGCGCCCATAATCTCGAACTGGCCAAACTCTACGCCGAACGAGAGGAACGCGTGACAGAGGCCCGCCATGCCATGGGGCGTGCGGATGTCATCAAATCCCTGCTTAAAAAACAGGCGAAGTATCGCGCGGGATAGACCCTTGTCGCACGGTGGTCTAAGATCGTGCAACTGATCCAGATTGAACGAGCATTTCCCATGACACGTGTTTTTGTCACCGGCACGGCCGGCTTTATCGGCTTTCACCTTGCTAAGTTACTGCTGGAAGAAGGGGCCGAAGTGCATGGTTTTGATGCGGTCAACGACTATTATGATCCGGCTTTAAAGGAGGCGCGCCTGGCCATTTTGGGTGGTTTTCCGAACTTCACCTTCACCCGTGGAAAGCTGGAAAATGCCGAGGTTCTGACAGCAGCAATGAAGGCCGCTCAGCCGAGCATTGTTGTTCATCTCGCAGCCCAGGCGGGTGTCCGTTATAGTATCGAAAACCCACGCGCGTATCTGGACAGCAACATTGTGGGCACGTTCAACCTGATGGAAGCTGCGCTGAAATTGCGCCCGGACCATTTGCTGATGGCCTCCACATCCTCGGTGTATGGCGCAAATACTGACATGCCCTACCGTGAAATTGACAAAACAGAAACGCAGATGTCGTTCTACGCAGCGACCAAAAAAGCAAACGAAGCAATGGCGCATTCCTGGGCGCACATCCACGGTTTGCCGATCACGATGTTTCGGTTTTTTACGGTTTATGGCCCTTGGGGGCGCCCCGATATGGCGCCGCATCTGTTCACCGATGCCATCTTGGCCAATCGCGAAATCAAGGTGTTTAATCATGGCAAGATGAGCAGGGATTTCACCTATGTCGAAGATCTTGTGCGCGGTATTCGGTTGCTGTTTGATGCGGTCCCTGTGCGTCCCGACGGGCCAGACGTGATTGCCCTGGGCGACAGCCTCAGCCCGGTTGCGCCTTACCGCGTTGTGAATATTGGCAATTCAAACAGTGTGGCGCTGGAGGATTTTATCACGGCAATTGAAACGGCCACGGGTGTTCCAGCTCTGAAACATTACATGGAAATGCAAAAGGGCGATGTGCCTGCCACTTGGGCAGATGCCTCTCTTTTGAAATCGCTGACGGGCTATCGCCCTGAAAAAAGCGTTCAAGACGGCGTTAGTGAATTTGTCAGCTGGTTCCGGGAGTATTATGACCGCTGATCAATGAAAAAGGGGCGGCATCTGCCACCCCTTTCTGTGCTCATACGGCTTCGATCACCCGCGCCGCTGTGACCAGAGAAATTGACCCAGAACCAAAGTCACTTTCGGCGACCTTGAGGTCCACGGAACCATTCGCGGCAGAACTCATCGCGGTCAGAGGTTCCGGGGTGAATGAAACGCCTGCAAACCAAACTTTGTGACCCGCACCCGTGTCAGGATAGCCAGCGGTTCCGCCCAGCTGGTTGGAGTAATTTGCCTGCCAGAACACACGTACATAGGCGGTGCCGGGGGCAAAGTTGAAGGGGGCGTTGGTGCCGGATTGATCAATCCCACCTATGGGGGCTGATGCGTTATACCAGCTGTCGGTCGCCGGGGCGTGGTCCCCGTTCAGCGCAACATTTTTTGCGCCACCAATCCCGCTATTTGCAATTGCGGTGCCGGCAGGCCAGATGCCCGATGGATCATCCGGGTTACCCAGACTTGCGGGAAGCGGCTGGTTAAGGGTGACGACATGGGTGGTTTTGTTGACCTGACCCAGATCGAAAAGCCCCCCTTCGATCAGGCGTGAGTAGCTGGGATAGCTGCGCCCGGCACTGTCTTTGTAGCCGAAAATAATTACACCTTGCTGGTTCGCGTCGCTAGAGCTTTCATTCCAGCCCGCCGCGTTGGTCAGTGAAATTGTCGTGTCACCGGGGGTAAGCGGAGCGGCAAGCGTGGTCAGACTGTCCGTGCCGCCGTGGTAGTACCGCATGTGGTGTTGCGAGCTGATCACATTTTGATCCGCGTCCAGACAGGTCAGGCCCATATATTGCGCATGCCGTTCACCTTCGGCAAAGCCCGACCAATCCCCAGCCACGCTTTCCTGACGGAAATACGCGCTGAGGCGGTAGGCGCGATTGGGATCAACGGGGATGATTTCACCCATGTCGATTTGGCCGACGCTGTAGCCGGAAAAGCAAACCGACCCACGTAGATCCGGCGCCACGGCCCCATCATATGCAAGTTGCGCCGGGAAATTATAGGCGTTGCCCAGACCGCAACCGCCATTGGTCACCAAATCGGTTCCGCGTGCGTTGACATACCCGGTCGTGACCAATGCGCCGGACATTTCAACCGGGGTCAACCCGGCAACGCCAGAGGGGAAGCTGACCTGACCGGTGGCACCATCTGCGACAAGTGCTTGATGGAAACTGCCGCCATCTGCGCTGACTTTGATCTCAAAGTCATCGGACCCGGCGGTCCCCATTTCGGCGCGCCCCGACCAGTTGGTTTGGAACAGCAGGCTGGCTGTGTCGCCAGAACTGGCTTTGTTCACCTTGATCTGGTGGCCATACCCTTCGTGGTTGAGCAGGGTTGCGGGTGCTGATACCGAAAGGCGGTTGGTGGCGTCAGCGGTAGCATTCACCCCAACTTGTGCAAGGTTTTGGGTGCTGGGCGTGATGGTCAGCTCTGCCCAGGAGGAGCCGTCAAAAACGAATTGTCTGGCCACGTCCTCGACCCAGGACTGCCAGCCATTTTGTGCCGAATAAAACGCCCAAGCGTTCTCTTCAAAGGCGGCGACGTG
>DDMF01000129.1:0-32019 GCA_002340515.1 Rhodobacteraceae bacterium UBA2553 | reverse complement strand
GGTGGCCCCGGCAGGCACGATATAGCGCTGCCCATCTGTTGGGGCCGCAGGGGGCGTGGTGTCTGAGGCGCTTTGAACGCTCAGCTGAACAAGCGCGTCCAAACGACGAATCCCATCATTATGGGTTACGTGCTTTTGCGCCTGAGACGATTGGATATACGGAAGAGACAGGTTAGCGGAAAAGGTCATGGCGCCCTCGAATTGCGAAAATCGAGACCATATCGTCACCGGATTATTAACATCCAAGGAAAGGAGCGTGCGCTGAAATTCTTCGATGCAACGCACAGTATGCCCGTATTTTAACGGAAATTACGGCTTTCAGCGGCGACCATGATGCGAAATCAGGCGGGGTTTACAGGTGGGAAAACCACTTCTTTCGTATTTGGCGACCACGGAATGTGTTTTTCCATCACCTGTGTAAACCGCGCACTGGACAGGAATTTGCCCAGCCAATGACTGGTGGCGGGCAGAACCTCGCGATCAAAACGCGGTTTGTCGATCATGGCAAATTGGCGAACAAACGGGAGGATCGCGAGATCTGCCAACCTAGGCATGGTGCCAAACAACCAAGGATTTTGCGCAAGCCGGGGTTCAAGCTGGGCCAATATTAGCATCGCTTCGGCACGTGTTTTCTGGGGATCAAATTCGGGAAATCGGACGGCGTATTTTGTGTGATCCAAAGCTTGCTTGAACGCGCCATCAAAACGCTCGATCAATACAAAACCGTCTTCGGGCATTTGCAGGAGCGCCTCTGGATCCGATTGCGTGAGCGCCCAGATCATAATGTCCAAGCTTTCGTCGATCACCTGATCGGATGTTACAAGGCAAGGCACGGTGGCGCTGGGCGAGACGTTCAAAAACGCTTCGGGTTTGTCACGCAAAACCACTTCGCGCAACGCGACCTGTTGCTGTGCGCTGGCAATGGCCAGTCTCGCGCGGATCGCATAGGGGCAGCGGCGAAAGGAATAAAGGGTTGGCAGCATCGGTGGCGTGCTTTCTTTAGGTTCAAACTGTGAGCCGCGACATAAATATCGCCGAAGTGGTGGGGCATTGCCAAAAGACCAAACCGCCCCACCAATGTCCACCGGCGACGCCCATCACATTGCTATCCCAACCAGTCTTTTCGCAGAATGGCATCCTTTAAGGCGATCAGGTCGCTGCGCAATTGGTCCATTGTGATGGGCCCGCCCAAACAGACCCGAACCGCTTCTTGTGGATCCCCGTTTGTGGTGAAGGCATCGCTTGGCATGATGCCAATTTGGCGATTGGCCATCCGTGCCAGCACTTCGGCTCGACTGGTTCCGCTGGGTAAATTGAGCCAAATATTAAATGCCTCAGGGGCGCCCTTGAACTCGCAGCCCGATAATATCATTTTTGCCAAAGCTTGGCGATCGCGTGCGGCGCCCCGGACAAATTCCTGCAGTGCACGTGCGGTTCCATCTTCGATCCATCGCCCCATCAATGCGACGCTGATGGGCGATGCCATAACATTTGTACTGCGCAAAGCTTGTGAAAACGGCCCCATCCACTCTTGTTTTGGAACGCGCGTATAGGCCAGTCGCAGCCCCGCGCCAAAGCATTTGGACACGCCCGCGATATGCCAGCCCAGGTCTGGTGCCCAATGTGAGATTGGCGGCGGAGCATTGGACGCGACAAAAAAATACGCGTCATCTTCAATAAGCGACAGCCCGTGTTGATTAAGCACATCCGCGATCTCGACCCGCCGGGCATTCGGAATGGTATCCGTGGTTGGGTTTTGCAATGTCGGGTTCAAATACAGGGCTGTGGGGCGGTGTGCATGGATAGCATCGACCAGCGCGTTGGGTGAAATCCCTTGTTCGTCACCGGCGACCCCTATCAGCTGCAAGCCCAAGCGCGCGGCAATGGGACGAATGCCGGGATAGGTGAGCTCTTCGCATAACACGGTGTCGCCATGCTTGGTGAGGGTCATCAAAATCGCATAAAGGCTCGCATGTGTGCCCGATGTAATTGCGAGATGCTCAACCGGGGTGATCACGCCGTTTTGACCCAATAACCGCGCTGCGATTTCGCGATCATGCTGGGTTCCCATGACGGATTGATATCGAAGTAACGGCACCAGATTTGCGGAAATCATCGACAATGCATTCTGCATGCGCGCCATCAACCCCGGGTCATCGGGCTCTGGTGGCATGTTCATCATGGGGTCTTCTTCCAAAGCACGCCTTGGGTCGGGGCGCTCAGGCATATCAGCTTCTGCGCGCACAAAAGTTCCGCGCCCGACAAAGCTTTCGATATAACCACGGCGAATGGCCTCGGCGTAGCCGCGCGAAACTGTGGAAAAATCCACCCCAATGTCTTGCGCAATGCGTCTTTGCGGCGGCAGTCGCTCGCCCGGCGCCAGTATGCCATTTTCAATGTCGGCCTTGATGGCCTTTGCGATTTCCAGATATCGCGGCGTATCTGACGCGATGAGCAAGGGACGCCACTGTTTCATTTTATTGATCCTGACCTAAAGGCCATACCGACCTGTATGCGTGTTTTATGATGTTGCAGGCAATGCATGCAACACCACATGAATGCATGGCATATACTGTCAATAATGATTGCAATCAATCCCGATGCAATTTAACAGGTTCAGGAGCGATGGAGAGCGAGCCATGACTGAGACATCTTTGCCCGATCAAGAAGAGCGCAACTGGAAGCCCGCTGTGGCCAAAGGCCTGCGCCTGAAATGCCCAAACTGTGGCAAAGGCGCTTTGTTGCACAGCTATCTAAAGGTCAATGATGCCTGTGCAAATTGTGGACAAGAGCTGCATCACCAACGCGCGGATGATGGACCTGCCTATCTGACGATCCTCATCGTAGGGCACATTCTGGGGTTTGCCATGCATATTCTATACGCAAATTTTAAACCCGAACCTTTGACCTTTGCGCTGTCCTTGTCTGCGGTCACGGTCGTCAGCTCGCTGCTGCTGTTGCCGCGGATGAAGGGTTTGATGGTGGCGTATCAATGGGCCAAACGAATGCATGGATTTTAAACCCCACCTCGGGGTGACACTCTGAAAAAAACCCGCCCCCGATGCATTGCTCAGAAGGCTGTGGGCTTTATTGCTCTCGGAATGCGCGGGTCATACTGTCCGTGATTGGCTTGGTGATATACTGAATAAATGTCCGCTCAGCGGTCTGGATCATGATCTCAGTCGGCATGCCGGGTGTGGGCGTGAACCCCGGCACCCGCTTTAGTTCCGAAGCCGCGATTGAGACCCGTGCCAAATAGACTTCCTGCACAACCCCACTGGACTTGTCGGGGATCGTATCCGCCGACACATAGTAAACCATGCCGTCCAAAACTGGCGTTGTCCGTTGGTTCAACGCCGTCAGGCGCACCGTTGCGGGCTGGCCCGTTTTGACGCTATCGATTTCGGTGCGCGGCACCTGCACCTCGATGATCAACGGCTGGTCAGACGGCAGGATTTCAGCGATCGCTTTACCGCTTTCAATCACACCACCGACCGTATGATAATGCAATCTTACCACGGTGCCGGCGACGGGTGCGCGCACTTCAGCTCGGGTCAAAATCCCCTGCGCCTTGCGGTTTTTCTCGCGCACACTTTCCAGTTCGGATTGCACGGATTGCAGTTCATCCAAAGCCGCCCGGCGATAATGCCCGACGGTTTGATCAATCTGTGCCTGATATTTTTGGCTGATCTGTTCAAACTCGCTAATCTCAGCTGTGAGGCGCCCAATGCTGCCCTCAGCTTCGGCAATTGCGCGACGAATGGCGGACACCTCTACGCGCCGCACCAGCCCCTTTTCCAGCAGGGTTTCTTTGCTCAGCAAATCCTCTTGCAAGATCTCTAACTGTGTTTGGGTGGCTGTAAGTTGGGTGGAGTAACCGCTGGACCGGATCTGTAAGGCGTCGATATTACGTTCAAGAAGGGCGATGTCATTCCGCAGCCCCTGCACTGCCACATCAAAAGAGATGCGTTGACTGTCGAGGATGGTGGCGACTTCGAAATCAGAGCGCAGGCTATCGACCTCAATCGGGAAGACAAGCCGATCCTCACCATTATACTCTGCAAGAATTCGCGCCTCGCTGGCCTCGAGTCGGATTTTGCGTAGAAACAATTCACGTTGACTGGCCATGGCTGAGGTTTCATCGAGGGTCAGGATAATCTGCCCGGCCACCACAGTTTCCCCCTCACTGACGGCAATGTCTTTGATGATGCCGCCCTCAAGGTGTTGAACAATTTTGTTGCGCCCAGTGGCGACAAAACTGCCCTGTGAAATCACCGCCGCCGCCAACGGCGCACGAAAGGCCCAAAGGCTAAAACCGCCAAAGGAAACCACCATTAGGGTGATGCCAAAGATGATGTGTTTGGTCACGGACCGGGGCACGTCTTCGTACCATTGGATCGGTAAGCTTGCTGTTTGATCAGACATTTTTTGCCCCTCCCTGCTGAAGCTGACCATTCGGTGCGGGTTTTGCGACTTGGCCAGAACGCGACCGTGACGCAAGCTGTTCCAACACCTGTTGGCGTTCGCCAAACAGCGCGATATTGCCGTCAGCCAGCAGCATGATCTTGTCGACAATGGTCAAAAGCGAAGGTTTCTGCGTCACCACAACAACGGTGATGCCGCTTTGTTTGGCTTGCTGGATGGCACGGGCCAGGGCCTGATCACCATGGGTGTCGAGGTTCGAGTTCGGTTCATCCAGAACCAACAATCTCGGATCGCCGAAAAAGGCACGCGCCAGTGCAATACGTTGTTTCTGCCCGCCAGACAACGGGGAGCCATCCGCGGCCACGCGCGTCTCATAACCATGCGGAAGATTGGCAATCATCCCGTGAACATCCGCCAGTTGGGACGCGCGGTGGATTTGTTCATCCGTCGCTTCGGGTTTCATCCGCGCGATGTTTTCTTTGATGGTGCCGGGGAACAGTTGAACATCTTGCGGCAGATACCCAATGCTTTCGCCAAACTGGCGCGGATCCCAATTGCGCAGATCCATTAGGTCCAACCGCACATTGCCGGAGGTCGGCAGGATCGACCCAACCAGCATTTTGCCAAGGGTGGTTTTGCCTGCCCCCGAATTGCCGATCACCGCAAGGGTTTCTCCGGGCTTTAACTGAAAGCTCAGCCCATTCAGGATCACTTGCTTGGTGCCTTGCGGAACGAACAAAAGGCGTTCCACGTCCAGCCGCCCTTGCGGTTTTGGCAGGCGCAGACGTTCGAATTTAACGGTGGATTGGGTCAGTAGCGCACGGATGCGGCCATAAGCGGCGCGGGACAAAAGAAACCCGTTCCAGCCTTCAATTGCGCCTTCGATTGGGGCCAAAGCTCGGCCTGCGATGATGGATGCGGCGATCACCATCCCACCGGTTATCTCTTCATTGATCGCCAAATATGCGCCCCAACCCAACATTCCGATTTGTGTCAACAGCCGCACGCCGCGCGACATTGCGGATGTGATGATATTGCGGTCCTGCGCCCTGACTTGTGCTTTCAGCGAGGCGGCCGTGTCTTTGCCCCAGATCGTCACCGCCTCTGGCACCATGGCGAGGGCGTTGATGATCTGCGAATTGCGCGACATGGAATCCAAATGCAAGTTGGCTTTGGATTGGGCGAGGTTGGCCTCTGCAAAGGGCTTGGCGGTGATCTTCTGGTTTATGATCGCAATCACCAGCAGCAGGAGCGCAGTCGCGACAACGATCATCCCCAATTGAGGGTGCACCAGAAAGATCGCAACTATGAAGATAGGGGCAAACGGAAAGTCGAGAAATGAAATCAGGGTGCCTGAGACAAGGAAGGCACGCAGCTGTCCAAGGTCCCCGAGGGTCTGATACTCTCGTCCATTTCCGTGAAGAGAGGCATGCGCCGCAGCGCTTAGAATGGGCGCGCCCAACTGGGCGGCCAATTCAACAGCGGTGCGCATGAGGATGAACCGACGAACGGCATCCAGAATGGCTTGCAACAAAACAGCGCCAGCGATGACGATTGTCAACATCACCAGCGTGTCCAGCGAGCGGCTTGTCAAAACCCGGTCCGAAATCTGAAACAGGTATATCGGGATCGCAAGTATGAGAAGATTGGTGGCGCAGGTCAGTACCATGACAAACGCAAGGTTGTGGCGCACGGCATTGACGCCGTTTTGCAGGCCCCGCGCAAAATCATCGGGGCCAAGGCGTTTGTGAAACCGGGGCCGGGTGGGACCGTCGCCACCACCATCCCCGTCACTTTTTGTTTCCGGGTCTTTGCGAAGAATTGGGCCGGTGTTGCCTTCAATCGGTGGTCCCTCGAGACCGCCAACCTTGCTCTCACTAGGGGACTTCGTCTCATTTATGCGATGAGACGAGGAAAGCAGAAATGAACTGGTACCTTGCTCATCGGTTGCTGTCTGGCCGTCACTGTTGTTGGGAATCGGATCGGCTTCGGCGGTCTTCGAGGGATTCTGGGTGTTCATGACAAATGGTGCTCCTGCTAGAAAGCCATTTTGTTTCAATTGATTAGGCGAGCATTACCTGAAGGCTGTCAGGGGCGCTCGTTGTGGATTCTCCTGTCGTTGGCACGATCATTGGATCAATGCCCTGGTCAAATTCGGATGGGGAAATCATGTCGTCGGCCAGAAAGGCCACCGCTTCTGAGGCGAGGTCGCCCGAGGTCAGGCTGACGCCCAGTGGGTCTGCATCTGTGTCGATCAGCTCCGCTTGGACCAAAATCGCGTCGGAATAGACCTGCCCACCGACATAGACATCACTGTCGATGCCGTAGGTGCCAACAGAGGCGCTGTTGATCAGGGTGTTGTCACCGGTGTTTACCGTTACGGAATCATGTGCCCCTAAGAAATCCTCAAGCGCCACATGCACCTGATCCGCATCCCCAAGGATATTGGTTTGCTTCACCAGATTCATCTGCACCAGATCGCCTTCGATATAGAGTACGCGCAGCAAGCCGACGCCGGAAAAGGCATCCAGCCCTACAAAACCATCGCCAATCGCGCCGTAACCATCCTGAATGCCGGCAAGAGACGCAGCGAATTCTTCGGACAACATCGAATATTGGTCGATGCCAGAGTTATGAATGGCGGCGAAATTCGCCAGAACATTGCCGCTGGTATGCAGCACACCAGGGGCACCGCCGCTTGCGGTGACACTGTCATTGTCCAGCAAGATATTGGCCTGGGTGATGGCGTTGATATTGATGACCGACCCACCGATCACAATCAGATCATAGCCATACCCAATTTCTAGAAGTTTGGTGGCATTGATGATGCTGTTATCGCCGAGCTGCAGAAACGTGTCCTGCCCGGTAAATGTCACTTCTGCACGATCGGTGTCGGTGACAAAATTAAACTGCTCAATCCAGTTGGTCGCAATCACATCTGCTTGCAATGTGGTCACCACCCAATGGGTCGGAAGATCGCCTGCTTGGGGGGCAAATGGATTGGAAATATGGGTGACTTGGGAAATATTTAGCGCTTGGGTGGCCGCGTTATCCGTTGCTGTCAGCCCTTGGTCCAGGTCTGAGACGATATTGAATTGGCTGATCGCATTGATCGCATAAACATCGCCCATCACCGCCATAGCAGGCGCATCAAGCCAGTTCACGGCAATCACTGTTTCATTCAGCAGCTGGTTGCCACCGGTCAGTACATTATGGCCGTCCGGCACTTCGTAAGGCGAACCCTTGGGGGTCTCTTCTTCTGTGATCAAAGCGGGCGCGTCTGTTTCGACGCCGTTTAGGCCTTTGCCCTGAATGGCGGTTCCGTCTGTCCCGCCCTCGACTTTTTCATTGTCTGCGAGATCCAGCTTTTCGGGCAGCAGATCTGCCAGAACGGGAGCGTCTTCGACCAGTACGCCGTTGACATAGATCCCGCTGACATTTGCGCCAAACTGTATACTGACAACCGCATCTGCGGGTGCATCGGCAAGAACGCCGTCGCTCTGCGCCGCTTCAACCGTGGCTTTCCACCCCTCTGCAATTTGTGTCGCGGTGTTTTCCTCAGTGGGCAGCGTTCCTATATCAAAGCTCTGCAGCTTTCCGGCCAAATGTGCCAAAGTGTAGAGCTCCGTGAGAAATAGCTCTGGATCAAGAAAATCAACGGTGCCATTTCCGACAATCAAATCATTGTCTATCAGAGAGTTGGCTTGAAAGGTGACGATCGCCACAGACCCGGCAGGATCAAGGGTTAGATTGAATTCGGGCGGTTGTGGCGGTGCCAAATTGATTTGGCTTGTGTAGCCCAACGGAATAAGCCCATCAGGAAATGTGGTGGAAAAAAAGGGCCAAACCGGTGCATCACCGAATGAATTGACATGAATATAGTATGGTGCCGCTTGATACGGCTGCGCCATTGGTTCTTTGAATTTATCAACAGGTGCGAATTTCTTGAGCGTATAGGGTGCCTTAAGTTTCACCTTCATCGTCGAGATAACAGAGAAATTGTCATCGCGTGCTTGCTCAGCTTTGAAACGGTCATAGTCATCGCGCAGTCGCGCACGTTCTTCAGAGATTTCAAATAGCCCAATGAAATGGGAAATCATCTCTGTTGTCCAATCAGCAGACATAACAGCCACCCCCCGTGGTTCAATGCCGCCCGATCCTCATAAATTTTTTTTGTTGCGGGCAACGCCCGAAGAAACAGCAGATAAAAAAGCAACTTAAAAAAAGGAAATCTGGGGCCGCAAAAAGCTGCGGCCCCAAATGTTATCTTGGCTTATGCGCCGTCGGCATCGTCGCCGATATAGGTCGAGCTCATCGAGCCGCCCACAACGGTCATGTCCACGGTGTTGCCCAGAACGTTGGCCCCCATAACGATGTTCTGGTTGAACGCGGTTTGGCTCATCAGGCCGTCAGCCGAGGCTTCCGAATGACCGGTAACGTAACCGTCGTCACCGTTGTGCGAACCCCATGATCCAGCGCTTGATGCCCCACCGGCACCCGTGCTTGCCATGCCGCCGTTGCCAGCTGCACCACCATAAGCTTCACCTGTGGCCCAGGCATGTCCGCCATAACCGTCACCGGTTGTGCCACCGATTGCCATAGCGTGTCCGCCATCGCCACCGTTGCCGCCATCGCCACCGTTGCCACCTTCAGAGTGGGCACCAGCAGAATAGCCACCAGCCGAGCTTAGAGCTGCTGCCATGGAACCAGCGTCGCCGCCGTTACCACCGTCAGCATCACCACCAGCACCAAGGCCAATTCCGGTTCCGGAACCAAGGCCGATTGCGCCAGCGTCGCCGCCGTCATCGCCGTCGCCACCCATGGCACCTGCGCCACCCAGACCAAGCAGTCCAAGTCCTACGCCGATTGCGCCGGCGTCGCCGCCGTCACCACCGTCACCACCATCGGCAACAGCGCCACCAAGGCCAGCACCCAGACCACCGCCTGCGCCTACGGATCCAGCGTCTCCGCCTTCGCCACCTTCAGCGCCGCTTCCAGCAGCTGCGCCACCAAGGCCAACGCCTGCGCTGATTGCAGCAGAGTTGCCACCATCATCGCCGTCGCCGCCATCGTCACCGTCACCACCATCTGCGTCTACGTCGTCGATGTCACCACCGTCGCCGCCGCCGGATACTGCCAGTCCGCCAAGGGCAAATCCACCACCAGCGTTACCGCCATTGGCATTTGCGCCCCCGCCACCGGAGCCTCCTTCAGGATCAACATCAATGCCATCGTCGGATGTGGCAGAACCACCATTGACGTTACCAGTGTTGCTGAAGCTGCCGCCAACTTCCGCTTTTTCAAGCGTATCGTTGTCGATCAGGTTGTTGCTCATGGAATTGACGGTTCCGGAATCATTCCCGGCGCCATTCAGCGAGTCATTCAGGATATCATCAACTGACATTTCATTGCCGGGATCATAGCTGAGGTTGCCCTTTGCCATGATGATATCGCCAGTGTAGCTGTGGTCCAGATCGATGTCGGCAAAGTCGTCATCGGTCGGCACATAGCCGTCCAGCCCAACATTCACGTTCACATTGGTTTTCACGTTGGTGTCAACATCAGTGTGATTTACGGCTGAGTTGGTCGCTGAATTGCTGGCCGCATTTGCAGCCGCATTCGACGCCGCGTTATTGGCCCCATTGCTTGCCGCATTGTGGTTGCTGTTGGCATTGTGGTTGCCATTGCCATTCAGGTTGCCATTGGCATTGCCGTTCAGGTTGCCATTGCCGTTCCCATTGCCATTCGCATTATAACTCTCGTTATGGCTGCTTTGGCTTTGATCTTGGCCCTGACCTTGATCTTGTCCTTGACCCTGATCTTGGCCCTGACCCTGACCTTGCAGGTTACCCTGAAGCTGGCCCTGTCCTTGACCCTGTCCTTGGTCCTGATCTTGGTCTTGGCTTTGCTGGCCTAGTGGCCAGTAGAAAAATGGACGATGTCCCATTGTAATATACTCCTGTTGGTCACCGCCGGATTGCCGCTCATTTCAAAAGCAATCATCAGTCGGTGTGTTCGGTTGGAATAAACACGCAAGCCCGTCCGGAAATTGGCATTGGGCCCGCAGTTGTACTCAATCACTCGTTACAAATGTCCCGGTGTAAAAGCACTGCAGGATCGCCAACTGGTAATCTGATCATGGTGAATCGTTGGGCTATATGGCCCGTTTGGCAGCAGTGCATCGGGATGATGCGTCGCAGCAGTTGCGACCGGTCAAATGTGGCAAAACCGGGGCGGCGGACCTAGCTGGACAATGTGACTAGCCAGATTTTACGGGTGTGTAGTGGAGTATTAACAATCGGTTAACGGGAACCGGCGGTTACCAATATCACCGACTCAGGGGGGGGCCGATCAGCCGAATCGCCCCGAATCGGCGATGAAAAGACAGAAAGGCTAGGGGGAATGTGCCTAAAGATTCAGCGGTTGCGCACCTAAATTATTGATAAACAACAATATACGCCGCAGGGTTGAGTGTTTTATCCAGATCAACTGGATAGGTTCCCCCCTCTGTGACCCGCTCAGAATCTAACCTTCTTGACAAGTTGTGTAGATAATCACATCGTCTAATATGATTACATTCTTTGATTTTTTTATGAATTGGCGGTCGATTTTCGGGCTGCCGCGTATTTTTCACCAGTGGGGGGTTGAGCAGATCATTTAGAGAGGACGTATAATGCTAGGAGGGGACAGGAGCGCACATGCGCATGTTAATGGACCCGAGAGTGGGGCAAACACACCCATAGTTGTTTTTGTTGGGAGTGCCTTGAGTTTCTCGGAGCAAATCGTACGGATCGCAAATGTAGAATTTGACGGGGTCGCGTTTGAGCGATGTGACAGTGTCAAAGATTTGCGGTCTTCTGATAGAATTAATTTTGAAAACATACTGGCGCTGATTTTGGATGAAGCGCTCGCAGACGAGCTACCAGATCTATTGTCAGCTTGCGAACAGACCGCGGACCAATGCCAAATTGTGCTGGGGTATCGTGATATTGGTGCCGCAAACGCCGTGTTGAAAACACTGGATGCAAAAGGTGACCGCTGCGCGATCAGTTACTTGCCAATGAACCAGCAATTCGACATTTGGTTGTCCATCATGCGGTTGCTTTTATGTGGCGGAAAATACATTCCAGAAGAATTGTTGATTGGAATGGGGCAAGCGTCTGGTAAGGGGCCACATGTGTCGGGGCCCAGCGAAACGGATCTGTCGGAATTGACTGACCGCGAACGTGAGGTCTTGGCGTTGGTGTCTGAAGGAAAGCCAAACAAAACCATCGCGACCGAACTGGATTTGTCAGAACACACAATCAAGCTTCATATCCACCATGTGATCACCAAACTTGGGGTGCGTAACAGGACCGAAGCGGCCATCTTTTTCCTCGGAGGGGGGAATGGTGGCGCTGCCGGTGGCGATCCGGCACTCTGCGTATGACTGCGCAGGGGCGCCCCATAGCGTTGGACGATTTGCTCTTGCGGGTCGGTAAATTGAATTATGCTTGGACCAACACGGAAAGCTTGTTGATCCATCTTTTGGCCGGACTGTGCGGGACCGATAAGGAAACGGCAACGGTGATCTTTCTTACGCTGAATACCAGCCGGGCGCGCTTGGATTTGGTCGAACGTCTGGCGAAAATGGATCGGCGCGGGCGGGATGAACATATCCGCATTCTAGAGGTGACCGCGAAGATCAAAAAGCTTGGTGGGCTGCGCAACCGGTTCAACCATTGCATTTATGCATTTGACCCAGACGGGGGCAATCCGCGCACGATCTTAATGCGGATCGCAGACCGAAAACACGACATCCGGATGGGGCAGACAAACGAAATTGATGAGACGGTCTTGTCAGATATCGAAAGCGCCATTGGCGCGCTCTCGCAGATCAATCGTGACATCTGGGACATGGTGCAGGATTTCCATTACCCGAGCTGAGCCGTCAATTGAGGCTGTATTTGCCCCCAAAGGCAAATGCCGCTCGGGCAACCAAAATCAGCTCAGTTGGCGCTTGTTCAATGCCCGTGACAGGACATTTGCAATGATTTTATCCGCGCCGTCCAGCTGACTGACAGGGGGCAATACCGGGCCAGAAAAACCACCCTGTTTCAGGGCTGCCGGGATATCGAGGCGGACATGTTCACCGGGCATGGCGAAAAACGGCAGACAGATTGTTTGCTCCGTCATCTTTGCGGCCACGTCACCCAAAGCAGGATCTTGTTCGATAAACCCAACTTCAATCGGCACACCAGGCAGCTCCTTGCGCAGTCTTTCAGCAAAAAGCTGTGCGGAGGCAGCAGGGGCTGTTCCGTGGGCGGATCCATGGGCCGCCACCAGCAAACTTGGCTGGGTGTTTGCCCCGAATGTGTCTGATAGGGTTTCGGTGATGTTGCGGGCGACAATGCCCGGCAAGGCGGCGTCCAACCCAAAGGGTGGCATCACGGCAACCACTGTATCCAAAGAGGCGCCGCTGATCCGTTTGATCAACGCGGTGCGAACAAACCACCCATCGGCCATGAACAGCGGGTAAATCACCCCGCCATCGACCAGCCGGTTTAACTGTTCTTCCAATCGGCCCGGGGCGGCCAACGTCGCAGATCCAATCACATGATCTGGAATGTCGGCCTGAACCCCGGCAGTGAACTTTGCCAGAATAGCTTCTGCCGGTTCCGGGTCCGAGGGCTGACCATGGGTAACGATCAGCGCCTCAATCGGGGATTGGTCTGTATTAATGGCTTGTGCCTTCGGAGAAGGTGATTTTGTTCCAGACATTATATTTCCCTGAAGGTTTGCGCATGGGCAGTCGTTTGACTATCTCAAGCGTCTTCGCGTCATATACCAGTACTTCGCCGTCATCTTCCCAGACAGAAACCAACGCATAGCGGCCATCTTTTGTGAACTCAACATGCGCCACAGTCGCCCCAGGCACCGGCCGCAGGGTTTTGACGATCTCAAGGGTTTGTTTGTCGATGATGTGCATCGCATCTTTGTTGGGACCAAAGAACACATCCGCCCAGACATAAGGCGAGTTCTCATGGCTGCGCATGAAGAAACCAGGCCCTTCGGTGGTGATCTTTTTCACCGTTTCCCAGCTGTTCATGTCGATCACCGACACCGTTCCATCCTGCAAATGCGGGGTCGCCATGACGGTGCTGTCACCACGTTTCCATGTGATGCCAGACCCCAAATGCGGCATGCCCGGCAAATCCAGATCTGCCACTTTTTGACCAATCACCAGATCAATCACCAACCCACCCGTGCCCGCACGCGAGGCGCCCATCACATATTCATAGGTTTGATCAAAGAAGAAATCGTCCAGATAATCCGGCGTGGTGATTTTGCGGATCGGAAAAGGAGTGTCCTGCGCAACAGGCCCTTCGATTTTCCAGTCATGCGCCAAACCGCCTGCGAAAATCCCGAGATCCGGGTGTTTGCTGTAAGAGACTTCCCAAATTTCAGGCACGTCTTTCAACGCCAAAACAAAGCTTTCACGGGGTGGGGCCTGATACACGGCAGACACGCGACTGGGTTTGCCGTTTTTGCCGACGACCTCGTGTACTTCGGCCACGGATAAATCCTTGGTCGACAGAATGGTCAGCGAATTCGGAAGATAATTTGCCACCGCCAACCAATTGCCATCGCCGCTCATCGCGATGTTGCGACTGTTCAAACCGGCCCGCACGCGGCCCACTTGTTTCAACGACCAGATGTCATATTTCTGCACCCAGCCATCGCGTGATACGGTGAAGACATAGCGTCCATCGGGGCTGAACTTCGGCCCACCATGCACCGCAAACGGCGTGGCAAACCGGTCTAGAACTTCGAATGTGTCGCCGTCCAGAACCGACACATGATGGTCACCGGTCTCGACGGCCAGCGTGATGTTCATTGGGTCAGAAGGCCAGATCGGCGCGTCCGCCGCGACATAATCTTCATCCAACACGCGGCTGGCCATAATCTCGTCTTTGCCCCAAGGCGGAATACTGGCCAGTGGGGTTTTCAGATAGGCCGCCAATTCGGCAATCGCCTCATCCGTCAACTCTTCGCTATAGCCGGGCATCTGGGTGGCAACGCGGCCATTTCGGATCACTTCTTCGATTTTTGGCCCACGCATCCGTTTCAGCGTTTCTGGGATCAGCGCTGGGCCGTTGGCCCCCAAACGGTTTTCCAAATGGCAATCGGCGCAATGCTCCAGATAATCCGCACGCGGATCTGAAAAGCCAGCGGAGAGGCTCAGCGCCATTGCGCCAAGCCCCACCAAAAGACTGTGGGTGCGCTTAGAAAAACTCATGTTTCGGGTCATTGCTTTTGCCTCGGAAGGGGGTGGTTTCAAGACGGTCGGCATCGGCCAATCCAATCTCGGCATTTGTAAGGTAACAGGCGGGATCTTCGGCCCATGGATCACCAGTGACCTGCAGCGCACGAATGCGTGTATTGCCACCGCAGATGTCCTTGATCTTGCACGCGCCACAGCGTCCTTTCAGGGGGCGGGGCCGCGTACGCAGGGTGGCGAGCATTTGATCATCGCCGGTCCACAGATCTGAAAACTTGTCGGTTTTCACGTTGCCCACGGTGTAATCGGACCAATATGTGTCAGGGTGAACCTTGCCAAGAAAGTCGATATTCGCGACCCCAAGACCCGAGGAGTTTCCGCCCCAGGCCGCAAGATGCGTCCGCAAATGGGCCACTTTCTCCGCGTCAAACCGCTCCTCTGCCCATTGCAGAAAATAACCCGCATCCGCGTCATTGTTTCCGGTGACAATGTCCAATGGCTTGTCTTCTGACGCGGCTGTCCATGCGCGTTCAAGCAAGAGATCCAACCCCTTACGGGTGCGCAAATGTTCTGCATCTTCGCCGCGGTGCTTGTCGCCCCGACCGGCGTAAACAAGGTGGCTGAGGTAAAACTTATCCACGCCTTCGTCGTCACACAGCTTCAACAAATCTGGCAAATGGTGCTGGGTGCCTTCGGTTAGGCAGAAGCGCAACCCAACCTTCACATCGCGCTTTTTCAGCTCGCGCACACCGCGGAGCGCATCTTCAAATGCGCCGTCCACACCGCGAAACCAATCATTGGTTTTGCCGATGCCGTCGATGGAAATGCCCACATAATTGAACCCAATGTCGGCCACTTTATCCGCCGTATCACCATGGATTTTGGTGCCATTTGTGGACAGGGCCAACACCCGCGTCAGCTTGCGCGCACGTTCCGCCAGCGGGAACATATATTTGCAATCCAGCGGCTCTCCGCCTGACAAGATCAATGCGGGAACCTTGAATTCGCCAAGATCCTCAAGCGTATTCATCGCCTGCTCTTCGGTCAGCTCACCGGGGAAATCCACATCTGCGGATACGGTGTAGCAGTGGCGACACCGCAGGTTACAGCGCCGCGTTAGGTTCCAGATCACCACCGGTTTAACCGGCCCGTCCCCACGGCGCATGCGCACCGGGGTCGGGTTCACAAGCTGGTTCATATATTCGGTCAGGCGGAACATCGCATCACCCCCGTTTGCGGAGCCGCAGCCCCGTCTTTTTCAAAATTCGTGTGGAATAGAGGATGTCTTTCGCGCGCAAAGCATCGCCCAGAATGGCGGTGATCTCGGCGCGTTTTTCTTCAACCTCATCCGATGAGCTGCCATGGATCATGGCAAACAAATTGTATGGCCAGGCGGGCAGGGCGCGGGGCCGTTCATAACAGTGGGTCACATATGGAAGCGCGCCGATTTTGGTGCCAAGCGCAGTTAGATGTTCATCCTCAACATCCCAAACGCTCATCCCATTTGCGGTCATTCCCAGTTTGTAATGGTTTGGGGCGGCGGCGATGCGGCGGATCACACCGCTGTCTTTCATCGCCTCAAACCGGGTCATAACGGTGGCCTCATCCAGCCCTAATTGTTCGGCCAAAGCGGCATAGGGTGCTGGCACCAGCGGAAGGCCAGCTTGCGTCGCTTCGATGATTGCGCGATCTGTGTCGTCGATGCTCATGCGGCCACCCGGAACCCGATATAGAACTCTTGCAATTTGGGAAACTGATGCACTTTCATGCCGGTTTCCGCTTCGATCGCTTCAGCTGTCTGTGCAATTCCTTCGGGCGTTTCACAGGCCAAAACAAACCACATGTTCAATTGATGCTCACGTTCATAATTATGCGCGACTTCGTCATGTGCATTGACTTTTGTCACGGTGGCCTCAAATTTTTCGGCAGGCACCTCCATGGCGCACAGGCAAAAGGCGCCCCCCATGGCGGCGGCGTCGAAAAAGGGCCCAAACCGGGTCAGCACGCCGTTTTCGCGTAAGGTTTTGATCCGCTCTAGTAACGCCTCTTCACTGATTCCCAGCTCGTCCGCGAGCGGTGCAAAGGGGCGCGAAATGCGCGGCAGGTCGTCTTGCAGGCGGTTGATGATCTGGCGGTCAATTGCATCCAAAGTCATAAGGACACCTCCGAAGGTTTGGCGGTTGGCGATGTGTCGGTGCTGGAAATCATCGCACCGCGTTGCTTGAAGCAACGGGTGGAGAACAGGATTTTCTTGGACACACCCGCAAGTTCTGGAAGGGCCGCAGCCGCATTGATATTCTCATGTGCCGCCTCGCGACTTTGCGAATGAAACATGGTGTAAAGACGGTAAGGCCAGACATCCGCGACAGGGCGGCGTTCATAGCACAGCGTCACCCCTTTTTGCGCGGCCAGCTTAGGCCCGATGTTGGCGATCTGATCTTCAGCCACATCCCAAACGACCATCGCGTTTGAGGTCCAGCCAAGCTTGCGGTGGCGGACAATCACGCCAAGCCGCGAAATTAGACCTGCATCGCTAAGGGTTGTGATGCGCGCCAAGATATCCTGTTCCGAGCGTCCAAGATCGCCCGCGATTTGAGCATAAGGCGTGGCGGTGATCGGCATGCCGTTGCTTAAAATTGACAAGACCTCTTTGTCGCCCTCTGTTAGAACCGAATGGTCCACGGCGCGCGGTGCTGGCATGGTTTGCCCTTCGCCGGTCAGCCGAAAGCCAAGGTCGATGTTAAACGGGCGCATCAGACGTAAATCCAAAACGCGCAAGCCCGTGGCGTCAGAGATCCGTGTAAGCGCCGCATCGACATAGGCGCGATCCGGGCCGGTCATCACAAACCACAAATTCCAGTGATCTTCGCGCAGGTAATTGTGGTTCACGCCGGGTTCTGCGCCGATGATCGCGGCCACTTCTTCGATGCGCCCCTCAGGGGCGGCAACGGCGGCGAGGGTCGAGGCGGACACTGTGTTTGGCGCGCATGTGGCGCCCAGGCGGCTGATCTGACCGTCGGCCGTTAACCGAGAAAGCCGAGACAGAACCTCGTCTTCTGTTATGCCAAGTGCGTCCGCGATCGGTTGAAACGGATGGGATGTGATCGGAAAATCACGTTGCCAACCGTCCAGTAAGGCGCGGTCAATGGGGTCCGAAATCTGTTTCACGGATCAAAGCCCCGTGCGATGCGCACGCGCGGTAAAGAAAATGCCCGACGGGCTGTCCGCGTCAATCTCCCGCAAAAACTCAAAGCTCTGCGTGTCGTAGATTTTGACTTTGTTTTCATCACGCACCGAGATCCAAATCTCATGCCCGCGCGGTGTGAACTCCATATGGAGCACGGCTGGGCCGGGTTTGAACTCGTGAATGATCTCTTTCGTGACGCTGTCGATCACTTGAATAGTGTCGTTCAGCGGGTGGGCAAAGTTCACCCAAACCTGCCGACCGTCCGGGCGCGCCATGGCAAAAACAGGCTGGCCATAGGTTTTGGTGCGGCCGGTTTCTGCGAGCGTGTTCGCGTCGATCCAAAGGACCTCGTGGTGGCCCACGGCGGGCAGAACAAAATCGCTCCCGGTATGCGCCCAACCTTCGAGATGAGGCATTTTGTAAACCGGCATTTCCTCTTGCCCGCGACCATAGTTCGGCAAGACGCGGATCGGTTCCGGCGTCTCGTCCCAAAGGTCGAGCGCGGTCAAACCGTCTTCGCCGAAGAGCCCGGTGATATAGGTTCGGCCGTTTGCGGTGATCAGCGCGTCATAAGGGTTTTTGCCCATGTTTGGGATCTTGGTGATTTGTGGTTCAGCTGTGGACATATCGGCGATCCAGGTCTCGCCCGTGTCCCACATGGTGAACACAAATTTGCGCCCCGGCGCGTCGACCAATCCGATGGTTTTGGACCCAGTTGGCAGATCCAAAACCAGATCGAGCGTGTCGGCGTCAAAGATTTTCACACCACCGGGCTCATAGTTTGAAACGGCGATCAATTCGCCATCATCCGAGATCGCGCCGCCAATGGAATTGCCCGCCTGAACCACGCGATTTGCGATGTTACGTTCCACGATGTCCACTTTGGTCAACCCGCCATCGCGGCCAAACACATAGGCGTAGCGCTCGTCCGAGGAATAAACGATGGAGGCGTGGGACAGATCGCCCAACCCTTCGATCCGGGCCAATGCAGCGCGGTCAGATTGGTCCACCAAAAGCACCGAGCCTTTGGCGCGTTCAATGACCAAACCAAGGTCGCCCGTGGCGATGGTTTTGGTGTCAGCAAAAGCGGTGGTGGCCAGCAAAAGGGAAAGGGCAACGGCAGCGCGGAACGGTTTCATGGCGCATCTCCTGTCAATAAATAGTCAGCAATCCAGCGCGCCTCTTCTTGGGTGATCAAAGGGCGCCAGGGGGGCATTGCGGTGTCGGGGATCCCATCAAGGATCATCATTTCCAGTGTTTCAGCGTCGAAATGAGTGAGCGTTTCGGGGCGAATATCAGGTCCTAATCCACCCTTTAGGGTCAAACCATGGCAAGACCCGCAATCTTGATGCACCAGACGTTTTAACGCATCCGGGTCAATCGGCGGAGCATCCGCAAAAACGGCAGGCACATGCGCCAACGACACAGCCGCAACAACGGACAATTGGGTGAAAAATGCCCGTGTCTTAGCCATGTGCTTTGGCCTGATTAATGACTTCCGCGTCCGCGCCGTAAAGCGAGACGACCTTGCCGATGATAAAGAGTGTCGGGGGTTTCAATCCTGCGTCACGCGCGTCTTTGGCGATGTGATCAAGCGTGGACACCATGCGGCGCTCGTGTTCCGTGGTGGCGCGGGAAATGGCAAAAACGGGGGTGGCGGGATCAAGCCCTTCGGTCATCAGCCCAACCGCAATCTGGCCAATATTGGCCACGCCCATATAGACAACCAATGTGGTCATCGGATCGGCGAGCCGTTTCCAATCCAGATCCAAGGTTTCATCGCGGGCGCGGTGGCCGGTGACATATTGCACGCCGGTGGCAAGGTCGCGGTGGGTCAAAGGAATGCCAGAGATCGCGGCGGAGCCTTGGGCGGCGGTGATGCCCGGCACATATTCGGTGGCCACGCCCGCGGCATGCAAATCTGCGGCCTCTTCAGACCCACGCCCAAAGATCAGCGGGTCGCCACCTTTGATACGCGCAACATTGTGGCCTGCTTTGGCCTCTCGCACCAAAATGGCGTTAATCTCGTCTTGCGGCACGGGGTGATTATGTGCCGATTTTCCGACAAAAATCATCTTTGCGTCCTTGGGGGCCATGGCGATGATTTCGTCTGACACCAATCGGTCATAGACCACCACGTCCGCCTCTTTCAGCAGCCGCACAGCCCTAAGGGTCATCAACTCCGGATCACCCGGGCCTGCACCGATGAGAAATACTTTGCCGGTCATATGTGGTCTCGCTCGTCCTATGGATGGCTGGAAGCCGGGCCCTATCAGGGGATGACACGGCCGCCCAAGGGGGTGAGGGGCGGCGGTGAGAACGGAGCCTTCAAGGAACCGGGCCGGTTATGCACACAGACTTAATCAGTGTGGGCAGGCGTTCCTTGATATAGGTTAAGAGATTTCGGATTTCCCGAGCCTTTATCTAATTAACAGGTGAAAAAGGTGAAATTGCACAGGCTGATGCGGAAAATGGGCACCTCAAATAGCGAAAATTGCCCCGATAAGGGGGCAATCTGTGATGTGTGTGAAAGGGCGAATGCGCGCGCTTACTCGGCTGGGGCGGACATTGTTGCATCCACGGTGACGCGGCCAATCATGTTTTGCGTTTCCCAATGTGGGCCACACAGGATGTCCTGCGGGCCATCGGTGAGAAAGGTGAACTCGATGAATTCCTCAGGAAAGGCGCGGTCGCTTTCCGGTTCACCCGATTCTTTCACAATCACAGAATGGCTGGTGCGTTTGTCGACGTTCACCCAGCGCACGGTTGTCCCCAAGGGCACGGTCAGCTCAGCCGGGCAGAAGTTGTATTTATACATGGTCACAACCGTCACACCCTCTTCGTCAGCAGAAGAATGGCCAAACAATTCGACATAACGTTCTTCGGCTTCACCGCAGAGCTTGGTTTGGTCGACGTCTTTTGCAACTGCGGGCAAGGCTGCACCGCATAGCAGCAGGGCGGCGAAAAGGGGTTTGGGCGATTGCATCACATACCTCCGAATGAAACGGGCCTTCGAATAGAATCAGGCCTTTGAATTGAAAACGGGCCCCACATAATAGTGGGGCCCGGTATACGGCCAGTTAGGGATACTGGCCGACCCTGGGGGGTTACTGTCCCACCACGTTGATAATGGCGTCTGCATTGTCCAATGCAAGGCTGGTGTTCAGCGTTACATGGTGGAACCGCGCAGAGGCGTAATCATCGTGGATGGCAAAGCCGACGGTATAGGTCTTGCCAGCTTCAAGCGCGACATCCCCGGGAGCGTTTGTCACCAATGGGCGGGCGAAGGTCACGGTCCATGTCCCAGCCGACAGGCTGGCCGAGGCTGTGATCTCGCCGTCATTCTCAACCCGGCGCTCCAAAAGGTAACCGTTTGAGGAAGAGCCATCCGCATAGACACGCATCAGGTCCATAAAGGTGCCATCCGCAAGCAGTTGCTCAATCTCTTCTGGCGACTTCATTTGATCCCAACCGCCCTGAGCTTTCCCACCGCGACCTTTGATCTCGATCTTGGTGCGGCTTTCGGACAGGTATTTGGTGATCGAACTTTGTGCTTCCAGCTGGGCTGCCACCGCACCATTTGCGGCGATTGCTTCGGGACCCGGATCAAACGGCATATAGGTGTTGTCGGCGTGGCAGGTTGCCCAGCAGCCCACTTGATCACCCATTTCAATGCCCGTCCCTGTGATCATCATCGCGACTTTCACCTGGTTGTCGGGGTCCATCTTGCCACCCTCAACAAATGGCGCAGGGTTGTGACCCGTGTCAGGCCAGCTGAGTTGGACATAGAGGTTGTCCGCATCATGGGCCGCTTTCAAAGTGGCACCAATAAGGCCGGGTTTGCCGGGGATCGGAGTAGGCTCAAGCTCGGCGCTTTTGCCGCCGCCACCCGCAACAACTTTACCACCAATGGCTTCCAGTTCTTTTGCGTGACAGGTTGTGCAGGCATCGCCACCTTTGGTCAAAGGACGTGCCCCGCCGTGGGTTTTGCCGTTTTGGACCCATTCAAACGACGCTTGACCAGGGTAGAACAAGGTCAGATCGGTTGAGGGAACAGCGTTCCAATCCACTCCCGGCGCAACATCACCACCCGCGTCACCACCTTCGGTTGCTGCGGGGGCTGTGCCTGCTGCTTTGGCGCGCTCTTCTGCAAGGGCGGCGTCAACTGCGGCAGCAATTCGGGCTTGGGCGACTTCCTGTTCAGCAGCTTTTGCAACTTTGGCGGCTTCTGCTTCTTCAGCCTCTTTCGCCTCGATGCGCGCCAAACTCGCAAGATATTCTTCTGGAATTTCGCGAGAGAAATCTGGGTTTGGTGCTTCAAGGGTTTCTAGATATTCCTCATCAGCACGGTCGCGCAGGTCTTTGTGGGCGATGCCTTTGTGGCAATCAATACAGGTCTGACCGGTTTCCATCGCGTTCATATGCTGTTGACGGGCACGGGGTTTCTGGAATTCCGGCATCATCGATTCAAAATCGTGACAGTTGCGGCATTCGCGGCTGTCTGTGGCCTTCATCCGCTCCCATTCGTTCATCGCCAGATGCAGACGCTTGGCATCAAAACGCTCTGGCGTCGAAATGGACCCGGTCAGTTTGCCCCAAATCTCTTTTGACGCTTTGATCTTGCGGATCATTTTATGCGTCCAGTCTTTTGGCACGTGGCAGTCTGAACAGACCGCCCCCACGCCCGAGCGGTTCACATCGTGAATGGTGCCCTTATATTCTTCATACACATTGTCCTCCATCTCGTGGCACGAGATACAGAAAGGCATTGTGTTTGTTGCTTCCATGGCGGTGTTGAACCCACCCCAGAATATGATACCGGCCACAAAGATGCCGGCGATTGCGGCAACGGGCATCCCAAAAAGGAAGTAGCGTCGCCAAATTGGCTTTTTCGGTTCAGCACCGTTGGTCTGGGTCATATCCCGGCTCCGTCTTGGCTGCGTTTGGCTTGTTCTTGGACACCATGTCAGTGCCATAAGAAGAGGGGCGGGCGTGGTGCCCGCCCCTTTATAGGCTTACCCGTTAGGGCAAAGTCTTGACTTAGGTCACGTGGTTCGAACGGTTGTAGACGTTGAACTTGCCTGTAGGTGCATAAAGACCTTTAACGCGGGCTTTCTCTTCGAGAGTTTCTGCGTCGTAGATTACGATTTCACCGTTTGGCTCAAGGCTGTCCGACAGGTTCCATTTGGAAACCCAAACTTCGGTGCCGTCTGCGTTGAATTCAAAGTGAACCGCAGCGGTACCGGGTGTGTCGGTAACCTGAATGGTTTTCACGATCTCACCGGTTTCTTTCGAAATAACCTGTACCGATTGTTGTACTTCGGGCTCAGGGTGTTTCGTTTGGTCAGCCCAAACATATTTCGAATTCGGGTGGGTCCGTACAAACAAGCCAGCACCGTCGGTTTCAACTTCGTAACAGGTTTTCCACGCGTTGTCGGCATGACCTTCTGGGTCGTTACCCCAAACAGTCACAGTCCCAACACCAAGGTGGGTTGTGCCAGCAACAGGGCCACAATTCGGGTCAACCCAGTTGGCGCCTGGACCGGGGTGCGGCAATGCTGCCACGTCGATCATAGCTTCCAACTTGCGTTCTTTGGTGTCGACAACAACCATTTTGTTCGATGCGTTTGCAGCGATCTGGAAGTAACGACCTGTTGGGTCAAAGAAGCCATCGTGCAGGAATTTGGCCGAGTTGATCTTGTCGATCCGCAGGTTGTCCAGATCGGAGTAATCCACCTGCCACAGTTGGCCGAGTTCTTTTACGGCAACAATCCAGCTGGTTTCATTTGGTGTGGTGTAGATCGCCGCAACACGCGCTTCTTCTACATAGTCACCATCCACGTTCACGCCGCGGGTCGATACAACCTTCAGCGGATCCATGGTCACAGCATCTGCGATCACGAAATGCGGAGGCCAGTAACCGCCACCAATAACGTATTTACCATCGCCGGATACGGCAACGTCGCGGGCGTCATAGGCAACTTTAACTTCTGAAACCAACATCTTGTCTGGGGTCTGCCAGAGGTCGATTTTGGTCATTTTGCCGTCACGGCCCATGGTGTACCAGAAGCGACCAGGCTGTTCAGGCTCGGTAATCTTGTGGTGCTCAGAGGCTTTGATCACGTGAACCGCATAACCGGTTGGGATGTGCACCAGAACTTCTTTGGTGTCACCGTCAACAACGGCCACTTTACCTGCATCACGCTCGATGACGACGAAGAAGTTTTCCCAGTTGCGGCCGTGAAGCGGCTCGGTTGGGTAATCAGCTTCTTCAACATAGACCTTGCGGGTCTCTTTCATCTGAGCCAGCGACATTTCTGGCGGTTTTGGCGGATCCATTTGGATATAGGTCGCCATGTCTTTGATCTGCTCTTCGGTCATAATGTCCGAAAAGTTGTTCATCCCGCCTTCAGTACCCCAGGCGATGATTTTTTCCAGACGTTCTTGACCCAGCTTCAGCGTGCCACCTTCGGTGACGGTGCCGTCAGCTGCGGTTTTCTTCCAATGTGGCTCAAGGTTTTTACCAGTGGCGCCTTTGCGCAGCACACCGTGACAACCGGCACATTGTTCAAAATACAACTGTTTAGAAGCATCGAATGCTTCTTCGCTCAGGGTAGGTCCCTCAGCGAATGCTGGCAGAGCGACGCTGCCGAGCAGAAGGGCAAAGCCGAGCCCTAGCGTATGACTTGTTTTCTTGTAGGTGATTCCAAGTGACATGATCACTCTCCATTTGCTTGGTAAGGCACCGAGAAGATGAAGGTCATGGGCCCTGTGCGTCTTGACAAATGTTAATCTGGATGACGAAAAGTTGATCTTTGTCGTGAGCGGCTGAAAAAGACGGCCTGTGTTGCCTATAGTAAGAAGAATAGAAAAAATCGACAAACTGCGACAACTTGACATTCGTTAAGAACACACAAGCGATTCCCCGTCATCGTGCCCCTATCCAAAGTCCGCGCCATTATGCGCATCTTACAGGAGGACCAGATGGGGACAGGGCAAGGCAGCGATATGGATTTTGGCAATCTGCCAATGATCTCGCCTCTTGCCACGTGTTCACCCACCTTCACATCTGTTCTCAAAACTTCCCGCGATACTTGTTTCGCTTACGATTGCGACCTCCCACATCGTTGCCGTGATATCGAGACATCCAAGTATGATCACGGGTTGGGCGCCGGCCGGCTGCGTCCCTTGTTCGGCCGGCGCCGATATTCCGCACCCCACTTGGGGCGGTTTTGCACGCGCAAACTTTGTACAGGCAAACACCGAACGCGGCCTCTTCGTTTCCGCCCCTGCTGTCTTTGGGTGAGGCCGGCAGAATTTGGAAATGATCATGCGCCACCCGCTCGCGAAGGAACGGTCGAGAGCAACCTGCGCATATTGCCAGTCGTCTGATTGTCCCTTTGGGTCAAAATGAGGCCGCTGCTGATCCTTCGGGGTCGGTAGACGACTGGCCTTGCGTGCCATGCACGCGAACCCGTCCAGATGACCAGATTTGGGGCTTGAAGTTGCGCAGCTTCAAGTTGGGCTTGCTTGCGAATTAAAACGCCCTTAGATTGTATCAAACGGTATTTTAGACCATGATCAAATCTCTTAATTTCAAGCTTCGATTGTTGCTGCTTCTGGTCGCATGGCCCGGTGTTCTGGTTATGGTGTTTCAGGCGTATATTGAGCGTGGGCATGTCTATGACCAAAGCCACTATGAGGCAGAACGCATTGCCGAAAGCCTGGCCAGCACGCAACGGCGGATCATTTATGAAACGCGTGTTTTCCTGCAAGAACTGGCTGTCGCCCCCCCCATCCAAGACCCGTCTGACCCGCATTGCACCGAGTTTCTGCGGCTCAGCCTTCGTCTCGCCAAAACCTATGTCAATCTCGGGGTGCCGTTGGCGGATGGGCGGCTTTTGTGTAATGCCATTCCGCTTGCCGCTCCGGTGAATGTTGCAGACCGCCCCTATTTTCAACGCGCACTGACCCAGCGGGTGTTCTCGATGAGCCCCATTCAAACCGATCGTGCCGCCGGGGTTTCCAGCATTAATTTTGCCTATCCGGTGCAAGCGAACGGACCGGAGAACAAGGTTGTTGGCGTTGCTGTGGCCGTTGTCTCGCTCGATTGGTGGAGCAGGAACTTAGCAAAGCGCAACCTGCCGACAGGAACCGTGGCCTATATCGTCGACAGCACCAATAAAATTGCCGCACATTATCCCGCTGACCCGTCGCTGTTTGGGAAATCAAGCGCGGATGTGGGCTTGGAAATTGGTGAGGAGGTCGCCGAGGCAGGTGAAATTCGCACCGGGCCAGATGGGATGAGACGCGTTTATCACAACAAAATTCTGTTCGGCGACGGTGAGGGAAATAATACATCTGTCAGTGTTGGCATCCCAATTGACGCTCAACTCGCAGCCGCCAATTGGCACACTGGATCCCGGTTGGTGTTGGTTCTTATGGGATTGTTTTTGGTCTGGATGTTGGTGCGGCATCTTGCCAATCGTGCAATTCTGAAACCGCTTGATGAACTCACTAAATCCGCAGGGAACCTTGATAATATTACTTGGATCGCGCCCTCTGGGGCCCGTGAAAAGCCGGGTGCGGTGCAAGAGTTTACGTATCTGGGTGACCAGTTCGCCCATGTGAAAACCCATATGAAAGCCGCGGAGAAAGCGGAAAATCAACGACGAGAAGAGCTGGAGGCGGTTCTGAACGCGCTGCCGGATCTTTACTTCCGCATCAACCGGGACCATGTGATCGTCGATTACCACGCGCAAGATGACAGCGATCTGATGATGGATCCGAAAGAATTTATCGGTAAACAAGTGACCGACGTCTTGCCCCCGGATGCGGCACAATTGTTCAAAGAAAACGTCGCCGCGCACCGGAAGACCCGTGAATTGGCAACATGGGAATACACGCTAGAGATTGATGGTTCGACCCAATATTTCGAAGCCCGCGCGTGTCCGATTTATGGAACAGACGAAACGGTTCTGGTGGTCCGGAACATCACCAGCAGAAAACAATCGGAAACCGCGTTACAGCTTTCGGCCATGGTCTATGAAAATAGCTCTGAAGGGATGATTGTCACCGCTGCGGATACCCGAATTCTAACCGTGAATCCCGCCCTTACACGGTTGGCTGGTTATGAGGCACCTGAATTGATTGGACTCACCGCGCGCCAGGTTGTTCAGAAAACAGCGCGCAGCAAACTTGCGTCTGGATTTCGCAAAGCGCGTAAAAGTGGCAAGGGCTGGAATGGCGAAATTCAGGTTCAAAGCCGGGAGGGAGAGACTATCCCGGTCTGGCTCTGCATCAATGCCATTTTTGACGACACCAACGTGGTGCAGCGCTTTGTCATTTTGGTCCGCGATATGACCGAGCAGAAAAAAGCGAATGAAACGATTTGGCGACAGGCGCATTTTGATATGCTGACCGGGCTGCTTAACCGCGCGACCCTGGGGGAATTGCTGGATCTTGAGATTCAGGAAGCCACAGCCGCCAAGCGGACCGTCGGGCTTTTGTTCATGGATCTTGATGGGATGAAACAGGTCAATGACCGACTGGGTCACGCAGCGGGTGATTTGGTCCTGTCTCAGGCCGCAACCCGGCTGCGCGTTCTTATGGCCCCCGACGAGACGATGGCCCGCCATGGGGGGGATGAATTCACCGTGGTGCTTGGGCATAAACGCCCGCGCGCGCGTGCGGCTGCCCTGGCCGACGCAATTATCGCAGCCATAGCGCATCCGTTTGAAATTGATGGTGAAATTGTGCATCTGACTGCCAGTGTTGGAATCGCGAGATTTCCAGATGATGCGGGTTCCGCCACGGAGCTTTTGACCGCAGCAGATCAAGCCATGTATGTCGCCAAAGCGTCTGGGCGCAACCGGGCCATGATGTTCAATCCGTCGATAAAACAGGCGGTGAATGAGAAATCAAAACTGATTGGCGCGCTTCAAGAAACGCTGCAAGATCAAAGCTTTGACCTTCACTTCCAACCGATCGTTGACCTGAAAACCAACCAGATTACCAAAGCAGAGGCGCTGTTGCGCTGGAGCCATCCCGAAACGGGGCCGATTTCCCCCTGTCAGTTCATTCCCTTGGCTGAAGAGGTGGGTTTGATCGGGGCAGTCGGCGACTGGGTGTTTGAACATTGCTGCCAGGCCATTCCCTTGCTTCAGTCTCGTTTTGGCGCAGATTTTCAGCTCGGCATGAATGTCTCACCGCTGCAACTGACCCCGCGTGAGGACGCGACGCTGATATGGTTAGATCGGCTTAAGCAGCATGGTGTGGCTGGGCAAAGCCTGATTGTTGAGATCACCGAAAGTGCGCTGCTGGAGGAAAGCGGATTTGTCGTGGAACGACTTGAGGCACTGCAAAATGCGGGCATCCAGCTGGCTTTGGACGATTTTGGCACGGGGTATTCCTCGATGTCCTATTTCCTGCACCACCAGATTGATTACCTGAAAATCGAACGGGAATTTGTCTGCCATCTGCCATCGGCGCCTAAGGCGGCCACCCTGTGTCGAACGATGACGGAACTGGCCCATCGCCTGGGGGTTAAGGTCATTGCAGAAGGGATCGAAACCCCAGAGCAACGGGCGTTTCTCACGGGGATTGGCGTCGACTTTGGGCAGGGGTTTCTCTTGTCCCCGCCCATGTCGATGGCGGATCTTCTGGCGTTGTCCAAGGAGGCAGAAAGCCGAAAGCGGGTCTTAAGTTAGGGCCGCGTGGCATTTTTGCTGACCATCACCAACGGTTTTTCAGCAAATGCGTCAAGGTCGCGCCCGCCTCGTAATAAGCCTCGCGAAGTCCGGCAAGCGGATAGCTGTGTTCGGTCACCGGGGCGATGGGAAGGTCAGTGTGGCTTTGCGCCAACACCGCGCGCGCCATCTCTTGCCCAAACACGGTGCCCGGCCCAATTCCGCGCCCGGAATACCCAAATGCCATCAGGGCATTTTGACCAAGATCTTGAATTTTAGGCAAATACTCTGCTGTCATAGCAATGCGCCCGAACCAGGCGTGGGTCATCTTTGTGCCCGCCAATTCTGGAAACATCTGCGCCAGTTTGCGATCCAACCAGCGGCGATGGATACCACCTGCCGGGTGATCCAGCCGCCCCATCCCGCCAATAATCAGCCGCCCCTCCTGATCCAAACGCCAGGACGACATGACCATCGCCGTGTCCCAGCAGCCTTCCCCGCCGGGCAAAATTCGACGGCGCTGCTGCGGTGAAAGCGGCGCAGTCGCTGCTTGAAAATAATGTACCGGCACAAGATCGGGCGACGCCAAACCCTTGGATGGCATTGCATAGGCATTGGTGGCCACAATCATCGCAGGTGCCGAAATGCGCCCCTTCGGTGTGGTCACGCACCAGTTTTTTCCGCAATGGGTGATGGCTGTCGCGGGGGAGTGTTCAAACAGCTCCGCGCCCTGCTCCATCGCTGCGCGGGCCAGCCCTTTGGCATAGGCCAGCGGTTGGATGGTTCCGGCGCGTGGGTCAAATATCGCGCCATGCACCCGGTCTGACCCGACCCGCGAAACCGCCTCGTCGCGTGATAGCAATAAGACCGGCGCACCAATGGCACTTAACTGCGCATGGCGGCGTTTCAGATCGTCCATCCCGGCCAAAGCATGGGCGCAATGCAATGTGCCATTGCGCACCGGTTCACAAGCGATGCCATGGTGTGCGATCAGCTGATAAACAAGATCAGGCGCCCCGCCAAGGATCGACGACAGGCGCGCGCCCGCCGCCTTTTCAAGGCGTGCGTTGATGTCTTCGGGCGGCAACCAAAGCCCCGCATTGCTTAGCCCAACATTGCGCCCAGACCCGCCGGCCCCAAACTCGCTCCCCTCAACCAAACAGGTTTTGGCGCCTTGCTGCGCCGCAAATAACGCGGCGGACAATCCCGTATACCCCCCGCCGACAATTACCAAATCGGCCTNNAGGCCTGTCCCCGGCCAAAGCCGGGGCACTGACGGGTTCGCGGCAGGTGGCGTGCCACAGGCTGTCGGACAATTCAGATGTCAAATTTGATCCCCTGTGCCAGCGGCAACTCGCGCGAGTAATTGACGGTATTTGTTTGTCGCCGCATATAACCCTTCCATGCGTCCGACCCGCTTTCGCGCCCCCCGCCCGTGTCTTTTTCGCCGCCAAATGCGCCGCCGATTTCAGCGCCAGATGGCCCGATATTGACGTTGGCGATACCACAATCAGAACCCGCCGCCGACAAGAAAAACTCTGTCTCGCGCAGGTCGGTTGAAAAGATGCAAGAGCTCAGCCCTTGCGGAACCGCATTCTGCAAATCAATCGCGTCATTCAGGTCCGAATAGCGCACCACATACAGGATCGGCGCAAAGGTTTCGTGATGCATGATCGCGCTTTGGGTTGGCATCTCGACAATTGCGGGATGCACATAGGCGGCGTTTCCATGACTGTCGGACAGGGCCTGTTCGCCACCATGCACCCGCCCTCCCTCGGCTTTGGCCTGTTCCAAGGACCGTGCCATCGCCTGCATCGCGTCGTCGTCAATCAGTGGCCCGACCAATGTGCCATCGGCCAAAGGATCGCCAATTGGCAACCCTTCATAAGCTTTGATCAGGCGCGGGATCAGCGCGTCATAAATGTCCTCATGCACAATCAACCGGCGCAGACTGGTGCAACGTTGACCAGCGGTTCCCACCGCCGAAAAAACAATCGCGCGCAGGGCCATTTCCAGATCGGCCGAGGGGGCAACGATCATCGCATTGTTGCCGCCAAGCTCCAAAATTGTACGCCCCAGCCGCCCGGCCATATCGCGGGCCACGGCTTGTCCCATTGGAACCGACCCGGTGGCGGAAACAATCGCAACGTCCTTTGAACCCGTTAATGCCTGGCCCAATTCCCGCTCGCCGATCAGTGTTTGGATCAACCCTTTGGGGGCGTCCTCGCCAAACGCGACCATCACCCGATCGCAGATTTTTTGTACAGCCAGTGCCGTCAACGGGGTTTTTTCCGAGGGTTTCCAGATCACCGGGTCGCCGCAGACCAAGGCCAGGGCGGCATTCCAGCACCACGGGGCAACCGGGAAATTGAACGCCGTAATGATGCCGCATGTCCCCATCGGGTGCCAGCTTTCACGCATCGCATGGCCGGGGCGCTCAGACGCAATAGTCAGGCCGTAAAGTTGGCGCGACAGGCCCACCGCGAAATCGCAAATGTCGATCATCTCTTGCACTTCGCCCAGACCTTCTTGGTAAATCTTGCCACATTCCAGCGTGACAAGCCGGCCCAGATTTTGCTTTTCCCGGCGCAGCTCTTCCCCAAGCAGGCGCACCAGCTCTCCGCGACGCGGCGCAGGGACCTGCCGCCAGGATTTAAACGCCTGCTCGGCATCCCTAATCTGGGTCTGTGCATCTTCGACACTATGGACCGCCAGAGCAGCGATTTTGCTGCCATCTACCGGTGTGTGAACCGCAAGATCACCACCGTTCAATTCTGCTTGTGTAAGGCCCGCGGCGGTAAGGATGTCGAGATAATCCATGAGTTTTCCTTTTGGATTGAGGTCGGATGCGCCCAAATATCGTGGCTTCGCGCATGTTTTTCCAAGTGTCTCACCGATTTCTACGTTTTCCTATTGAAACAAAATCCTAGATCCATGAGTTATTATTATATGATAACCTCGCGCCGTTTCCTCCCCTCTATCCCATCCTTGCTTGCTCTGGAGGCAGTGGACCGGCTGGGCAGCGCGTCTGCCGCGGCCGAGGATCTGTCACTGACGCAAAGCGCGATCAGTCGCCAGTTGCGCCAGCTTGAGGATCAAATGGGCGTCGAGTTGATTGCGCGGGATCAGGTGCGCCTTCACCTGACACCTGCCGGGCATGAGTTTGTGAAAGAGGCGCGGTTTGTGCTGACGCGACTGGGGCAAGCGTCGATCAAATTGCGCGCCAACCCGGCTGGCGGCAGCCTTAATCTGTCGATCCTGCCCGCCTTTGGGCTGAACTGGTTGGCACCGCGTTTAAGGAATTTTGTGGCCGCACATCCGGATGTATCGGTCAACCTTCAGACCCATAACCTGCCGTTTGATTTTGGCAGCAGTGGCGCACAGGCGGCCATTCATTATGGTACACGGGATTGGCCGGATGTGGAATATTTGCCGCTGATGTTTAAGGTTTTTCGATG
>DDMF01000168.1:3668-3919 GCA_002340515.1 Rhodobacteraceae bacterium UBA2553 | reverse complement strand
ACCATGCCAGGTGCGTCCGGTGGCGGCATGTGTGGCCCGGTGTTCAACCGGTTCATGAAAAAGGCGATTGCGGAATATGGTGGCGGGCCCTTTAAGGTGCCGCCCGGTGGGCACTTTATCAAGATCGACCGCTTTACCGGCGCACGCTTGCCAGGGGATGCCTCGGGCGATCATGTGGTGGCCGAATATTTCCGCGACGGCGAAGAGCCGCTTTTTGGCGTGATGTTTGACGGCGGCTTTGCGATGGGGTC
>DDMF01000168.1:0-3654 GCA_002340515.1 Rhodobacteraceae bacterium UBA2553 | reverse complement strand
GGTCGAACCTGCCGCTGTTTGCACCGGGCGGGGATGATCAGGAAAGTGAGGTCACCACCTCTACCGGCAAGCGGGTCGTGGTGCCGGCCAAGGCTGACTTTGGGTCGCTTTCCTCGGGCGGCCAATACTAAAGTGTTTCGGTTTTAACCCGAGGCGGGGGAAAGTCGAAACGCCGTAAGATATTTCGATGGAGCAGGCGTTTTGCGACAAACCGGTGTGACAGGTTTATCTCGAAACGCTTTAGGCACAGGATGAATAACAAGGTGTGTTGCGGCGAGAAATCTCAATCTTGCCGCGATTTACGCATTTTGCGCCATTTTGCCCATTGTCATAACCCCCGCTCTCCCCATATGTTCAAAACAGGTGATTGACGCAGAATTTGCGCCCACCTGAGAGTTTCGCTGCATTGCTCAGACGTGTTGTACATCAAGAAGATGTGCGGGTTGCACCGGGGAAATGCAGGCTGAGAGCGTTACGCGGCGGCAGGTTCGATACGACAAGATCGACGAACACCACCCCTTCGTGACCGGAAATTGAAGACCTGAACGACCAAAGGTTTGACAGCCAATGGGTTTGGGTTGGAGACAACGCCCGTCATGGCCCCAATTGGGGTCGAGAGGGGTATTAATTGGGGTCGGGCGGGCCACCGGACACGGGCAGTGGGATGACCATCTGTGATGTCAAAGGGCAGGCCGCCGGCGCCGGAGAAGCAAACGCGATGAAGCGTGTGAGGATTGAGCAAAGAACACATCAGGGGCATGCGCCCCTGTCTGTGCTGCTGAAGCCCACGCATCCGCTCGCCCAGACAAGCCACCCGAACCGAAACGCGAGCCCGCCAATAAGACTGCGGCGCGCGCCTGATATCGGGTGCAGAAAGACATTATGGCTAAAAAGATGCTTATCGACGCCACACACACGGAAGAAACCCGTGTTGTTGTGGTCGACGGCAACAAAGTCGAGGAATTTGACTTTGAAAGTGAAAACAAACGTCAGCTAGCTGGCAATATTTATTTGGCGAAAGTGACGCGGGTTGAACCTTCGTTGCAGGCGGCCTTTGTGGATTATGGTGGAAACCGTCATGGGTTCCTGGCGTTTTCCGAGATCCATCCTGACTATTATCAGATCCCGGTTGCGGATCGTGAAGCGTTGATGGAAGAAGAGCGTGCCTATGCAGAAGCGATGGCCGCTGAGGAAGAAAAGCCCAAGAAATCACGCCGCCGCCGCCCCCGTGGGCGTTCAAAGGCTGAAGAGGCGAAATCCGATGATGTGGTTGTCACAAAAGACCTAGAGGCCACGGCTGAGAGCGCAATAGACGGTGCTGTCAGTGGCATGGATGTGATTGATCTGGACGAAGGCGGGGATGACACGCTGGAAGGCCACTCGCCCATGGATTTGGTCGAGGACACGCCGGTTGCAGAGCCTGCGTCTGATGACGCCGAGGGGGATGTTGCGGCTGAAGATGCGGCAGACACCACCGCAGAAGAGGCGCCGATTAAAGACGCATCCAATGCGGCTGATGCGGCCGAGGAAAACGGTGATGTTGACAGCGCTGAGGATGACACCGCTGAGCATGACAGCGCGGACGAGAATGGTGACGACGAAGACGACGAAGATGCGCCATTGGAAGCGGATGAAAAAGACGACCAAATCGAACGGGTCGCCGATGATGACAGCTCGGACGATATTCGCCCGCGCCGTAAGCCGCGCCCAAAACGCTATAAAATTCAAGAAGTTGTCAAAGTGCGCCAGATCCTTTTGGTGCAGGTTGTCAAAGAAGAACGTGGCAATAAGGGCGCTGCCCTGACCACCTATCTCTCGCTTGCGGGTCGCTATTGTGTGCTTATGCCCAACACCGCGCGTGGCGGTGGCATCAGCCGCAAAATCACCAATGCCGTTGACCGCAAGAAACTCAAAGACATCGCAACCGAGATCGACGTGCCACAGGGTGCCGGTCTGATTGTGCGCACGGCGGGGGCCAAACGCACCCGCACCGAGATTAAGCGCGACTATGAATATCTTCAGCGCCTGTGGGAACAGATCCGTTCCTTCACGCTGGAAAGCATTGCGCCCGCGAAGATCTATGAAGAAGGCAACCTGATCAAACGCACGATCCGCGATCTGTATTCACGCGAGATTGACGAAGTGTTTGTTGAGGGCGAAGCGGGCTATCGCACCGCCAAAGACTTCATGAAAATGATCATGCCGTCGCACGCCAAAAACGTGAAACTGTATCAAGATCAAATGCCGCTTTTTGCGCGCTATCAGGTCGAAAGCTATCTGTCGGCAATGTTTAACCCGACCGTTCAGCTGAAATCTGGTGGTTACATTGTGATCGGCATCACCGAGGCGCTGGTGGCGATTGATGTGAACTCTGGCCGGTCGACCCGCGAAGGATCCATTGAGGATACCGCGGTGAAAACCAACCTTGAGGCCGCCGATGAGGTGGCGCGCCAATTGCGTTTGCGTGACCTTGCGGGCCTGATCGTGATCGACTTCATCGACATGGACGAACGCCGCAACAATGCTGCCGTTGAAAAGCGGATGAAAGACAAGCTGAAAACCGACCGTGCGCGCATTCAGGTGGGTCGCATTTCGGGCTTTGGTCTGATGGAAATGTCCCGTCAGCGTCTGCGCCCCGGCATGATCGAGGCGACCACCCAGCCGTGTAACCATTGTCACGGCACCGGGCTGATCCGCTCTGATGACAACCTTGCGCTGAACATCCTGCGTCAGTTGGAAGAAGAGGGCGTGCGTCGCCGCTCCCGCGAAGTGCTGGTGAAAGCGCCGATTGGTATCGTCAACTTCCTGATGAACAACAAACGCGAACATATCGCGCAGATCGAAGCCCGGTATGGCATGTCGGTGCGCATCGAGGCTGACCCCTTCCTGGTGTCGCCCGATTACGCGATTGAAAAGTTCAAAACCGCAACCCGTGTGGTGGCCGAAGTGGCCGCCCCTGTGGTGTCGGCGGATGCATCCCTGATGGCCGATCTGGATGAGATGGACGAGGTGGAAGAGGCCGAAGTGATCGAAGAGACCACACCGGTTGAAGCGGCGTCTGAAGAAGAACAGAAGCCCAAAAAACGCCGTCGTCGTCGGCGGCGTCGGCGCGGTGGCAACGGTGAGAATGGTGAAAACGGTGAAGGCGCTGAAGATGGCGAAACCACCGAAGGCGCCAGCGTTGAAGGTGCTGATGCCGGTGCTGATGCCGGTGCAAAGGTTGCTGACACGCCTGCCGAGACCTCAAATGAGGGCGTAGAGGCAAGCACTGATGCGCCTGCTGAGGTGGATGCCGCAACCGACACGGTTGAGGAAAAGCCGAAGAAAGCCCCACGTAAACGTGCGCCGCGTAAGAATAAATCCGATGTTGCGGCCGAGGCCGTGACGGAAGGTGCTGAAACTGCCGAGGCCACGTCTGAGGCCAAAGCAGAGGATGTGCCAACTGAGGGTGGGACGGAAGCAACTTCGGAAGAAAAGCCTAAGAAAGCCCCACGCAAACGCGCGCCGCGCAAGAAAAAGACCGAAGAGACGGTTGAAGCGGTTGGCACCGAAGCCACAGCAGAGGCCGCACCTGCGGAGACTGCTGAGGAAGAGAAGCCGAAGAAAGCGCCGCGCAAACGGGCGCCGCGCAAGAAAAAGGTGGAGCCTGTGGCC
>DDMF01000167.1:13795-14019 GCA_002340515.1 Rhodobacteraceae bacterium UBA2553 | reverse complement strand
AAGATCGAAGATCTGGAAGCCGCCCAAGCCCGCCTGATCACCGATCAAGAGGCCCTGCAACTGGCGCTGACCCAGGCGCGCGGTGAAATTGACGCGAATATTGAGGCCGCGCGTCTGGCGGCCGCAAAACGCGAAGCGCTAGAGGCCTTGGTGGCCGACTTGGAGCTTAAAGTCAGCGAGAGCGAACAAGCGCTGAGCGACGAAGAAGCCGGGCGTTTGGCCGA
>DDMF01000167.1:7916-13773 GCA_002340515.1 Rhodobacteraceae bacterium UBA2553 | reverse complement strand
CCGCCGCCGCCCAAGCGCTGCGCGATAGGTTGCTGAACGCCGACGATGAATTGACCGCCATGACACTGGCGCTCGAGGCGCAGCGCAAAGAGGCCGAGGACACATTGACCTTGCTGGCCGCTGCCAAAGCGGCTGGTGCTGATCTGGATGGTCGCTTGGCCGCAGCGCTTTTGGAGCTTGAGGCACTGAAAGCGGAGGAAGGCCGGGCCGAGACGTTGAGTGCCGAATTGCGCGCGGCTTTGGCGGCGCGTTTGAATGCCGAGGCGCAGATGGATCAAGCCGTCTCAGACGCTGAGGAACGCAAACGCTTGTTGGCCGCCGCCAATCTGGCCTTGTCCAATGAAGAGGCCGCATCAGCCGAAAGCGCGCGCAAGATCACCTTGCTGAATGAACAAGTGGCGGCCCTTCGTACGCAACTCAACGGGCTTCAGTCCATTCTCGATGACAGTGCCTCAAAAGATGAGGCCGCACAGGTGCAGATCCAGCAATTGGGCACCCAGTTGAACGCCGCACTTGCGCGGGTGGCCTCCGAGGAAAGCAAACGCGCCGCCTTGGAAGAGGCGGAACGCAAACGGCTTGAGGAAGAGGCCAAAGAACTGGCGGCTTACCGGTCCGAATTTTTCGGCAAGCTCAAGCAAGTCCTGGGCAATCGCGAAGGTATCCAAATTGTGGGCGACCGCTTTGTGTTCTCCTCCGAAGTGCTGTTCACCAGCGGCGACGCCGTGTTGCAGCCCGAAGGCAAAGCGCAGGTCGCCAAGGTGGCCGCCCTGTTGGCAGAGGTTGCTGGCGACATCCCGGACGAGGTGGATTGGATCATCCGCGTCGATGGCCACACTGACAATATCCCCCTGTTGGGCACCGGAGATTTTCGCAACAATTGGGAACTCAGCCAAGGCCGCGCCCTGTCTGTGGTGGAATATATGATTGATGATCTGGGCTTTCCGCCCGGTCGTTTGGCCGCCACTGGCTTTGGCGAATACCGCCCTGTGAACCCGGCTGATACCCGCGAGGCCCGCGCGCAAAACCGGCGGATTGAACTGAAACTGACCGAGCGTTAACGCAGGTCGATTTCAGACCGGTGGGCATCCACGACGGTGCCTTCCCTGATCAACCAACTGGACACCGCATAGCGCCCCGTGGGCCAAGGGGTTTTGGTTTTCTTGCCAAGGGCGCGAAATGCAAGCGCTTGCGTCTTTTTCAACAGCACATCTTTTTCAAGGATCACCCCGGTTGGCCCGTCGATTTGCAGGCGCAGGATATCCCCTGCGCGTGGGCCGTAGATAAAGCTCCACCCCACAAGGGCGGGGGCGTTGGGGGGGATGCTGTCATGTCGCGCGGCCCCGGATTTCACGGCGTCATAACTGGGGACGTCCGGGGCAAACCCAGAGGATACAATACCGCCTTGTGGATAGGCAATTGGGGTCTGCCACAGTTGATCGTCAGTCGCTGTGTCCCCGCATTCGGCATGGGCCTTGGGGGCAAAGGGATCGACCACTTCACCGTTTTTTCGAAAGGAAATATGCAGATGTGGATATTGCGTTTTGCCTGACAGACCGACCTGACCCAGCACTTGCCCCATGCGCACGGATTGGCCTTTTTCCACGGTCACGCTGCCGTTGCGCAGATGGCAATATTGGCTGACCCAGCCGCCACCGTGATCCACAACCACGCCATTGCCACATTCGATTCCATCCACATTAGGGGCGTTCTCAGCGCCATAAATCGCTTCATTCACACCGTCGCGCAGGCCCCGCACACGGCCGGGGGCGGCGGCCAAGACATCAACACCTTTATCCATCGCCGCATGTGAGGGCAGGGCAAAATCGGTGCCTTTGTGGGTGTCATAGGACCGGGTGCCACAGGTGTAATCGGCCACCCCATCGCCGGGGTCTGCATCGACAAGATTTAGGATAAAGCAGGTGTCGCCCAGCGTGCAATCAATGGGCTGGGCAAAAACAAGATCGCGCGCCACGGCCGGGGCCGCAGCGCACAATGTTAAGAACAGCGCCCAAAAGAGGCGCATTAGTCCGCCGTCAAAAGCGGCGGCTTTTTCTTTGACCCAAGCTGGGCGTTTTTGGGTTTCTCCATACGAAGATCCAGCTCGCCAGCTTTCACGCCAACCTGCACCATGCCGCCCTTGGCAAGCTTGCCAAACAGCAATTCTTCGGCCAGCGGTTTTTTGATATACTCTTGGATGACACGGGCCAATGGGCGTGCGCCCATGCGGTCATCATAGCCTTTCTCGGCAATCCATTCGGCCGCCGCACGGGTCAGATCAATTGTCACATCACGGTCCAAAAGCTGTGCCTCAAGCTGCATCACGAATTTCTCAACCACTTGCAAGATCACCTCTTTGCCCAAGGGCGCAAAGCTGATTACCGCGTCCAGACGGTTGCGGAATTCGGGCGTGAATGTCCGCTCAATCGCGGCGGTGTCTTCACCGGTTCGACGTTCCCGACCAAAGCCCACGGCGGATTTAGCCTGTTCCGACGCCCCCGCGTTTGAGGTCATGATCAGAACCACATTACGGAAGCTTACCGTGCGCCCGTTGTGATCCGTCAACTCGCCATTATCCATGACTTGCAACAGGATATTATAGACATCCGGATGCGCTTTTTCCATTTCATCCAGAAGCAGCACACAATGCGGATGTTGATCCACACCGTCGGTCAAAAGCCCGCCCTGATCGAAACCGACATAGCCGGGGGGGGCGCCAATCAGGCGCGAAACGGCGTGTTTCTCCATATATTCCGACATGTCAAAGCGCAGAAGTTCCACACCCAGATTGTCCGCCAGCTGTTTGGCGACCTCGGTTTTACCCACACCTGTTGGCCCGGCAAACAGATAGTTGCCAATGGGTTTTTCGGGTTCGCGCAGACCGGCACGGGCTAGTTTGATCGCAGAGGACAGCGCATCAATGGCCTTGTCCTGACCAAACACCACACGTTTCAGGGATTTCTCCAGATCGCGCAGCGTTTCGGCGTCGTCTTTCGACACGCTTTTCGGTGGGATGCGGGCGATTTTGGCCACAACCGCTTCGATTTCCTTCACACCAATGTTTTTGCGACGTTTGCTTTCCACCACCAGATGTTGGGCGGCCCCGGCCTCATCAATCACATCAATCGCTTTGTCCGGCAGTTTGCGGTCGTTCACATAACGGTCCGACAGCTCCACCGCGGTTTTGATCGCATCTGCGGTGTATTTCACCCCGTGATGCTCTTCGAAATACGGCTTCAATCCCTTGAGGATCTTGATCGCATCATCGACCGAGGGTTCATTCACGTCAATTTTCTGGAACCGACGGCTTAGCGCGCGGTCTTTTTCAAAATGCTGACGGAACTCTTTATAGGTGGTTGACCCCATGCAGCGCAGTTTCCCGCCCTGAAGCGCGGGTTTCAGCAGGTTTGACGCATCCATCGCCCCACCTGACGTGGCCCCCGCGCCAATCACCGTGTGAATTTCGTCAATGAACAGCACCGCATCCGGGTGATCTTCCAGCTCTTTCATCACCGCTTTCAGGCGCTCTTCAAAGTCACCGCGATAGCGTGTTCCCGCCAAAAGTGCGCCCATATCGAGCGAATAGATGGTGGTTTCCGACAGGATTTCCGGGATTTCACCGGCAATGATTTTGGTGGCCAGACCTTCGGCGATGGCGGTTTTGCCCACGCCCGGATCGCCCACCAAAAGCGGGTTGTTTTTACGACGACGGCACAGCACCTGAATGGCGCGTTCCACCTCGTGATCGCGACCGATCAGCGGATCAATCTCGCCTTCACGCGCTTTGGCGTTCAGATCGACGCAATATTTACCCAGCGCAGTTTCTTTGGCCTCAGCCGGTTCCGCCTCGGACATCTCGTCTTCGAAATCCGGGGTGCCAGAAATCGGGCGCGGATCGCCAAAGCTGGGGTCTTTTGCCACCCCATGTGCGATATAATTCACCGCGTCATAGCGGGTCATATCCTGTTCTTGCAGGAAAAACGCCGCATTGGATTCGCGTTCGGCAAAGATCGCCACCAGCACATTTGCGCCGGTCACTTCGGTCCGGCCCGAGCTTTGCACATGGATCGCGGCGCGTTGGATCACGCGTTGAAAAGCGGCCGTTGGCACGGCTTCATTGCCATCAATATCGGTGATCAGCGTTGACAGTTCTTCGTCGATAAATTCGAGCAGAACCTGTCGCAATTCCCCGAGATCCACGGAACACGCCTGTAACACGCGGGCCGCATCTGGTTCATCCAGCAGCGACAAAAGCAAATGCTCCAGCGTTGCCAATTCATGTTTGCGCTCATTTGCCAGGCCTAGGGCGTGGTGAATGGCGTCTTCGAGCGGTTTAGAAAAGGACGGCACGTGGCATTCTCCTCGTAATCTGCGCAGCATTTTCACTGCGTGGGGTCTTGGCCCCCCAGATTGGCCTCATATGTTTAAGTTTCGGTTTTCCCAGCGGTTCTTCAAGCCTTTTATTCTCAATTTCTTGCGAATTTGGCGTGATACCCCTTTAAAAGCTGTCTTTTCGGCGGCGGATTTCCGCGAAAACCTCGGTGTTTGGGCCGCGCGGCAGGCCGATGGCGGCTTTCACCTCGGGCAAATGAGCGCGTAGATATGGGTTTGTGGCCAGTTCCAGTGACAAAAGAGACGGCACAGTGGGCTGATTTTTGGCACGTTTGGCGGCGATCTGATGCTGGCGCGTGGCCAGGGCGGCGTTGTCAGGTTCAATGGTGACCGCAAAAGCGGCGTTGGCGGCCGTGTATTCATGGCCAGAACAAATCTGGGTATGGGGCGGCAGTTTTGCAAGAGCCGTCAGGCTTTCATACATCTGATCAGGCGTGCCTTCGAACAGGCGCCCACATCCCAGCGCCATCAAGCTGTCGCCGGTGAAGGCGACGGAACTGGTTGGCAGGTGATAGGCGATATGGCCCACGGTGTGGCCTGGCACGTCGATGATATCAACGCGGTGTCCGACAAATTCAAAGCTGTCCCCAGCCACAATTGGACGCGCCAAAGGGGGCAGGCGGTGGGCGTCCACCTCGGCTCCAACCACAAGGGCTCCGGTGGATTTCACCAGATCAGTAACCCCGTCAATGTGATCCCAATGGTGATGGGTCAGCCAGATTTCCGACAATTGCCAGCCACGCTTGGCCAGTTCCGCCTCAATTGGGGCGGCCTCGCCCACATCGACGACGGCGGTGGCGCCGCTGGCGGGATCATGCAGCAAATAGGTATAGTTATCGCCTAGATAAGGGATGGTGACCAAGCTTAGCCCAGAAGCGAGAGGATGGGTTTGAACGGGGGTCTCAGTTGCAAACGACATGGGCGCTCCTTCACGGTGAGGAACCAGTCTTGCGCAATTCGCGGGAAGGCTCAATACTGGTTCGTGTGACACATGCGTTTTGCCGGGAAAAATGAGGGTTCATTTATGTGGGGCGGTAAAGCGGTTTGGAGGCTGCAATGGCTGGGGAAACGCCACATTCCGTGGCGCTCACTGTCGATGAAGATGTCCGGGATGGGCGCCTGAGCGCGCCTTCGGCCGCGCGCAATATTGCGCCGATCCTGGCCGCCTTGCACCCCTATTTGCCCAAACACGGCTATGCGCTGGAACTGGCGTCCGGCACCGGCGAACACGCGATTTCCCTTGCGCGCAACTTCCCCGGTATCGTCTGGCAACCCACCGATATTGCCACAGAACGGCTGGACAGCATTGATGCGTGGCGGGCGCAAGCGGGTCTGCGTAATATGCGCATTGCGCAATTTCTCGACGCAACCCAACCCGACTGGCGCGCGGAGGGGTTTGACGTGATGATCACCGTGAATCTTTTGCACCTGATTTCCGCCCCCGCCATGCGTGCCGTTGTGGCCGGCG
>DDMF01000167.1:2380-7830 GCA_002340515.1 Rhodobacteraceae bacterium UBA2553 | reverse complement strand
CAGGTCCGGCGGCGGGTTTCGGTCCGATGGTGACCGCAGGTTCCACCAATCGCTTACCTCGCAGGATCCCGACATTGGCTATAAAGATGTCGAAACGGTCGAGGCGACGGCGGACCAGCACGGTTTTGCCTGTTTGAACCGCCTCGAAATGCCTGCAAATAACCTGATGTTGATCTTTGAAAAACGCCCGCGCTGAGGCGAGCGGGGGTAAGAAGGGGCGCTGCCCCTCGACCTTCGGTCTCACCCCGGGATATTTTAGACAAGAAAAAGCGGCACGCGGGTGCGTTCTGTGTATGGATTTGCGCGATTTGCGGTGGGGCACTCTGCGGTGGCAATTCCGGATTTCTGCTTTAAGGTGCGCGGGGGAAACCATCGCATAGGGGCGGTTCATGCATCTTGATGTGCAAGATCTTCGCAATTTTTATTACCGCAGCACCCTTGGGCGCTCGGCGCAGAAATCTGTGCGCGATAAGGTGATGGCGCTGTGGTCACCCGCGCGCAGCAAAGGGCAAACCGTGGCGGGCTTTGGCTTTGCCGTGCCGTTGCTGCGCCCCTATCTGCCCACCGCGCGCCGGGTGATTGGGTTAATGCCGGCGCCGCAAGGGGTGATGCCCTGGCCTGCGGGCATGCCCAATGTGTCGGCCTTGGTGGAAGAAACGATCTGGCCGCTGGAGAACGGCGTGGTGGATAAGCTGGTGGTGATGCACGGGCTGGAAACCTCGGAAAACCCGATCTTTGTGCTGGATGAGATTTACCGCGTGCTTGGCCCCGGTGGCCGCGCGCTGTTTGTCGTGCCCAATCGCGCCGGGCTTTGGGCGCGCTCTGACAAGACACCATTTGGCTTTGGCCGCCCCTATTCGGCGGGGCAGCTTGAGGCGCAGTTGAAGGCCTATGGGTTTAAGGTCGAACGCCACCTGTCTGCGCTGTACCAACCGCCCTCTTCGCGTCGCTTCTGGTTAAAAACCGGCGCGTTCTGGGAGCGTGTCGGTCAGCAATTGCCCATCGTGATGGGCGGCGGTGTGCTGATGGTTGAAGTGTCAAAACAAATTCCCGCCCCCAAACGCCCGAAACTGGCGCAACGCGTGCGCAAACCGTTGAAGGTGCTTGAGGGGATGGGGGTGCCGGAACCCTCGGCCTCGAAACTGCCGGGGGCGTGAAAAGCCGCGTTCTCTGTTTCGCAAACATTAGCGCCAGATTGGGTGTGGACGCGGCCCTAAAGTAACATGATCAGGATATCACCACCAGTTCAGCCCGCCATGGAAATCGGTAGGTTGGAGGTCAGATACTGATCAGACGTTGGAATGGGCGAGGGTGCTTCGACCTCACCGAATTGAATCACGGCCAATAGATAGGTTTCCCCGCTGCCTAACTTTAGCTGCACATGGACTTCAGAGGGTGGGGTTTCACCGCCCAAATCCGGCCCTACTGAATAGTCGAATTCTTTAAGAATAAGTTCGCCGCCAATGTCGTCGGCAATTTCGATGTTCACTTTGTCATCGTCAGCGTTGAACACCCGTGCATGATTGCCATCACCAAACGGAATGTTATCCTGATCATAGGGCCTAATATGGTTGATATCTGTCAATTTAATATTGATCTGATCCTGCCCTTCTCCGCCAAAATAGAAAGAATTGGCCCCACCAGCCAGAATATCATCACCTTCATTGCCCCGCAGGCCAACCTTGTTGTCGAGATCTCCGGTTTGAGTGATTTGGTCATTGCCTGTTCCGCCATTTGCATCTTGCCAGCCCTGCCCATCGCTGATCTCGATCTGATCGTCACCAGCACCGCCATAGACGTACATATTGCTGCCCTTAAAGGTGTCATTTCCATCGCCTAGCGTGACGTGGTCGCCCGTCGCATCTTCGGCATGCACAACGTCGTCGCCCTCTGTACCGACGAATATCGCGTTTCCGGTCAGGCAGATTTCAGACCCATCCGCAAATATCAGCGACTGGCCTTCAAATGAAATGGTGTCGTCGGAAGCGTGTGCGTTCGGATGCTCACCGAACAAAATGCTTTCTGCGTCAAAGTCAGTTACACCTTGCAGGCGAATTGATTAGCCCAACATTTCGCCATCCGCGGTTTCACTTTCCAAGACCACATCGGTGTATTGGCCGTCTGGGTCTTCGCTGATCGTAATGCCCGACAGGCTGTAGGGATCGTCGTAATTGTCAGAATTTAGGCGCTCTACCAATGCTAGGCGATCTTCCGCAGGGTTGAAGTCGGTGATTTCGACCACTTGAGAATGGCCGCCCGAGTGAAACAGCGGATCAAACATGTAAAGATCAGCCCCTTCGCCACCGGTAAAGATGTTTTCCCCTTTTAACTGTTCCTCTTCAGGCAGTCCTGAATCGCCGCGAAAATCAATAATGTCATCGCCATCGCCGGCCAGTATGGCGCTGTCACCTCGGGTCGTGATCCAATCGTTCTGATCCGTGCCTTCTAATACTGACGGGCTTGCATCGCTGTTTTGGTCAATGATTTCACCGCCCACCCCTGGACCGGCCAGTGCCGAAACCCAACTGGAGGAGCTGTGCTGTTCATCACAGAGAGACGAGCCATCCACACCGTCGACTTCCTCCTCTTCCTCCCCACCGCTCAAATCGGTTAACGCAAAGCCGATACCGGCGGCAAACAAAGAGGCGAGGAGAAAAAAGCCCATGGGGGTCTCACTTTAATCAAATTTGGGAGTCTGGAAAAAACGCAACAACTTATCCGAGTTAACTTGCATCCTGAAACTGTGTTTGAAAAGGGGAAACACCGCGGCAAATTTGGGATCTGTCAGATTTTTCCGAGGTCTAAGCGTAACTGGCAGGCGTCAGGAGGCGGTGTGGCGGCCATTTTGGTCTGTTGTGATCAGGGGGCGGGAAAGAATCACAACGCATTTCCGTGTCGCTTAACGGGGTAAAGGCGGGTGTTTTCGGCGAAAACGGGTGATTTCCGTGGATATTTAACCTGAGAAAGGGTTTCGGTATGCAATTGTATCCAATAAACATGCCCGCGTTCTTACGCCGCAGGTTTGCCGAATTATCCTATGCCCTAAGGCATCTGGCCCATTCTCACCCATGAACGGCGAAAAAATCACCTCTTATGTTGGCGTTAAACCCGTTCATCCCTGTTGCTAGGTTGGGTTTTCCCTGCTACACCCCGACGCGATTTAGATGACACGCGAAGAACGCGGCATCACTTAGGCCGCCCCGATTTGCCACCCGGCAGATTTCGAAGGGGCTCAGACATCGGAAGGGTGGACGTGTCCGAACCAGTCTCGATTTCAACTGGCATTGCCCAGCGTTATGCCACAGCCGTCTTTGAATTGGCCAAAGAGGGTAAGAACCTGAAAGCCGTGGAAGGGGATCTTGATGCCCTTGAAGCAGCTCTCGCCGATAGTGCGGATTTCCGCGACCTGATCACGTCACCGGTGTATACCCGTGATGAACAGGGTGCGGCCGTTGGCGCCATCGCCAAACAAATGAAACTTTCGCCAATGGTGGCAAATGTCCTGGGTCTTATGGCCCAGAAACGGCGTTTGTTTGCTTTGCCTCAACTGGTTGCTGCGCTGCGCGCGGCAATTGCTGAGGACAAAGGTGAGGTGACCGCAGAGGTCACCGCAGCCAAAGCCATGACCAAGGCGCAACAAGACAATCTTGCCAAATCGCTGAAAGCGACCACTGGCAAGGATGTGAAGATTAATGTGGCCGTCGATGAAAGTCTCATCGGTGGTCTCGTTGTGAAAGTGGGTTCGCGGATGATCGACACATCGATCAAAGCGAAGCTTGATGCATTGCAGAATTCCATGAAAGAGGTCGGATAATGGGTATCCAAGCAGCAGAAATTTCTGCGATCCTAAAGGACCAGATCAAAAACTTTGGCCAAGACGCCGAAGTGGCCGAAGTTGGCCGCGTGTTGTCCGTCGGTGACGGTATTGCGCGTGTTTATGGTCTGGACAACATCCAAGCAGGTGAGATGGTCGAATTCCCCGGTGGTATCCGCGGAATGGCCCTGAACCTCGAAGCAGACAACGTTGGTGTTGTTATCTTCGGCTCGGACCGTGACATTAAAGAAGGCGACACCGTTAAACGGACCAACGCCATCGTTGACGTCCCAACCGGTGACGAGCTTCTGGGCCGCGTCGTAGACGGCCTTGGCAACCCGATCGACGGCAAAGGCCCGATCAAAACCACCAAGCGTTCGGTTGCGGATGTAAAAGCACCGGGCATCATCCCGCGTAAATCGGTTCACGAACCGATGGCAACTGGCCTGAAATCAGTTGACGCGATGATCCCAATTGGCCGTGGCCAGCGCGAACTTATCATTGGCGACCGCCAAACTGGTAAAACCGCTGTGGCCCTTGACGCCATCCTGAACCAAAAATCCTACAACGAAGCCGCTGGCGACGATGAAGGCAAGAAACTTTACTGTGTGTATGTTGCGATCGGCCAAAAGCGTTCGACCGTTGCTCAGCTGGTGAAGAAACTGGAAGAAAGCGGCGCGCTGGCTTACACAATTGTTGTGGCTGCAACCGCGTCTGACCCGGCCCCAATGCAGTTCCTGGCCCCTTACGCCGCGACCGCAATGGCCGAACACTTCCGTGACAACGGCCGCCACGCGCTGATCATCTATGATGATCTGTCAAAGCAAGCTGTGTCTTACCGCCAGATGTCGCTTTTGCTGCGTCGTCCGCCCGGTCGTGAAGCTTACCCAGGTGACGTTTTCTATCTTCACTCGCGCCTGCTGGAACGTTCGGCAAAACTGAACGAAGATTACGGTTCCGGTTCTCTGACCGCTTTGCCCGTGATTGAAACTCAAGGTGGTGACGTTTCCGCGTTTATTCCAACCAACGTGATCTCGATCACCGACGGTCAGATCTTCTTGGAAACCGAACTGTTTTACCAAGGGATCCGTCCTGCTGTGAACACCGGTCTGTCGGTGTCGCGCGTTGGCTCCTCGGCGCAAACCAAAGCGATGTCTTCGGTTGCTGGCCCGGTGAAACTGTCCCTTGCTCAGTACCGCGAAATGGCGGCCTTTGCTCAGTTTGGTTCCGACCTCGACGCCTCGACCCAGCAATTGCTGAACCGTGGTGCCCGTCTGACCGAACTGATGAAACAGGCGCAGTATTCGCCGCTGACCAACGCCGAGATTGTTTGCGTGATCTATGCAGGCACCAACGGTTATCTGGACAAGGTTGACCTGGCTTCGGTTGGTCGCTTTGAAGCTGGCCTCTTGAACCACTTGCGGTCCAAGCACGCTGACCTTCTGGCTGATATCACCAACAATGACCGCAAGGTTAAAGGTGAGCTTGAGGACAAAGTCAAAGCTGCGCTGGACGCGTTCGCCGCTGACTTCGTTTAAGGGGGCTCTGAAAGATGCCCAACCTTAAGGACCTCAAAAACCGGATCGAGAGTGTCAAGAACACTCGTAAGATCACGAAGGCCATGCAGATGGTGGCC
>DDMF01000167.1:0-2362 GCA_002340515.1 Rhodobacteraceae bacterium UBA2553 | reverse complement strand
GCGGGCGCAAGAAGCGGCCGAGGCGGGTCGTCCCTATGCAGAACGGTTTAATGCCGTTCTGGGTGGGCTGGCGGCCGCGTCGGGCGGGGGTGGCAACGCCCCTAAACTGCTCGCAGGTTCCGGTTCCGATCAAGTCCACATGATTGTGGTCATGACCGCCGAACGCGGCCTCTGTGGTGGCTTCAACTCGTCGATCGTAAAGATGGCACGGGCAAAAATTGAACAGCTTCTGGCAAACGGCAAAACGGTCAAGCTTTTGACTGTTGGTAAAAAAGGCCGTGAACAGATGAAGCGTGAATTCGCAGACCAGATGGTTGACCATGTGGATCTGTCGGGCGTGCGCAACGTTGGCTATTCAAATGCCCTGACCATTGCCAATGACCTTATCCATCGTTTCAACGAGGGTGAGTTCGACGTGGCAACGATCTTTTTTAACAAGTTCGAAAGCGTGATCAGCCAGATCCCGACCGCAACGCAAGTTATTCCGGCCAGCTTTGATGCCCCGGAAGAAGGTGCAACCGCGTCAACGATCTATGATTACGAACCATCCGAAGAGGGTGTCCTTGCAACGCTTCTGCCATCCGGCGTCGCCACGCAGGTCTTCTCGGCCCTTTTGGAAAACGCTGCCTCAGAGCAGGGCTCGCGTATGGCCGCTATGGACAACGCAACCCGCAACGCTGGCGACATGATCGACAAGCTGACCATTCAGTTTAACCGTTCGCGTCAGGCCGTGATCACCAACGAACTTATCGAAATCATTTCGGGCGCCGAGGCGCTCTAAAGAAACCGGAGAAACGACAATGGCTAACGCTAAAGGTAAAATCACCCAGGTGATTGGCGCCGTTGTGGACGTTCAGTTTGAGGATGCCCTTCCGGCCATTCTTAACGCGCTGAACACCGAAAACAACGGCAACCCACTGGTTCTGGAAGTGGCACAGCACCTCGGTGAAAACACCGTGCGCTGTATCGCTATGGACGCATCTGAAGGTCTGGTTCGCGGCCAAACCGTCACCGACACCGGCGCGCCGATCTCGGTGCCAGTTGGAACAGCAACTTTGGGTCGCATCCTGAACGTCATCGGCCAGCCCGTTGATGAAAAAGGTCCTGTTGAAACCAAAGACAGCCGCCCAATTCACGGCGACGCGCCAGCATTTGACGAACAGTCTACCGAGACTGAAATCCTGACCACCGGCATTAAGGTTATCGACCTGCTGGCCCCTTACACCAAGGGTGGTAAAATTGGTCTGTTCGGCGGTGCCGGCGTGGGCAAAACAGTTTTGATCATGGAACTGATCAACAACATCGCAAAAGTACACTCCGGTGTGTCTGTGTTTGCGGGCGTTGGGGAACGGACCCGTGAAGGCAACGACCTTTACCACGAAATGATCGAATCCGGCGTTATCGTTCCTGATGACCTGGAAAAATCGAAAATTGCGCTGGTTTACGGCCAAATGAACGAGCCTCCCGGAGCGCGTATGCGTGTTGCCCTGTCAGGTCTGACCCTGGCGGAACAATTCCGTGACGACACCGGTTCGGACGTTCTGTTCTTCGTGGACAACATCTTCCGCTTTACCCAAGCGGGGTCTGAGGTTTCGGCGCTTCTGGGCCGTATTCCTTCGGCGGTGGGCTACCAGCCAACGCTGGCGACCGACATGGGCGCGATGCAAGAACGCATTTCATCCACCAAATCAGGCTCAATCACGTCCGTTCAGGCCGTTTACGTGCCTGCGGATGACTTGACCGACCCTGCACCTGCGACCTCGTTTGCCCACCTTGATGCAACCACCGTTCTCGATCGTTCGATCTCGGAAAAAGGCATCTACCCGGCTGTGGACCCCCTTGGTTCGACCTCGCGTCTGCTTGATCCACTGATCATCGGCGAAGAGCACTACAAAGTGGCCACCGACGTTCAGCAGATCCTTCAGCGCTATAAATCGCTGCAAGACATCATCGCCATTCTTGGCATGGACGAACTCAGCGAAGAAGACAAACTGACCGTTGCGCGCGCTCGTAAGATCGAACGCTTCCTGAGCCAGCCCTTCGACGTTGCGAAAGTCTTTACCGGTTCTGACGGTGTTCAGGTTCAACTGGAAGAGACCATCAAATCGTTCAAAGCTGTTGTCGCTGGCGAATATGATCACCTGCCCGAAGGCGCCTTCTATATGGTTGGCGGCATCGACGACGTGATCGCCAAAGCCGAGAAAATGGCGGCTGACGCTGCTTAATCTGGGATCGTGACGGGGTGGGGCGACCCACCCCCGACCATCTTTAAGGAGACCCAAAATGGCTGATACGATGCAATTCGATCTGGTGTCGCCCGAGCGCCGCCTGGCCTCGCTGCAGGCCCCTGCGGTTCAGCTGC
>DDMF01000157.1 GCA_002340515.1 Rhodobacteraceae bacterium UBA2553 | reverse complement strand
CCTGAGCGATAAAGACTAAAAAAGGGCTCCGCAAAACGCGGGACCCTTTTTACATATGCGCAAAGCGATCCCAAAGGGCCAAGCCCGACCCTGGGTGGGCGCCGATACGGTTTTGGAAATCCAGAAAGTCACATCACGCGCAACCGCCCTGCGCGATGAAAGCTCACAACACGCCCTCCCGTGGAGATGAGGAGGGGACCGTCGCCCCAGTGGGGCGGCGAAAGCCCTGACGAACGGGCGTGGCCCATGCGATGTACGTGCCGGACTGTTGTTAAAGAGGCATCGTTCATGTGATAATATGTGAGAACTAGAGGACGCTTGAAATGAGCTTGTTTGAAATCGAGCACTGGGCAAATGAGCTGCATGAAAAAACCAAACACTTAACAGCGTTGCTGCAAGACGGCCCTGACTATCCCTCGTATGAAAGCCGCGATGTCTGGAAGCAAAATGAGGAGCGCTGGTGTTTTCTCTGGCAAAGAGAACTCCTCTATTGGGCAATATCTTTTCGGCGTCTCTTTGAAGAAGCACGTGCGCTGAAAGAGCGAGATGCAAAAGAGCGCAAGCATTTTGAAGATACGGGACGGCAATACAATGGACTTACCTTTGCACCGTACCAACCGCCTTGGAGAGAGATTGCGGAGTTTTCTAAAACGCAAATCAATCTCAGAGGATGCATAGTTTGGAACAACGATTTCCCAAAACTAGATCAAAACCTCACCGTGAGCTGCTGGGATCTGTGCAACGGGCTCATACACCACACAGCGCTATCACTCCAAAACTATGACGGATCGAATGGCTTTATGTTTAACTCGGATCATATGATCGGAGAGGTGAAGGGGAAGCGGTTATTCTTAGGGATCAACGATATCCAAACAATCACCAAGAGTTTTGGCGATTTGGTTTTTGAACGGAAAGCTCAATAATTACGACAAAGTGTGTTGAAACACTTGCCACACACGCTCCCTCCCTGTAATGCACACCAGTTCGCAATGCGAATAACCACTAGGCGGGATTCGGTCCCGTCTTTTGGCATTGAAGAGGGCAGGGGGAATGAGCCACCTGTCGTCCTATCAACTCTTTGCCTGAAAGGGCGAATGCTATGACAAGTCAAAACATTCGTATCCGTCTTAAGGCGTTTGACTATCGTGTACTGGATGCCAGCACACAAGAGATCGTCAACACCGCCAAACGCACGGGTGCAAACGTTCGCGGGCCTATCCCGCTTCCCAACAAAATTGAGAAGTTCACGGTTCTCCGTGGTCCGCACGTTGACAAAAAATCCCGCGAGCAGTTCGAGATCCGCACGCACAAGCGTCTTCTCGACATCGTTGACCCAACACCACAAACCGTGGACGCGCTGATGAAGCTCGACCTGGCTGCTGGCGTTGACGTCCAGATTTCGGTTTAAGGAGGGTATCCAAGATGCGCTCTGGTGTAATCGCAAAGAAAATGGGCATGACCCGTTTGTTCATGGAAGACGGTCGGCAGATCCCTGTAACCGTTCTTCAGCTGGAAAGCCTGCAGGTTGTTGGCAACCGCACCGAAGACAAGCACGGCTATACCGCCGTTCAGCTTGGGGCCGGTGAGGCAAAAGCAAAACGCACATCCCAAGCCATGCGCGGCGTTTTTGCCGCTGCAAATGTGGCGCCCAAGCGTAAGCTGGTGGAATTCCGCGTATCAGAAGAGAACCTCATCGAAGTTGGTGCGGAAATCTCGGCTGAGCATTACGTAGAAGGCCAAAAAGTTGACGTTGCCGGCACCTCGATTGGTAAAGGTTTTGCCGGTGCTATGAAGCGTCACAACTTTAGTGGTCTTCGCGCCACGCACGGTGTGTCAATCTCGCACCGTTCGCACGGTTCAACTGGTCAGTGTCAGGATCCGGGCAAAGTTTTCAAAGGCAAAAAGATGGCCGGTCACATGGGTAATGTCCGTGTAACCACCCAAAACCTTGAGGTTGTTCGGACCGACGCAGATCGTGGCTTGATCATGATCAAAGGCGCCGTACCGGGTTCCAAAGGTGGCTGGGTCACCATCAAAGACGCTGTGAAAAAGAAACTGCCAGAGAATGTTCCATTCCCGGCCGCTTTGAAATCAGCAGCAACTGAAGCTCCCGCAGTGGAAGCTCCAGCGGAAGGTGGTGAAGCATGAAACTTGATGTGATCAAACTTGACGGCGGCAAAGCTGGTTCTGTTGAACTGGATGAGGCCCTCTTTGGTCTTGAGCCACGTGCAGACATTCTGCACCGTGTGGTTCGTTGGCAGCGTAACAATGCGCAGGCCGGCACCCACAAGGTAAAGACGCGCTCGGAAGTGAAATACTCCACCAAGAAGATCTATCGCCAAAAAGGCACCGGTGGCGCACGCCACGGCGCTCGCTCGGCTCCGATCTTCCGCGGGGGTGGTGTTTACAAAGGTCCAGTTGTGCGTTCGCACGGCCATGACCTGACCAAGAAATTTCGTAAATTGGGTCTGATGCACGCCCTGTCCGCCAAAGCGAAAGCTGGCGAGCTGGTTGTGATCGAAGACGTGATGACGGAAGGCAAAACCAATGTTCTGGCCAAACAGGTCAAGAGCTTGGGTTGGAAACGCGCCTTGATCATCGACGGTGCCACCGTGAACGAAGCGTTCGCTCGTGCCGCCAAGAACATCGAAGGTCTGGATATCCTGCCAACGATGGGCGCCAACGTATATGACATCCTGAAACGTGACACTCTTGTGATCACCAAAGCAGGTGTCGAAGCTCTGGAGGCTCGTTTGAAATGAGTGTCAAAGCAGAACTCTATGACGTGATCCGCAAGCCGATCATCACCGAGAAAGCAACCCTGGCCTCTGAAAATGGTGCCTATGTTTTCGAAGTGTCCATCGACAGCAACAAACCGCAGATCAAAGAAGCTGTAGAAGCTTTGTTCGAAGTGAAGGTGAAAGCAGTAAACACCACCATCACTAAGGGTAAAGCCAAGCGTTTCCGCGGCCAGTTGGGCAAGCGTAAAGACGTGAAAAAAGCCTATGTGACCCTTGAAGAGGGGAATGCAATCGACGTGTCCACCGGACTCTGATTGTAGCTTTATAGAACTGGGAAAGGCCCTCGCGATTGCGGGGGCCTTTTTTGTTGGTACTGGAAAATCACATGTCGTTGGGTCGAAACGACAAGCAACACAGTATTTTGACTCGTAATTGGGGACATCTCGCCTAAAATACCGCTTTAGATCATTCATTTTGTAATGAGGAAGTACCCCATGTTGACCCGCCGCCATTTCGTGATGACCTCCACCGCGCTGTTCTCGACCCCGATTGCCAGTCCGCTTTGGGCGCAAGAGGCATCAAAACCCGCACGGCGTCCCGTGTCGGACAGTTCAAAATGGGCCTCATATGACGCGCGCGTGACCCCGGCCAATTACGATCCTGCCACCTCAAACCCTTGGGGGTTGCACCGACGCTTTTTGCCCCAAGTGGTGCAGGCGAATGCCGGGCTGACGCCGGGCGATGTCCATGTGGATGCGGTGGCGCGCTATCTCTATCACATTCGCGACGATGGCACCGCAATGCGCTACGGCGTAGCGATTGCCAAGGGCGATCTTTACGAGCCGGGGGTCTATACAATCGGGCGCAAGGCCAAATGGCCGACCTGGACGCCGACCCCCGCGATGATCGAGCGTGAACCGCATAAGTACAAGAAATACGAGGATGGTCAGGACGGCGGGCCAAGCAATCCGCTCGGCTCACGTGCGCTTTATCTTTTTGCGGGCAAGCGCGACACCTATCTGCGCATCCACGGCTCGCCTGCGCCGCGCTCGATTGGGTCACGCGCCAGTTCCGGCTGTGTGCGCATGGTGATGGCGCATATCATTGGGCTTTATGATCAGGTCAACACCGGCGTGACCGCGCATCTTTACGCGACCGAGCGGGTCACGGCGCAAAGTTAAAGCGTTCCCAGTTTTCACAGAAGCATCTGTCATCGCTTTTCGCGTTGGTATGACGCGAAAGGCAGCGAGTAAGCGATACAATGTGAACTGAAAACGCTCTAATGCACTGGGTTATGCACGGGGGCTGATACGCTGGGGTTATGCTTCAGCAGGGGCCTCTTGCGGGGTGCAAATCGGCCGCCCCTCGGTGTTTCTAAGCGGCAGATAGGTCGTTTCAACCGGTCCCGAATAACGGTACACCAGACACCCGTCACGCGCATCAATACGCACGTCACTTAGATCCTGCTGCGGGTCCGCCTTGGCACGCAGCGCATCGGTTGTGACCGCCGCCACGGGGCGCAGGTTCGGATCAACCTCAACCAAGGCCCCGCCCTCTGGTGACACACAAGCAGAGAGCGCGAGCACGGCCCCCCCAGCAAAAACACCCAATCTTCTCATAATAGATACCCCTGAATTGCATTATGAGAGGATGGGGGATTTTTGTGGGGATGGGAAGGGGGGATGCCGCTTTTGCCAAGCTTGGCGTGTTCATCAATAAAGAACGTTCAAGTGGTAAATAAACCTGATTCATTGCGGCTTGTCTTTCCTAGCATCTCAACTCATGTTTAGCGAAAGGATTAGGTGAAATGAAAAAAGAACTTGCTGTTTTCCTTCTCATAAATGTGGGGCTGTCACTTTTTTTGAGAGGTGGGCAGTTGGTTTGGCCTGCCGCATTTTATACGATGATCATGGCGTTGTGAACCGCCCCTTGTTT
>DDMF01000155.1:52588-56820 GCA_002340515.1 Rhodobacteraceae bacterium UBA2553 | reverse complement strand
GGCCCCCCCCCGCCACCCCGCATAAATACGCCACGCCAATATGATCGGGCCAAACGATCCATGCCGCCAAGGTAAGAAGCGTGGCCGCCAGCGTGACGCGATCAATGGCGTTAAACTGCGCCGGGCGCGCGTTGTGCCCCTGCTTGACCAACCAATTTCGGGTGAAGCTGGGGATGATCCGCCCTCCGACCAAGCTGAGCAACATGACCGCCACACCCAACCCAAGACGAAACCCAAAGGCCTCGGCGGCAACACGGCCCAAAGCGGCCTCGATATGAAACACCAGATTTGCGACCCCAAACAGCAAATAAAGCGCCCAAAGCGGGGTGTTGCGCCAGTTCTTACCGACCCAGATTTCACGACCGATGGAGAGGACCAAAGCCATGGGCAGCAAAAGGTCCAATAGTCCAGCGACCCCCGCTGACAAAAATTGGGACAGCCCAATCGCGACACGCCCTACAAGCCAAAGCGCGAACAATGCGGCAACAGGCCAGCCAACGATGGGCAATCGTCCGGTCCAATTGGGCACTGCCGTGAGCAAGAAACCCGCTAGAACCGCGCCCAGATATCCAAACAACATCTCATGTGCATGCCAGTCGAGCGGGTAAAACAGGGACCGATACGCCGCCTCATTGGACAGGATAACAATCCAATACAGCATTGCAAAAACAGCCCAAATCCCCGCGGCCATGAAAAATGGGCGATACCCATAAGACAGGATCGCAGGGCCTGACCAACCGCGCGCACGTTCAGATGACGACATTTGTGGCTTTGCGGGTTGGGTGCTCATGGGGTCACATGAAGGCCATCGTACTAGGAGATCGCTGCATTGCACCACGCATCAAGTGCGTTTGCGTCGTCTGGCAAATCATCGGCCAGGCCACCTGCGAACGCATCAAAACTTGCACAGCTGGCACCACTCACCCCAACCAGAACCGGGACGCCCAATTGGACGGCACGGCCAATGGCGGATACGAACCCCCGGCCAGCAACTTCTTCTGGTCCAAATTTATTAAGAATGAACAGCTCGGCACCGTCCAACGCACCGTTTTCGACCCGTGTCACCGCCTCGGCAATTGCACTTGGATCCAACCGGCAGGCATCGGAGCCCGCGCCAAGGTTCTGGGTGATCTGAATAACCGGGCCCTCGGGCAAAACCTGTACCTTCATGTCACAGCCGTTTTCAAAGCTGCTTTCATGACTAAGATCTTTCACGATCCCCGCCAAAGCGACGCCCTTGGCTTGCAACCGCGCGGCAAGCGAACTCAGAAGCCGGTCGGTTTCGCCTTGTTTTTGCGATGTGACACGCGCAATTTTCATCATCCTGTCCTTCGTTTAGCGGGCCAATGAGTGCCCAGACCAATCAACCCCACGATCCCCGGTTAAAAAACCATCTGACAGACGAGTATTCTCGTCCATATTCTGGATGTCCCGTGCGATGGCATCCGGGGTTTTCACCCCTTCCAGCAGGTCGCGATACATCTGACAAATCTCGACAAACCCTTTGGATTGCGGCGACAGGCGCAACGCGGCGACCCCGGCCTCTTTCAAAGCGTCGATTTGATGCACGGCGCAGGCATAGGTGTCGGACAAGGTCTGCACGCCGTTCATTGTCAGAAACGGCTGGTCCTCAAGCGTGCGTACATCCAGCCCATCCGCATCGTCTTCGCAGGCAAATTGGCAATTATCCTTGGTGCGCCCATGCATGCGTGCGTGATAGCAACGGCCCGAAATGGCCAGCGGCACACGACCATGCCCCCAAACCTCAATCGCCACCCCCAGATCAGCGCCTGCTTTTGCCAGAACTCTGACGGAGTCCAATGGCAATTCTGGTGGCAAGCACACCCGTTTGGCGCCCCGCGACGCCAGCCACGACAGCGTGCCTTCATTATAGACATTCACCAATGGGCCAACAGAAAACGGCGCCTTTTCTGGTAAATAGGTCAAGGCAGTCAGGTCGTTAATCTCAACCTCAACGCCCATATCCGACAGTTCCGCCGCCTGCTTACGTTCGCGTTTCAATGTCACCAAAGCCAGGCTGGTCAATGAAACCTTTTTGCCTGCCTCGAGCAAGATTGTGACCGCATCCGGGATGCGCGCCTGATAGAAAGGTAAACGCTTTGAGCAGACGAGTTCGCCCAACACAACCCGATCAACAGGGGCCGATGCCAGCGTATCATAAGAAGATGCCCAACGATCCGCGCTCCAGAAAAATTGATTTGGTCCTACGGTCAGTTCCATCGGATTATCTCCATGTTTTCTTGTAGGCGCCGGTGGTCATCGCCTGCCCTTCTGACAGGCGCGCGAGCATTCCTTCGGGCATCGGTTGCCCTGCCTCCAGCGCATCCACCGCCGCGCGAAAGTTGCGCACCACTTGGGCCACATATGATCGTGACCGTTGCCGCCCTTCGATTTTCAGCGCCGTTACCCCCGCTTTTTGCAGCTGAGGGATCAATTGTTCCGCGTTCAGGCTGACAGGATCTTCAAACAGGTGCCCCGTGGCGTCACCCGCACTAAAGCAGCCTTTGCACAAGGTTGGATAAGGGGCGGCTTCCTCTTTCCCAACACGGTGAATTGTGTAGCCACCTAAGCGCGCATCCAAAATACCGTTGTCATCATAATATTCCACGTGACTCGCGGGCGAACAGACACCGTTCATATTGGGCGATCGGCCCGTGGCATAGGATGACAGCGAACAGCGACCTTCAGCCATGACGCAGAGGCCACCAAAGACGAAAACTTCGGTTTCCACCTCGGTTTCCACATTGATCGCGGCGATTTCAGGAACGGATAGAACCCGAGGTAAAACCACGCGTTTCACGCCAAAGGTCTCAGCATAAAAGTTGATCATATCCGCGTTTGCTGCTGCTGCCTGAACTGACAGATGGCGACGCAGTTCGGGATGATTGCGCGCAGCATATGCCAACAGGCCCGGGTCCGCGAGGATCACCGCATCTGCGCCTGAGCTGGCTGCGTCCGCCACAGCCCGATGCCAAATGGCTTCGTCGCCTGCGCGCGGAAACGTATTGATCGCAATCAACACTTTCGATCCATGCCCATGGGCAAAGGCAATGCCCTCGCGCATCTCGGCACGATCGAAATTCAACCCCGGAAAATTCCGCGCATTGGTCTCATCGGCAAATCCGCAATAAATGGTATGGGCCCCGGCTTTCACCGCGGCCCGTAAGGCCGCCGGCGTGCCTGCGGGGCAAACGATTTCCATCACCATGCCTCGGCCTCCTCTGGTCGTGTCAGATAAACGCCGGTGCGACGTTCCAGAAACGCAAATGCGCGCTGAAGCGGTTTGGCCAGCGGGCCGGTCAATTGGGTGATTTCCTCAGACAAATCCAGTTCGGCATCATCGACCGCATTGCGCAACGCAAGCGCCGCAGATGTGTCCCCTTCGATCAGCAAGTCGCGGGAAAAGAACAGCGCATCACCATCAAAGGCCCCATGTACAAGCCCCAACAAGGCGGCAATCGGCCCGGCGATACGTGCGTCCCCTGCCCCCTGTCCTCTCACAACCTTTATGCGTGGCACGCCACCATTTGGCTCAAGCTCAATCGCAAACGGCAGATCCGTTGGGTCGAGCACAAAGCGCGCATGATCATGTTCGCCCAGACGGCGAAACAGACTTGGGTGATGGGTGGCCACCCGTTTGGAGTAAGCCGTAAGTGACATGGACAACGGCGCCAAAGGCATCACCCGCAGCGCGCGCGCGATCAGCGGCGGCACTTTGGGGATCGGCTTTGAAGATTGGGTCAAATGGTGTTCCTTTTTCCCAGCCGCATTCTTCCGGAAAATGCGGCGTTCAACCCGCCCTTGCTACGCGGTTGCAAATGCGCCCGAGTTGACGTTTGTCAAATCACCGATATTTTTTTGCTGTTACATGCTGGAAAAATCGAATTGAGGAGTGGCCTCTTGCGCGAGCTTCCACCATTTCCAAGTTTGCGCAGTTTTCTGGACTGGTGCAATGAAACAGACCAGCTGACCGCAGTGCCAGAGCCAGTCTCCACACGCCACCAGATGACGGCTGTCCATCGCATGGTGCTGGAAGCAGGCGGGCCGGTGTTGCGGTTTGATCAACCGATGGTCGACACCGCCACACCATCAGATACGCCGGTGATCACCAATCTCTTTGGAACAACCGCCCGCGTGGCCGCTGGGCTGGGCATAACGCTGGACAAACTGGATGATCTAGGCGCGTTTCTTGCCGCTTTGCGGGCCCCCAC
>DDMF01000155.1:52171-52568 GCA_002340515.1 Rhodobacteraceae bacterium UBA2553 | reverse complement strand
GCCAGACGGGTTGCGCGATGCGCTGTCGCGTTGGCCGATGTTAAAAGCCGCTCTTTCCACCCGACCTAAAATCGTCAAATCCGCGCCGGTGCAGCAGGTGACCAAGACCGAGCAAGAGGTCGATCTGTCCGCCATCCCCGTGCAAACTCATTGGCCCGGAGACGCAGGGCCGTTGATCACCTGGCCTGTGGTTTTCACCCGGCCCCACGGCACAGAGGCCGGGGATGTAGCGACCTATAATGCCGGGGTGTACCGCGCACAGGTTCTGGATCAAAGCAGGATAATCATGCGGTGGCTGCCCCATCGCGGAGGCGCCGCACATCATCAAAGCTGGGCGCGCGCGGGCGAGAAAACGCCAATTGCCATCGTATTGGGGGCAGATCCTGCAACATTGCTG
>DDMF01000155.1:18590-52088 GCA_002340515.1 Rhodobacteraceae bacterium UBA2553 | reverse complement strand
CGCCCTTCCGCTTCCGGAAAACGTGTCTGAGCTGACCTTTGCCGGAGCATTAAACGACACACGCCCCCGGTTGGTTGCGGCCAAAACCGTGCCTTTGATGGTGCCCGCAGAGGCCGAGATCATTCTGGAAGGATGGGTGTCACCGACCGACACAGCACCCGAAGGCCCCTTCGGCGACCACACCGGGTATTACAACCCGGCGGAGCCCTTTCCTGTGATGCATGTCACGGGGATCACACATCGCAAAGATCCCCTCTACCTGTCGACCTATACAGGACGCCCACCGGATGAACCGGCGATCATAGGTGAGGTTTTCAACAAGCTGGCCTTGCCGACAATGCGTGCACAGATCCCTGAAATCAAAGACATTTGGCTGCCTCCTGCCGCGTGCTCTTACCGCATGGCTGTAGTCAGCATCAACAAACGTTACCCGGGGCAAGCCCGCAGGGTGATGATGGCCTTATGGGGAATGCTTCCTCAGTTCAGCTATACCAAGATGATCATCGTGGTGGACGATGACATCGATCCGCGAAACTGGGACGATATTGCATGGGCATTGGCCACCCGCATGGATCCGTCGCGGGATGTGATGATGATTGAGAACACGCCGATGGATTATCTCGATTTCGCATCCCCCCAGCCCGGACTTGCGGGCAAAATGGGCATTGATGCCACCACAAAAATTGACAGTGAAACCACGCGCGAATGGGGGGAGGTGATGGCCACCGCCCCGGCTGATGCCGCCTTTGCCGCGGATCTGCTTGCACGCGTGATGCCGGAGTTGAAAGCATGACCAGCCCTCGCGTTATTTTGGGTGTCGCCGGGGCCTCAGGTGCGGCGCTTGCGCTGTCTGTCGCACGCCAGCTTCGCCAGACCGATGTCACGTTGGATTTGGTTGTCAGTCGGGCCGCAGAACGGACTTTGCGCGAAGAATGCGGCCCCGACGCCAAAGAGGCACTGTTCTCTCTCGCGACGACCCTGCATTCAATTGACAACATCGGCGCTAGCATCGCATCAGGTTCAAGCCCCGTGGCCGGGATGATCGTGGCCCCCTGCTCCATGCGCAGCTTGGCGGCCATCGCCAATGGATTGGATGACAATCTGCTGACGCGCGCGGCGGGCGTACAATTGAAAGAACGGCGCCGATTGGTGCTGATCACGCGAGAGGCCCCATTAACGCTTGCGCATCTTCGCAACATGACGTCAGCCACAGAACTCGGCGCGATTATTTTCCCTCCTGTGCCTGCATTTTACCTCAAGCCACAAAGCCTTGATGAGGTCATCGACCAAATCGCCGCTCGTTCCATTGATCTGCTGGGGATATCGCGCCCGATCGCGAAACCCTGGTCCGAAAGCTGATCCACAAATGGGTCGAAATTGACCTTGATCAAAGAACTGAGAACGGCTCGCATCTATTAACTGACGAAAATACTCAGAATGAGTCTGTTCAGACAAAGGTGCCGAGATGGAATTGAAGCTAAAAGACCTCTCGGTTGGCGACCGTGCACAGGTCGCGAAATTCTGCGACACCGCTCAGTCATATAAACGCAAATTGTTGTCGATGGGTCTGACCTTGGGCGCAGAGTTCAGCGTCACCCGACTGGCCCCTTTGGGCGACCCCGTTGAAATTCGCATTCGTGGATATGCCCTTAGTCTTCGCAAACACGAAGCCGAAGCAATAACGGTTACAAAGGTCACAGCATGACCGCGCTCACCATCGCGATTGCAGGCAACCCAAACTGCGGTAAGACCACCCTTTTCAACACGCTAACGGGAACCCATCAACATGTCGGAAATTGGCCCGGCGTGACCGTTGAAAAAAAGGTTGGAACCTTTTCACATCAATCTATCAACGTTAATCTGGTTGATCTCCCCGGCGTTTATTCACTGAGCGTTGCCGGTGATGACGCATCTTTGGATGAACGGATTGCCCGGGATTTCATCCTGACCGAGCAACCAGACCTCGTCGTGAATGTGCTTGACGCCTCGAACCTTGAACGCAACCTCTATCTAACGGTGCAACTGCTTGAAATGGGCACGCCCGTTGTGGTGGCGTTGAACATGATGGACATCGCCGCATCACGAAAAATCCAGATTGAGACACACGCGCTGTCGCAAAAGCTTGGCTGCCCAGTGGTTGGTTTGATTGCGGCAGAGAACACGGGCATTGGCCCCCTGAAAGACCTTGTGATTAAGGCCGCGAACAACGGCCTGCAACCGAGCAACAGCACTGTTTTCTCCCCCCATTGGAAGCCGCCATCGCGAAGCTTAGCGACATATCCCCCACAACAATGGGCGCCCAGAACGCCCGGTGGCTGGCGATCAAAACCCTTGAGGGGGATGAGATTTGCCCCGCCATGGCAGATCCCGAACTCTCCGCTCAGGCCCACCTATTGCGCCAGAAACTAGAGGTCGAAAGCGGGTTGGACGCGGATACATTAATCGCCTGCGGGCGCTATGAGTTTGTCGCGCAAATTGTCGAACATACGGTTCAACGGACCAATGAAATCAGCCGAACCATCTCAGACCGGGTGGACCATGTGATCCTTAACCGGATGCTGGGCATTCCGATTTTCCTGCTGGTCATGTACCTGCTGGTCATGTACCTGATGTTCATGTTCACCATCAATGTCGGCGGGGCGTTCATCGACTTTTTCGACATTTTGGCGGGCACGCTGTTTGTGGACGGCGTGGCCGAACTGTTGACAAGGGTTGGCGCACCGGACTGGAGCGTGACCTTACTGGCCACCGGGGTTGGCGGCGGCATTCAAACCGTTGCAACCTTTATCCCAATTGTGGCCTGCCTTTTCCTGTTTCTTTCCGTGTTGGAAGACAGCGGCTATATGGCGCGCGCGGCCTTTGTGATGGACCGTTTCATGCGAATGATCGGTTTGCCGGGGAAATCATTTGTGCCACTGATTGTTGGGTTTGGCTGTAATGTGCCCGCAATCATGGCGACGCGCACGCTGGACAGCCAGCGGGACCGGACGTTGACTGTGATGATGGCCCCTTTCATGTCCTGTGGTGCGCGCCTGCCGGTTTATGCGTTATTTGCAGCCGCCTTTTTCCCCACCGGCGGGCAAAACCTTGTTTTTGCGCTTTATTTCCTTGGCCTCATGGCCGCTGTTGGAACCGGATTACTGTTGAAGGTCACGCTTTTGCAGGGCAAACCCACGCCCTTCGTGATGGAGCTGCCGCCCTATCATCTCCCCTCTTTTCGCGGGATACTGCTGCGCAGTTGGCATCGACTGCACGATTTCCTGACCGAAGCCGGGCAAATAATTGTCGCGATGGTGATTGTGCTCGCTTTCCTGAATTCCTGGGGCACGGATGGCAGCTTTGGCAACGAAGACAGCGACACCTCTGTTTTGTCAGAAATAGGCAGGTCACTGACACCGGTCTTTGCACCGATGGGGATTGAGCAAGACAATTGGCCCGCGACTGTGGGCATTTTCACCGGAGTTTTGGCCAAAGAGGCCGTGGTTGGCACGCTCAACGCGCTTTATGCTGATTTGGCCGCGGCGGACCAACAGGATGAAACGCCTTATTCGCTGACCGGTGGGATCACATCCGCCTTTGCCACAATCGGCCCCAATTTGCGCGATGGGTTTGGGATGGCCAGCGACCCGCTGGGCTTGAATATTGGCGATGTCAGTTCTCCCGATGCTGCCGCCGCGACCCAAGAGGTTGACGGGCGTATTTTTGGCACCATGGCCTCGTTATTTGACGGGCGCATTGGGGCCTTTGCCTATCTTCTGATGATTTTGCTTTATATGCCTTGCGTGGCCACGGTGGGGGCCATTTGGCGCGAAACCGGTTGGCGCTGGGCCGTATTTGCCAGCGGATGGACGATGGGCATGGCCTATGGAACGGCGGTGATGTTCTATCAGGTCGCAACCTTCGCCAGACACCCCGTAGGGTCAAGCTGGTGGATTGGTGGGATCCTCGGCGTGGCCCTTTGCCTTGTCTTTGCCCTTGGCCTGATTGGCCGAAGGTCAAATGCCACGCCGCCACCGATGGCATTGCGTTAGGGCTTCCCCATGCTGCTGGACCTCAAAGTATATCTGGAAAACCGCGGCTCCGCGAGCATTGTGGACTTGTCGAACAAGTTTCGCACGCCCCCAGACGCATTGCGCGGAATGCTTGGTCATTGGGTCAAAAAAGGGCTGGTCGTGCGGCATGATTTTGATGCGGGATGCGGTGGCTGCAAGCCGTCGGATGATTGCGGCGGCTGTGGTGTCTCGGCGAGTTTTGAGATTTATGATTGGATTGGTCCCCAAGGATAACTGGGGACCAACACCGCTTACTGCGCCATACTGCGTCAGCCACGGTCCTTATACGGTCCGATTTTGCGGCAACACACCCTCGCCTTCCCGCTCGCCTTCCGGCGAAAAATGTCCGACCCATTTCCTTACATCAAAGACATCGAAATAGATTGAAATCAGGGAGGGGAAGACCAGCAAAACCAAGATCATCGACGCCATTAACCCAAATGCAACGGACACCACCAAGGGGACCATGGTCTGCACCTGCGGATTGCTGTCTGAAATGATGGGCACCAGACCGATAAAGGTGGTCGAGGTCGACAATAGGATTGGCCGGAACCGTGCCCGAACCGCATTCAGTGCAGCCTCCACATAATCCCCCGCGACCAGGTGGCTTTGGAAAAATGTCAAAAACAGAATGGCGTTGTTCACCACAATCCCCGCCAGAGAGGCAAAGCCAATCATACTGGGCATCGACATGTTTAACCCCAATGCCCAATGGCCCAAAATGGTGCCAATCAACGCAAAAGGGATCGACAGCATAATCACCACCGGCAATGTGTAGGACCTAAATTGAAACGCCAAGACCATATAGACCCCGACCAGCCCCAACAGCAGCAAGACCCCCAGAGATTTCTGACTTTCGTTCTGCTCTGCGGTTGCGCCGCTGATCCCGATGGAAACCCCCGGGAACCGCGCCTTAATATCTGGGGAAATCTCATCCGTCACCACCGCCGAAATCAGCGCCGATGTGGTGGCTGATTTGTCAATCTGCCCGCGGATGCGCGCCAGAGCACGGCCATTTTTTCGCGTAATTGTCGGATACCCCTGCCTCATGGTAAGTTGCGCAACCGTCGACAAAGCCACCTGTTTGCCTTGCCCGACAGAGATCGGAAATTGCTCCAGATCGGTCAGATTCGCGACGGTATCATCCAATTTCACCCGCACGGACATGCTGGATTGATTTGAGCGAAAACTGTCCGTCTCGGCCCCTTCAAATGCGCTGCGGATCTGGTCGGACATGCGCTGCGGCGTCAGCCCGATGGAATATCCATATTCATTGAGCATCAACCGGATTTCTTGCCGGCCGCCATAGAAATCCTGCGAGGCTTCGCTAACATCCGCACGCGCCAAAAGCGCGCCCAGCATGGCATTCGAGGCCGCCTCAAGCTCTGCCAGATCATACCCGGTCAATTCCACATCAAGATCAAACCCACCGGGCCCCATTTCTGATTGGGTAAAGGAGGATTGCGTCAGATCCGCGATCGGCCCTGCCGCCGCCCGCCATGCATCAAGCACCTCGTCGGCAGACACATTTCGCAGGGTGCTTTCCAGCAGGTCGACGGTGATGGTGGCCGTGTTGGATCCATTGTCATAAACATCACTGTTTACAGCATATTGAACCAAACGTCGTTGCACCAAGGGCGCCTTCCCCACGGTGCCTTGCGTGAATTTCTGATCCACCTGATCCAAAGCCACAAGCAACTGATCCACGGTCGAGATCGTGTGTTCACGGGCAATCCCAGAGGTCAGCGAAAAGCGCGCCCGGATCGTATCACTTTCGGTCGCGGGGAACCCCACCACCTTAATGGTCCCAGACGCGATCAGGCCGATGCATAACATCAAGATCGCAACGACCGACCCGAGCGTCAGATACCGCCATGCAACCAGCCGCGTGGCGAGGGGCAGAACAACCCGCTCTTTTAACCGATCCAACAGCTTCGCGGCCCACCGGTTTTCGTGATCCTCGACACCACCACTGCCCGAATGGCTTAAGTGATGCGGCAGGATCAAGAATCCTTCAACCAAGGAAAGCGACAGGGTGATCAACAAGACCACTGGAATGAACCGAAGAATTTGCCCCATTTCACCAGACAAAAACATCAGTGGGCCAAACACGCAGGCTGTTGTTAGAAAGGATGAAATCACCCCCGGCATGACCTCCAACGTGCCTTTCGCGGCCGCTTCCAGCGGGCCAACTCGGTGGCGCCATTTGTCGATGTTTTCCGCGATGACAATACTGTCATCCATGATCAGACCGACCGCCATCAAGAGAGCCACAAGCGTGATCATATTGATCGTGACACCAAGGGTGCTCATCACAAAAAGGGTGCCGAGGAACGATACGGGAAGGGCCGCTGAAATCCACAGTGCTTCGCGTAAGGAAAAAAACAACCACATGGTGGCAAATACTAAAACCAACCCCATCGCGATGTTTTTCAAGATGACATCAAGCCGTTCTTCGACGACCTCGGTCATGTTATTTGTGACGGTCAAATCAAAAGGGGCGGGATAGGCGGCCCGCTCGGCTTCGATCACCTCTGACACTGCCTCAAAGACGCGAATGCTGTCCACATCCTTGGCTTTTGAGATCGAGATAATGGCCGCCTGACTGCCGTCGATAAAGGCTTCGATATCCTCATTGGCATCACGCATCTGTACCTCGGCCAAATCACGCAACCGCACGAACGCCCCGGATGCGTTTTGCAGCACAATGAGGTCTTCAAGTTCCGCAACTGTACGGCGCGTGTCATCATAGCGCAGCACAATGCTATTTTCCGTCAGATCAGCACTTCCAAGCGGCTGACTGAGGCTGCGCACCCTGATCGCATCGACAATGTCGCGGCTCGACAGTCCAAATCGGCGCAATGCGCCTTCGTCAAAGACCACCTGAAGCTCACGATCCGTAATCCCAGAAACACTTGTGTCCGCGACACCGTCCAAGGCCAAAAGGCGATCCGCCAATTGGTCGCTATATTCGATCAGTCCCTGCTTGCCCGAAATCCCCGACACAGCGAGCAGCGCAACAAGATCGGTTTGCGACATGACTTCAACAGCAGGGGTTTCCGCCTCGGCAGGGAAATCATTTATGCCGGACACGGCCGAGAACACATCGTTGAAGAACTGGATGATCTCGCCACCTTCCGACATTTCGGCGGTGGCATTCGCGCGACCATCAACAGACAAGCAGGTCAACTCCGCCAAGCCATTGACCCCGGTCAAAGCATCTTCCAGAGGCGTGCAAACATCTTCGTCCACATCGCGTGCGGACGCGCCGGGATACATCACCGTGACCCCCACATTTGTTGCGACAAATTCAGGAAAGGTCTCGCGCTCGAGTGAACGGATTGTCGCAACGCCCAAAATACAGATCAGTACCATCAGCAAATTGGCGGCCACCGGGTGGCGTACAAAGTAGGAAATCATATCACTTGTCCCCACTTGCCGACAGATCGAGCGGGGCAAGCTTCATCCCCAGAACGGGTGGATTTGGCGAACCCAAAACCAAACGCTGCCCGTCGCTCAGCCCCTTTGTGACAATCACCTGATCTTTGAGCACCTGGCCCAGCTGCACGTCGTGCATTTCCAATCGGTCCTCATCATTAGCCACATAGACAAACGGGTTCCCCTGATCGGACATATGCACCGCATTGCGCGGTATAGACAGGCTGCTGCCACTGGGTTTCGTCTGGAATGTCACCTCGACGAAGCTGCCGACATGAAGCGGTGGGCGGTGCAGCACTGGATGCGCCACCAGCGGGTCACTGACGCGCACAACAATTCCCATTGCGCTGGTTTCACTGTCCATAGAGCCCCTTTGGCGCATGATCTGTGCAGACCAGCCTTGCATCTCGGTGTTTGACGCAAGTCGCACTGTTGCCGTAACGCCGGCTTCATTCAGCACGTCGACAAAACGACTGGTTTCAATTTCGATGCCTGGGGCAACATCTGGCGAAGTCTCTGCATTGAAAAGCGAAAACACCAGAGGGCCAAAGGCCGAGGGTTGCAGTTCTGCCACCACTTCAACCGCATCCGTGCTTTCAAGCGTGATAAGGTTGTCCCCCACGCGGACAAATTGGCCCGGCTCGCCCGAAATACGGGCGACACGCCCACGGAATGGCGCAAGAATGGTCGTTTTCGACAGGGCGCGTTCCGCCTCTGCCAATTCAGTCTGGCGCAGGGCCAAAGTCGCGCCCAAGGTTTCTTTTTGCGCAGGGAACAGGGCCAGAGTATTATCTGTTTTTGTGAGTGACATCTGCTGGGCCAAAAGCGCTTTTTGCGCACCATCAACAGCTGCCACCGACCCCGCGCCACGATCCAACAGGGATTTCACCCGGTCATATTCCGCTTGCGCGACCTCTAGGATGCGCTGCTCTACATCCCGCAATTTGGTCGTGTTTTCTTCCTGCCGGGTCATTTCCGCAATCTGCGCTTGCACGGATGCCACATTTGCCGTTGCCTTGCTGTGGGCAAGTTCGTGGTCCGTGCGGTCCATTCCGAACAGCACTTGCCCCTTTTCGACAATATTGCCCACATCCAAATCGATAGGCATTTCCACCATACGCCCCTGCACTTCTGCGATGGCGGACCAGCTGTGTTCGGCGGTCACACGTCCATATCCCACCGCTTCGGACGCAATGGGATGCGAGGATATGGTGAGCACGCGCACAGCCAGCGCCGTTTCTGGCAAAGTCGGCATGTCAGGCGCAGGTCGCGATGTCATCCAGACAAACCCCACAACACCAACAACCAGTGGCGGAAGAAATAACAGTGGTTTCAGGTTCATCGGGATCTCTCTTTCAGATTTCGGCTTTGGCGGTGGATGTTTGGGTTTGCCACGCATCCGTCGCACGGAGTGCTAAACACGCGACATATGTGTTTAACGTGGCGCTGTTTGATTTCCGTCGCGGCTTTGTAATTATCTGAAGGAAACACATTCCACACCTCACATATGACCTGACCAGCCCCAAACACACAAGCCCCAATAAGCGGCATCTGGGCATAGTGACCTGCTTTGAAAGCGTCAAAGGCACAACCGTTAGTAGCCTCGAATTTCATTCCGCCTTCAAAGACAAAGGCCGGCCCGCATATCGCGAACCGGCCCAGCCATATTGGTTTGTTTCACTTCATATCAAATCAAAGCGCGTATTTTTTCCAAGAGTGCGGCGTTGACCGCGACACCTTCCTCTGCTGCACGACGGCGACAGGCACGACGACCATCGCCCGGCAAACGCGCACCATCCTGTTGCCGAAACGAGGCCAGCAATGCCGTCAGTTTTTCCTGAAACACACCACCCGACGTCGCTGCTGGATCAATCGCAATAAAGAACTGACCTGTTTTGGGCGGCCCCCCGGCGGTACCAGAAAACGGGCTGGCGACGGACCCCAAAGTGGCCCCTGTCATCGCAGCAGCCATCAGCTCCACCGTAAGTGCAATTCCGACCCCTTTATAGTCACCGGATGGAACCATTGACCCCTTCAAACCGGCTTCTGGGTCAGTGGTCGGCGCGCCATCTGCGTCCAATACCCAGCCCAAGGGCACCTCTTTGCCTTCGCGCGCATGTTTCATCACTTCGCTTTTGGCAATGGTGCTTGCCGATTGGTCGATCAGCAAAGCGGCGTTGCCATCCTTATCCGGTGCCGAGATGGAAAATGGGTTGGTGCCCACAACGGGTTTTGCCCCCCCGGATGGTGCGATTGACGCGGGCGCATTGGTAAATCCAATCCCCATCAACCCGGCCTGTGCCAAACGTTGGGTATGCACCCCAAGAACCCCACAATTATAGGAATTATTCACCGCAAGAACAGCGACCCCCATCTCTTTCGCCAATGGGATCAGTTTTTCAAACCCCATATCAATGGCAGTATGTGCAAACCCAGTCGCCGCATCGACGGTAACCACAGCTGGCCGCGGTTGCGCCAAAACAGGGATGGCTTGTCCATCCACCTTACCGCATTCCACATGCTGTGCATAAATCGGGATATAGGCGAGCCCATGAGAGGCCACCCCATCCGCTTCAGTCATCGCGGTCGCCACGGCCAACGGGCGGGCATTTTGCTCAGATGTTCCAGCGTTCACAAGGGCGCGAAACGCGAGATCTTCGATTTCAGACAGGGTCAGTGTTTCAGATGCGGTCATATCGGTCTTTCTTGTTGTTATTCTTGCGGATCACTCACATAGGCCAGTGAAACTGGGTTAATCATTGTCGCTTAACCCTGCCCCGGCCCCACGCAGGCGGCTTTCTTCGGTTGCTGGCGCATAGGTGCGATGCGCAAAAACGCCAAGGCGTTCCCAGCTTTCTTCTGACACGTTTGCGCGCATCACCGGTTCACGTCGCCCGGTCATTTCAGCGGGCGCACAGAACAACACGCGATCCGCCTGCGCAGATTGAAGCGCAGCAGCATCGCCTTGGACGCAGAGCTGTTTACCGTCCGTGGCCAAACGCACACCATCCCATTCAACGGCCACAGGCACCCCAAGGCGCAAGGCCGCACCGCCCATGAAGGGCACCGCAAGCATCGGCACGCTGACATTGACCATCTCAATACGCCCACGTTCCAATAGGCGCACGGCGCAATCGCTTAGCGCGGCCCCTGCGATCAGCGGGCTCATGCGCCGTGCGGGCGCGTGCCAGATGTCGGCCCGCAATGAGACGGGCGACACATCTATCGGCGGAATCCGGTCGTTCAGTTGCAACAGATTTGCCAAGAGCTCTGTCCCAGGAAAGCCGAAAGAGGACAGCCAACGGGTGCCTTTGGCCGCTTCTTCCGCCAAGCCCCAAGACAGACCCGCCCCGCGCGCCGCGCGTTTGCTCATCGCTTCAATTTCGTTCAAAGAGTGGCTCATGAACTTGCCCCCGTATGAGTTGGAAACACCCAGAAATCTGCATTTTCAGTGGTCAGCTCCGTGGGGAATGGCGCGTTGCCATACATGCAAATCCGCACCCAACGATCCGATCGCGGGTCAAATTGTGTTGCCCCAAAAAACGCGAGCTTGCAGCGCAGCATGTCAATCGGCAGCACCTGATCCGAAATCGTATTATCGCGAATTTCGGCATAAGGCGCGCGACCAACAATTTGCGCACGGCGCAAAACGTGGCGATGCTCGGGGTGGCGCAAGATAAACTCAGCGACCTGTGCCTCGTCGGGCCAATGTTCCAGTGCTGCATAAAGCCGGGCGGCGTCGCGCCCCGGTGCCAGAGGCTGTTCATATTCTTCAATCGGTTCTTCAAACCGTTCGCCCAACCGGGGTTCCAGCTTTTCTTCGGACACATACCAGGCACGGGCTTTATTTTCCGGGGCCACCCAATCGGTGTCGATCGCCCATACGTAAATATCCTTAAGCAAGGCGCGCAATTCGCCAATTGTCATAGCCCCTGCAATACGGAAGGTCGCGGTGTTGTCGGCCGCCATATCGTCAGCGAACCCATCGACCAGAGCGCCGTAGGGTTCCAGGATAAGCGACGCAATCCATTCTTGCCCTTCCAACGACAGGGCATTCTCGGCCCACACATAAAGCGCATCCCAAGGGCGCGGGCCACTCAGGTCATTTTTTGTAAGATAATCGGCCACTTTTTCCACGTCGGCCCGCAGACCGTGGAGTTTCTCAAGCTGGATCTTATGTTCTGAATGCCAACCCGCGATGGTAATTTTGCTACGTTCAATCAACGACAGGAAAAGGGCCACCTCATCTTCGCCAGCGGCCTGCAAAGACCGCACAGCCTGAATGGCGTTTTCTCTGGCCGCCACCCAATTGTTGAACAAAACCGGATGATTGAGCAGAAATGGCGCCATGCCCAACCCGGTTGAGTTACCGATGCCCATTGAGCGTGCCAGCTCTGGCGACAGGCTGGCCACGTTTGTACCGTTTGCCGCAGCCCTGCGGTTGGCCATATGCTGCACAAGGTCGCGCACAAACCAACGGGTCAAAAAGACAGACAGCATCTCAACTTGAAACGGCGCGCGAAATTCCGGCCGGTCGGCGATCATTTCGCGGTCCGCCGCCCCGAGTTTACCCGAGCCATAAACGGCGGTGGTGCGCATCAGATACCCCACAGCGTCGATTTGTTCTGCAGACGGCTGGCGGCCCGCAGCCAGTTCGCTGACCACATGCTCCCACAGGCGCACCGACCGGTTGGCGCGCGACACTGACAGTTCCGTTCCCGAAACACGGCCCGCTTCTTGCACCGGAATATTATGCGACAGACGTTCAATGTCATCCGCCGTTGGCACCCCGTCGAACAGGGTAAATGTCGCATCCCATGCCTCTGCAATCACACGGTCAGATCGTTTTTCCGCAGGAAGGTCATGGGCATAGGCAATCAAGGAATAGGCGCGATCTGGGCCATGCGCGGTATAGACCGCGTGGCCTTCGCCATTGTCATCCACCTCAAATGCGGTTTGCTCAAACGTCCAACCCTCACGCGCAAGGCGGCGGGTCAGGACGCGCATGAAGGACAGGCGCGATTGATGGATGGAACCGAGGCGCGCGAGGCGCATGACCAAATTCGGGTCGCGGCGGGCTATATCGCTCATTCGTTTGGACCTTTGCAGTCAGGACGTTAAGGTGGTTTCCTTTTTCAGCAAATTGGAAACGCGGAATGTCGGGCGCCCGAAGGCGCCCGACTGATGCTTAGTTTTCTTTGCCTTTGGCCAAGGTGATGCGCAGGGCATCCCACAGGGACGGCAAGAGGATCAGCAAAACCGGAACGGCGGTCACAACGATAAAACTTTGCAGCTTCGACACACCGCCAGATCCAACCGAGATCAGGATCAGCGCCATGACACCCATAGCAACCCCCCAGAACACGCGCACGCCAACAGATGGCGTTTCACCGTCGCTCATGGTTGCCGCGATCACGTAGCTCATCGAGTCGCCTGTCGTGGCCACAAAGATAGTGGTCAGGATCAAGAACAGGATCGACACAAGAAAGCCCAATGGCAAGTTATTGGTGATGGCCAAAAGCGCTGCGGGAAGGTTGAAGCCTTCGAAGGCGGTCGAAATGGTGCCCGGCTCGGACAGTTCCATCGCAATCCCAGTACCACCAATGATGGTGAACCAGAAGTTGGTCACAATCGGTGCCACAACGGACAGCATGATGATGATCGAACGGATCGAGCGACCGCGCGACACTCGTGCAATGAACATCGCCATCAGTGGGCCATAGCCCATGAACCAGCCCCAGAAAAACACGGTCCACCAGCCAAGCCAGCCCGGCGCACCAAAGACGCCCGCGTCACCGCGGTAAAGTGCCATCTGGAAGAAGTTGCCGAGATAGGTGCCAAAGCCCGAAAAAATGAGCCAAAGATGAACCCGGTTGGGCCTGCGATCAGAACAAAGACCAACAGCACAGCGGCCAAGATCACGTTCACTTTCGACAGGATCTGAATGCCGCGCGACAGGCCGGTCATGGCCGACACGGTATAAATCGCCACCAGACCAGCAATCACAATCGCTTGGGTGATGAACGCATCCGGAATGCCGAAAAGGTCGGACAGACCATAGCTGACTTGCAAGCCAAGGAAACCAATTGGGCCCACTGTGCCAGCCACCACAGCGATGATCGATGCTGCATCCGCGAACAGACCGATGGGGCCATGGATCGCTTTGTCACCAAAGACTGGGTACAGCAGCGTGCGCGGCGCAAGCGGAAGACCTTTTTCGTAATGGTAATGCATCAGCATCACGGTCGAAAGCGATCCCAAGATGGCCCAAGCCAAGAAACCCCAGTGCATAAAGCTTTGCGCAATCGCGGCGTCTACTGCCGCGGCAGTACCGCTTTCTGCACCATAAAGCGGAGGCGAAGACAGGAAATGCGCAATCGGTTCACCCGCTGCCCAAAACACGCCACCGCCCGCAAGCAGAGTACACATGATCATGGATCCCCACTGGAACGTGGTGAATTCTGGCGCGGTCAGACCGCCCATGATCGCCCGGCCACCGGGCAGGATGCACAGTACCAACCCGATCAGGAATGTTGCGAGCAACAGAACCTGCCAGTAAAGACCAAAATAGGTGGCTGAGACATTAAATCCCCAATCTACAGCCGCCGACAGCGCGTCAAGATTAACCAACGCCGCCAAACAAAAGAGCGCAATAAAGCCGCCTGAAATCAGGAACAACGGTTTGTTGACCGCCCCCTGATCAGGGCTCTTTTTTGTTTGAATTTCTACAGATGCTTCCGACATCTTTCCCTCCCAAGTGTGGCCTGCCCCCTTCGGGAAATATTTTTCCAGACCACGTTACGTTGACTTTGCCCCGCTAGCGTCCCTTCTGCGGGCCAAAGTTATCGGCAAAAAAGCGATACCAATTGCCACCCATGATCCCGGCAACTTCATCGGCGTTCATACCGGTTGCCTTAAGACCCTGTTCGATGTTTCCGAAGTGGCGGTTGTCTTCGAACCAATGTGGCATGGGCGGAAAACCAGCGTTTGAAGCTGATCCCTCGCCGTAATCGATTTCCTTGGTCCAACGGCCAACGCGCATCCATTCAACAATACTGTCGGGCTGGTCCTGGCAAAGATCTGTGCCAATGCCCAAATGCTCCGCACCGTATTTTTCAGCGGTGCGCGCGATCATCTCGCAAAAGCTTTCCAGCGTGCAATCACCCTTGTCTTTCAGGTGATGCGGATAGACCGAAAAGCCCATCATGCCGCCATTTTCCGTGACCGCGCGAATGACGTTTTCTTTCTTGTTGCGCAGCGCTGGCGACCATTCATGCGGGTTGGCATGGGTGATCGCGATTGGGCGTTCAGAAAATTCAGCAGCTTCAATGGTTGACCGATCTGCCGAATGGCTCATGTCCACGACAAGACCCACCCGGTTCATCTCTTTGATGACCTGTTTGCCCATGCGCGTTAGCCCCATGTCCTCGGCCTCATAACAGCCGGTCGCAAGCAAGGACTGGTTGTTATAGGTCAGCTGCATGAAACGCGCACCAAGGGTGTGAACGATCTCAACCAGGCCGATGTCATCTTCGATTGGCGACGGGTTTTGAAAGCCAAAGAACACAGCCGTGCGCCCGGTTTCGCGCGCCACATCAATGTCGCTGGCCCACTGACCTTTCATGATCAGATCAGGATAGCTTTCAAACCAGCGGTTCCATTTTTCAAAGTTCAGAACCGTTTCGCGAAAATTCTCGTGGTACGAGATGGTGACGTGGATCGCATCCACGCCGCCTTCGCGAAGCTGGCGGAAAATCTTTTCCGACCAATTGGCATATTGCAGACCGTCTATAAGCAGGCCGGGCAGCATCAGACAGGACCGGCGCTGATATAGGCAGTTTTCACGGTGGTGTAGAATTCCGCCGCGTTTTTACCCTGCTCGCGTGGCCCGTAAGAGCTGTCACCACGGCCACCAAATGGCACGTGATAATCGGTGCCCGCAGTCGGCAGGTTGATGGTCACAACACCGGTGCGCGCATTGCGACGGAAATGTGTGGCGCGCGCCAGCGATTTCGTCACGATGCCCGAGGTCAGGCCAAAGTTGGTGTCGTTAACGGTCGCGATCGCTTCGTCATAGCTGCCCACTTTGATGACGGATGTCAGCGGGGCAAACATCTCTTCGCGGTTGATGCGCATGTCGTTGGTGGTGTTCACAAACACGCCGGGCGACATGTAGAAACCATCGTGCGGCATCTCTAGACGCACGCCACCACAGGCCAGCTCTGCACCTTCGGTTTGGCCAAGCGCGGCATAGGCAAGGTTTTCGGTCAGCTGCTGCTCGCTCACCACAGGCCCCATCTGGGTGCCTGCTTCAAGCGCGTGGCCAACCTTCATCGCTTTTGTGCCAGCAACCAGTTTTTCCACAAATTCATCATGCACAGCGGAATGCACAACAAGGCGCGAAGAGGCCGTACATTTCTGACCGGTGCCGCCAAAAGCCCCACCAAGGGCAAGGGTCACAGCCAGATCAATGTCAGCATCGTCCATCACGGCCAGAGCGTTTTTGGACCCCATTTCCATCTGAACTTTGGTCAGGTTTTGAATGGCCGCTGACGCGATTCCTTTGCCCACAGGCACCGACCCGGTGAACGAGATTGCATTCACCTTTGGGCTTTCAACCAAACGCTGCCCCACCGAACGACCCGCGCCCATGACCAATGAGAAGAGACCCTTGGGGATGTCCTGACGGTTGATAATCTCAGCCAGCGCAACGGCCGAGGCGGGCGTCACATTTGCAGGTTTCCAAACCACAGCGTTGCCGTAACACAGCGCCGGGGCAATTTTCCATGACGCGGTGGCGGTTGGGAAGTTCCAAGGCGAGATGATCGCCACAACGCCCACAGCCTCGCGGCGCACGTCAATCTCAACACCGGCACGAACCGAGTCTGCATTCTCGCCAAGTTGACGCAGGCATTCCGCGGCATAATAGGTGAAGAATTGACCGGCGCGGTACACCTCGCCTTTGCCTTCGGCTTGTGGCTTGCCTTCTTCGCGGGCCAAAAGCGTGCCCAGCTCATCTGCGCGCGCCATCAGCTCGTTGCCGATGGCCATCAAGACCGCCTGCTTGCGCTCCATTCCATAAGCTTCCCACTCGGCCTGCGCCACACGCGCCTGATCAAGGGTTGCCTCCAACTGGTCGCTGCTGGCTTGGGCAAAGATGCCAACCAGATCCGTCAGGTCCGACGGGCTACGGTTTTCGATTTCACCTTCGCCGGTCAGCCATTCGCCAGCAATCAAGTTTTTTTGGATATCAGTCATGATGTGTCGCCTCACACAGAAGTCAGTTTCGTTTGGTATGGACTTTTGAACACACTTCAATCAAACTAAAACTGTTGAATGTTATTTCAATAGTTTTGAAGTGAGGCATGCATGGCGCTCAAAATCGAAATGTTACGCGGCTTCGCAACCGTGGCACGCAATGGCAATCTAAGTGATGCCGCCGCAAGCCTGGGGCGGACACCCTCAGCTGTTTCAATGATGTTAAAGCAACTTGAAACTCATCTCGGGGAGCCGCTGTTTGAGACAGACCGCAAAAACAAACTGACCGCCTTGGGGGCGTTTGTCTTAGAGCAAGCCGAGCGCGAAATCCAACAGTTCGACAACACCGTGAAAGCGATTGAAGGCTTTGCCAATGCCACACATGGCCATGTACGGATCGCCACAGTACCTTCGGTTGCCGGCACCGTCATTCCGCAAGTATTCTCTCGTTATATCAATGAATTCGACAACGTTGACATAGAGCTTCGGGATATGGACTCCAGCTCGATTCTGCACGAATTGTCCCGCGATCGCATTGACATTGGCATCGCAACTTTGGGCGAAAACAGTGTCGGTTTCCATAGTCAACTGCTGTTGTCAGATGCTTTTGGCGTGGTCTGTTCCCCATCACATCCTTTGGCAAAGACGACGGGCCCCATCCAGTGGGCCGCCCTAGAAGGCCACCGCCTGATTGCCAATAATCTATCAGCAGGGATCAAGGTTCCTGCTTCGCAAATACTGCATGCAAAGGCGCTGTTATCTGCCCACAATCTAACCTCTCTGCTGGCCATGGTGCGGGCTGATATTGGGGTTACTATTTTGCCAAAAATGGCTGCATGGGCGGCAACGCCACCCGATTTGGTGTTCAGACCCTTGGCCGGTGAACAGATTCGGCGGCAAATCCATCTTCTGCGCAAAGCCGATTCCCCCTTGTCCCCTGCTGCGCGTTTGTTGGAGAAACACATCCTTGAGACCGCCGCCTCTATGATGAAACGAGATGCAGCATGACGCAGGCAGATCGCACGCCAATCACGCTTGGCATTCTTGTGTTTCCGGGCTTCCCGATGGCCTGTTTGACGTCCTGTATTGAACCGCTACGGGCGGCCAATGAAATCTCAGGAACCGAGACCTTTCGTTGGACGGTTGTCGCCGAAAGTGACGCCCCAATCCCGTCCTCTGCCGGTGTCACATTCGCACCCAACGCAAAACTGTCTGAGGTCGAAAGGCTGGACTATTTGTTCTTCGCCGCAAGCCCAGATGGCCGATTTGAAGATCCTTCGCGCGCCAACGCCGCCTTGCAGCGGATTTTGCGAAACAAAGGCACCCTTGGAGCCATCAGCGGTGGTGCGTTCCCTCTGGCGCGCACCGGTTTGACGGGCACCCACCCAATGTCCGTTCACTGGTGTTACGAGGCCGCCTTTCAGGTCGAATTCCCCGACACGCCCATCCAAAGCACCGTAATTTGTGACGGCGGCCCGTTTAAAACCGTGTCTGGCGCCTCGGCCGCATTTGATTTTATGCTCAACCTGATCGACGACCAATTGGGCGGCAATATTATGGCCGAAGTGGCTTGCTGGTTTCAGCACCCTTTCATTCGCAGCGCAACAATGTCGCAAAAAACGCCCGCCTTTGCCACGTCCAAAAGTGAAGATCTATTGCCCAAACCCGTGGCCCGCGCGATCCAAAAGTTCGCCGAACACATTGAAAGCCCTATCCAAATTGGCGAGGTGGCTGATGCCATCGGCGTGTCCACACGTTCATTGGAGCGTAGCTTCAAGGACGCGACCGGGCAAAGCCCGCTGAAATACTACCGAAAAATGCGGATGAATCAGGCGCGCCAACTGGTGCTTTACACCAATGATACCATCACCGAGGTGGCCTATATGGTGGGCTATGCCACGCCCGGTGCGTTCCTGCGCCATTACCGCGAAACCTTTGGTGTCACGCCGATCACCGACCGGCGTGCTAAAAACTCGCTTCGGGTCAAAACAGGTGACGCTTTGCCACAAAGTTAAGGTGTCAGGCGATCGATGTTGTTGCGGCGATCAATGCGTGGTGCAGAGATTTTGCAGAGGATCGCGGTGCGATCACGGCAATGTTTTCTGCGTTCAGGCGCCAGACAAAAGCCCCCACATGTTCCACCGAAGATCGGGTGACTGCACCAGGAGCCATTTGGCGCACCGGCGCATTGCACAGCCGTTCAAACAAATCGCACACCGTCTCACCAGAGACATCAAACCTGCACCAGCCGTCGGTTTGTTCCACAACCGAAACGACAGAACCCAGCGCAGATTTGACCTCTGCCGCGAGCAATTCATGTGCGTTGTGAGCCGCCGACACCATCCATTGATCCGGCCCCATCCAGAACGCGGCAAAGGGCGGGGCAACAGTAGACTGGCCCACATCAGGCAACACCAGCCCCAGCTTGGCGGTTGTTGTTTCTTTGGTCAGATCAACCTGTCCCAAACGCGCCGCGACGGACACCATCGCCTGATCCACCACTTCGCGGATCTCAAGCGCACCGATGTTATCGACACGAGCGGACCTTGCGCCCAACGGTGTGAGTGCTGTCAATTTATCCACGAAGTTTCTCCCCTTCCGGATCCACAAAATGCGCGCTGACAATTTCGACCAGCGTTCCAATGCCTTCAAGCGGATTCACAAGGCGCAGGCGTTCCCCCATACGCTCCCCTCCGCCTTTCACAAAGGCCAAACCAATCGCGCTGTTCAGCGTCGGGGAATAAGCGGCTGAGGTCACATAACCCTGATCATGCGCGGCATCGACCGGACCGGATATGGCCATCAAATGCCCTCCCGCCGGAACGCGGTCTTTGGCATCAACCGGACGGATTCCCACCAAACACAATGCATCATCGGTGTTCATACCGTCACGTTTGCTCAGCACCGCACCAATGAAATCTTTCTTGCCCGAGACCATACGGTCCAGCCCAAGGTTCAACGCTGTGGTGGTGCCATTGAGTTCATTGCCAGCGGCGTGGCCTTTTTCAATACGCATCACGCCCAGCGCTTCGGTGCCATAAGGGACCGCATCAAACTCTTCGCCTGCAGCCATCAGTGCGCGGATCATGGCATCACCATAACGGGTGGGTACAGCGATTTCATACGCCAGCTCGCCTGAAAATGAGATACGGAAAAGGCGTGCCCGCGTCCCGCCGCAAACCGTGATTTCCCCGCAGGCCATAAAGGGGAACGCGTCGTTCGCGAGGTCAAAATCCGCATCTACGATCTTTTGCAAAAGCTTACGGGCATTGGGGCCGGCGACCGCATATTGCGCCCAGGCTTCTGTTGTGGAAATCAGTTGCACATCAAGATCCGGCCACAAGCACTGACGCGCAAACTCCATGTTGCGATAGACCGTAACCGCATTGGCAGTGGTTGTTGTGACCACAAAGTGATCTTCGGCCAAGCGCGCCGCTGTACCATCATCCGCAGCAATCCCATCTTCACGCAGCATCAAGCCATAACGCACTTTTCCTACTGGCAATTTCGCAAATGCGTTGGCATAGATTTTGTTCAGAAATTCCGCCGCATCCGCGCCCTGCACGTCGATTTTACCCAAGGTGGTCACGTCGCAGATACCGACCGAATTCCGGGTCTGGGTGACCTCGCGGTCAACGCTTTCGCGCCAGTGCGTCTCGCCCTTGCGAGGGAACCATTGCGCCCGCAACCAATTGCCGACTTCAACAAATTCAGCCCCCTGCTCAACGGCCCAGTGATGGCTGGGGGTCAGGCGCGTCGGGTGGAATTCTTTGCCCACCGACCGGCCCGCAAGCGCGCCCATTGAGACGGGTGTATAGGGAGGGCGGAAAATGGTCGTGCCGGTTTCTGGGATTGATTTCCCCGTCATCTCAGCCATCACCGCAAGCGCGCCCATGTTCGAGGTCTTGCCCTGATCTGTGGCCATGCCCAACGTGGTATAGCGTTTAAGATGCTCCACCGAAACGAAGTTTTCCTGATGCGCCAGCTTCACGTCCTTGACCGTCACATCGTTTTGTAGATCCAGCCACGCGCGGCCTGTACCCGACACATGCCAGAATGGGGTCAGCCTGATGGGCGCATCCTCAGCTTCCGGCAATACCAATCGGCTCGCCGTAATACCAAGATCAGCCAGCGCAGAAACAGCGGCATCCGCTCCGCCTTTCAGCGCGCCATGGGTTGAAAGATCACCCAACGCGGCCCCTGCAACAGACATCCCCATTGGCAAGGAATTCCCCGGCACAAATGCCGCGAGACCCTCGTTCCACGTGGGGCGACCGCGTTGATGACAGGTCAGATGCACATTGGGATTCCACCCCCCCGACACCGCCAGCGCCCCACAGGAAATCCTGCGGATTTCGCCGGAAGCCAAGCGCACGGACACGTCGGTAAGACCAAGGCGACCCTTGCTGCCGATCACTTGCGCACCAGTCAACAACTCGGTGCCCTCGACCTTTGGCGCATCGGGGCGAATATCGATTACAGCGGGCACATTGACCCCCTTGGCTATCAAGTCTGCGGCTGTCCGATGTCCGTCGTCATTGTTGGTAAAGATCGCTATGTTCTGGTCGGGTGTTGCGGCCCAGCGATTGGCATAAGCCCGCACGGCACCCGCCATCATCACCCCGGGGCGGTCATTGTTTTCAAAGGCAATACTGCGCTCTGTGGCACCCGCGCAAAGGATCGCCCGTTTGGAATAGATGCGCCAAAGGATCTGGCGTGGTTTGCCCGCAGGTGGGATTGCGATGTGATCGGCAACCCGCTCCAGCACACCATAAACGCCGTGATCATAGGCGCCAAACACGGTCGAGCGCGCCATCAGACGCACATTGCCCATCGCCGCAAGCTCTGCGACGACACGAGCCGCCCAATCAGCACCAGGCATGCCGCCCACCTGATGGGTTTCGGAATTCAAACGCCCGCCCATGCGAAAATCTTCGTCAGCTAAGATGACCTGCGCACCAGCGCGTCCCGCGGTCACTGCCGCCATCAGACCCGCAGGGCCAGCACCGACAATCAACAGATCACAATGCAAAAAACCTTTGTCATAGAGATCGGGGTCTGCCGCACCCGTCAGGCTGCCAAGCCCAGCGGCTTTGCGGATAATTGGCTCGTAAATTTTTTCCCAAAACGCCTTGGGCCACATGAAGGTTTTGTAGTAAAATCCAGCCGTTAGAAAATTTGAAAACCGATCATTGATCGCCATCATATCGTGTTTCAGCGACGGCCAGCGATTTTGCGAATTGGCATCCAACCCACCGTAAAGCTCAGCAGTTGTGGCGCGGGTGTTAGGCTCCTGCCGTCCACCACTGCGCAGTTCGACCAACGCATTCGGTTCTTCACTCCCGGCCGTGACAACGCCGCGCGGACGGTGGTATTTGAACGACCGCCCCATGAGGCGCACACCATTTGCCAGCAAAGCTGAAGCCAGCGTATCACCCACATACCCTTGATAGATTTTGCCATCAAAGCTGAAATTCAGGGGGTTAGATTGATCAACCAATCCACCGGTTAGTCGGTTTCTTTGTGTCATGCCACTTGCCCTTCGTCCCGACCAGTTGATCGCCCACTTGCGCGCGCCACATCGCAGGCCAGTTCCACCTTGGAGATCTCATGGGTCACGGTGTTGCGGGTCACAACCAACCACGACCGATCCCCCTGTTCGTGAAACCACAGCTCTCGATGTTCGCCAGCCGGGTTGTCGCGCAAATGCAGATAGTCATGAAATTCGCGCAACGCATTTTCCGACGTCCAATCTGGTCGATTGATCAAAGCTGCATCTCCGAGATAGGTGAACTCTTGCGCATCGCGAGGTCCAAGCAGCGGGTGGTTGATGATCATGGTGCTGTTCCTTGCAGATCAATGCAGGTTGGGCTGTGGGCCCATACCTTTTTCGTCGATCATATGACCGGTCATAAACCGGTCGAGGCGATAGGCTTTGGCCGTGTCATGCGGGCGATCTGTTTTCAACAAATGCGCAAAACAATAGCCTGCCGCCGGGGTCGCTTTGAACCCGCCGTAACACCAGCCCCCATTAAAATAGAGGCCTTCGATATGGGTTTTGTCGATATAGGGCGATCCGTCCATCGACATGTCCATAATCCCGCCCCAACCACGCAACAGACGCGCGCGCCCAAGGCCGGGGATCAGCGACATGCCACTTTCGATCACGTCTTCCACCACCGGCAAGTTGCTGCGTTGCGCGTAGGAATTATAACCGTCGATGTCGCCACCAAAAACCAAGCCACCCTTGTCAGATTGGCTGCAATAAAAATGCCCAGCACCATAGGTGATCACACCGGGGATGAAAGGCTTCAGGCCCTCGGAGACAAACGCCTGTAAGACGTGGCTTTCAATCGGCAGACGCATGCCCGCCTGAGCCATCACGCGGCTGGACGACCCTGCCACCGACACGCCAACCTTGCCTGCTTTGATGTATCCGCGTGAGGTTTCGACGCCAAGAACGCGACCACCTTCAATCCGGAACCCGGTGACTTCGCAATTTTGGATGATGTCCACACCGCGACGATCCGCGCCCCGCGCATAGCCCCAGGCCACGGCATCGTGACGCACTGTGCCGCCGCGGCGGTGCAATAGCCCGCCTTTAATCGGGAACCTTGCGTTGTCAAAGTTCAGGAACGGGTACATCTTGCGCACCCCATCGACATCCAACAGCTCCGCGTCCGACCCATTCAGGATCATCGCATTCCCGCGCCTGCGCGCCGCATCACGTTGCGCGTCGGAATGCACCAGATTCAGGATCCCGCGCTGACTGACCATCGCGTTGTAATTCAGATCCTGTTCAAGACCTTCCCACAGTTTCAGCGAAAACTCATAAAACGGCTCATTGCCATCCAGCAGATAGTTTGAACGAATAATTGTGGTATTGCGCCCCACATTGCCGCCGCCGATCCAGCCTTTTTCCAAAACGGCTATTCGCGCACCGCCGAACTCTTTCGCCAGATAATAAGCCGTGGCCAGCCCGTGCCCGCCCCCGCCAATGATCACATAATCATATGCATCCTGTGGGGAAGCGTCGCGCCATTGTGGCCCCCAGCCCTTATGGCCGGTCAGCGCTTCTTTGATTAATCTCAGGCCTGAATAACCCATGTTGGCTCCTGTCAGTTACCAACAGTAAAGCCGAATCGGCGTCAAAATGGCGATATTCATTTCGGACGAAAACACTTCGAATTTCGACAAGTTCTGGGGCGTCTTGCCTGATTTCAACGATCAGAGCGCACAGGGGTGTTGGACGCGGGGGCGCCCCCGTCGCGCGAAACAGTGGCCGTCACAATCAAACCCGGATCCGCATTGGCGAAGCTTAATGATCCGCCATGTAATTCGACGATTTCTGATGCAATCGACAGCCCAAGCCCGATGCCGCGTTTGGTTTGCGGAACATGTCCGCGAACAAAAGGCAAAAGCATACGTTCAATCTGGTCGGGTTCAATACCAGGACCAAAGTCATGAATGCTCACCTCTAGCGTATTTTTTGATTTTGGCCGCACTTCGACACAGGCGCGATCCCCATATTTCAAAGCGTTGTCGATCAGGTTGGAAAACGCCCGGCGCAATTTGTCAGGCTGGCCTTCCATAATGCATTCCGCGCCTCCTTTCACCACCACCTGTCCGGACGTGGCGAAGATCGACGAGGCCGAATTCAGATCAATCTCTTCGGGGTTTACAAAGTTCACCCGTTTGCCCACATCGCGATAATCGCTGACGAGGCTTTCAAGCAGCGCAACCAATGAAAAGCGATAGGTTTCTTCGGGCAGTTCGCGAATGCTGAGCAGATCCAGCGCGCCGTCTACGATGTTGGTAATTTCATCTAAATCTGCCTCAAACCGCCCCCGTAAGGCGTCATCTTCAAGCAGCTCTGTACGCAACCGCATTCGCGTGACCGGGGTTCTGAGATCATGAGAAATCGCGGCCAACCCACGGGTTTTGCGATCTTGCTCATGCTGGAACCGTTCATTCAAACGCCGCATCCGATCCGCGATCAGCAACGCTTCGGTCGAGGCCAATTCGCCAAGATTTTCGGGCGTCCGCCCCCGTTCCGCCAAGCGCTGAAATGGTCCTGCCAGGTTTGTTGATAAGGGGATGATAACTGAAAGGCCGATGGTGAAAATAGCAAGGCCAATCAAGACGCTTCGCGTTTGTCCCAGACGGTCACGCCACACGCTGGGGGCCGTGATGCTTAACACCTCGCCGGAGGGCAGAAACACGGTCAACTGTGCCAATTGATCCTGCCGCGCAATGCCCCGCGCCAGCTCAGACAATCGCACTGTGGCAGATTGTTCAATCAAGCTCGCGCGGAGAGCTTCAGGCAATTGGGGACGAGCAGGAAAGGAGATGGCAGCCCGATACCGATCACCATCCAACTCCAGGATCAACGGGATGGATTGGGCGGACAGCGCCCTTGGCAACCCCTCTGTCTGGCGCACTTCAAAAGGGCCGGCATGATAGTCGATAACATCAGGTTCTTCTAGCAACGTGCCCCGCCGGATGATTTGATGCAAAATCTCACCAGAGGTTTCGGCCACGGCCAAGGCGTTGCTGCGTTGGTAAAGGCTTTGCACCGCCCATGCGGTTACCACTGCGCCAAACAGATAGGCGGTCACGACAAGTATCGGCAGGCGTTGGGAAAGCGAAGTCGGCAGGGAATGTAGCAGACGATAGAGAATTGTTGTCATCCGTCACTCCAGCTCGTCCATATCAGCGCAAAACTGATACCCGCGATTGCGGACTGTTCTGATAAAGTCCGCTTTCCGGTCCATCCCCACCATTTTCTTGCGCAATCGGCTGATCAGAATGTCGACACGGCGATCTTCTGGTCCCAGCTCCACGCCAATGATTGTTCGCCCAATATCATCCCGGCTGACCGCATCTGGCGAAGCCGACACCAGCATTGCGATCAATTGATATTCAGTTGAACTGAGCGGGACATGCATCTTGTTTGGACTGTGAAGCTTTTGATTTGTGCGATCAAGTAGCCATCCACCAAAGGTGATTTTGCCGCTGTTACGCGCACGCGCACCACGGCCGCTGCGCCGCAGAAGGGCGTTCATGCGGGCCAATAACTCGCGCGGACTAAAGGGTTTTTCAAGGTAGTCATCCGCCCCCAGCTCAATCCCATAAATCCGCTTTGCATCCCCTTTTTCCGCCGACAGAATGATCAGGGGGACGTCAGAACCTTCGCGCACCCAGCGGCAAAAATCCAACCCATCCATACCCGGCAACATGATGTCCACAATGTACAGGTCAAAGCCGCCCGTGGGGTGTTTTTGCCCCTCTTCCGCCGAGTTGGACACCAGACATTCATAGCCACGACGCTCAAGATACGTCGACAAAAGCGTCGAAATTTCAGGGTCATCTTCGATGATGTGAACGCGAGACAACAGTGCACTTCCTTGTTTGGACAACGGCCAATGGGTCGGGCAACCCACAGTCAACACTAGCATTATTGCCCTGACCTGTCCGATACTGAGCAAACCTCGTTACAAAACGCAACATTTCACCGGATTGGCAGAGCCGGTTTTAAACCTAGGCTTAGGCAGGCTTTCAAATTGCCGATTGTTGATTCTGGGAGGAACACATGAAAACGATTTCACTTTCGCTCGTCAGCGCCCTTGCGCTTTCCGCCGCCTTTACGGCCACACCATCACTGGCAAACCCAAAGGCAGAAGTTCTGCATTACTGGACATCCGGTGGCGAAGCTGCCGCGGTTAAATCCCTGCAAGAAGCTTTTGCCGCACGTGGCGGTGAATGGGTGGATGCCCCCGTTGCAGGTGGTGGTGGTGACGCCCAAGCTGCCGTTTTGCGCGCACGCGTTCTGGCAGGTGATCCGCCCGCCGCCGTTCAGATCAAAGGTCCAAACATCCAAGAATGGGCCGAAGCAGGCGCTTTGGCGGATCTGTCCAGCGTGGCAAGCGCCCAAAACTGGGACGCGGTTCTGCCCGCCGCTATTCAGGACATCGTGAAATACGAAGGCAACTATGTTGCGGTTCCGGTGAACGTTCACCGCGTGGACTGGATCTGGGCAAACCCAGAAGTTCTGGCCAAAGTTGGCGCAACGGTTCCCACAACCTGGGACGAGTTTAACGCAACCGCAGACAAGCTGTTGGCGGCTGGCATCATTCCACTGGCCCATGGCGGTCAGCCTTGGCAGGACGCAACCGTGTTTGAAACCGTTGTGCTTGGCATTGGCGGCGTAGACTTCTATCGCAAAGCGCTGGTTGATCTCGACATGGACGCTTTGGGGTCGGACACAATGATCAAAGTCTTTGACCAGATGCGCAAAATGCGCGGCTATGTGGACCCCGATTTCCCGGGCCGCGATTGGAACCTCGCGACCGCAATGGTGATGCGCGGTGAAGCTGCGATGCAGATCATGGGTGACTGGGCCAAAGGCGAGTTTGCCGCCGCTGGCAAAGTGCCGGGCAAAGATTACATCTGCGCCTCAACCCCGTCTGAAAACGGTTACCTTTTGAACTCTGACAGCTTTGCAATGTTCGGCGTGTCCGGCGAAGACAACGAACAGGGTCAGGCCTTGTTGGCTGAATTGATCTTGGGCACAGAATTCCAAGAGACCTTCAACCTGCTCAAAGGCTCAATCCCCGCTCGTACAGATGTGCCACGCGGCGAGTTTGACGATTGTGCCATCAAGTCGATGGGCGACATGGTGTCCGCTGCTGATGGTGGCACCCTTCTGGGATCCATGGCACATGAGATTGCCCAATCCGGTGCTGTCCGCGGTGCCTTTATTGACGTGGCAACCGCCCATTTCAATTCGGATATGTCTTCAGAAGAGGCTGTAAGCAAACTGGTCGACGCCATCAAATTGGCTCAGTAACCTTTCTCCCAAGACCGTGGCCCGCGATTGGGTGGGCCACGGTCCCTTGCCTGCCCTATGCTAGCCCCCTGCTTACCCGCGCCTGATCACCAGGAGGAGTTCACATCGTGACCCGCCCCCCCTTAAAATTGACCGATAGGATTGCCCGCAAGTTGCCGCAAATTGTCGTGGCCCCAAGCTTTACCGCAATCCTGTTTTTCGTCTATGGCTTCATCATTTGGACCGGTTACATCTCGCTGACCAAATCCAAGATGTTGCCCAATTATAACCTGATCGGATTTCGCCCTTACGAGCGGCTTTTCCAGATGGACCGCTGGTCGGTTGCCTTGGAAAACCTGTTTGTGTTTGGCTTTCTGTTCATTTTCACCGCCATTGTCATTGGCTGTTTGCTGGCTATCCTGCTGGATCAAAAGATCCGCGCCGAAGGCTTTATCCGCACGATCTACCTTTACCCAATGGCGATCTCATTCATCATTACGGGTACTGCGTGGAAATGGATCATGAACCCCTCGCTGGGTCTTGAAACCGTGGTGCGCGGCTGGGGATGGGAGAGTTTTTCGTTCGGCTGGACCAACTCGGAAACCATGGCGGTTTATGCGCTTGTTATGGCCGCTGTCTGGCAAAGCGCCGGGTTTGTGATGGCGTTGTTTCTGTCTGCCCTGCGCAGCGTGGATCAGGACATTATCAAAGCCGCCAGCCTTGATGGCGCGTCCCCTTGGCGCATTTACCTTCGGATCATCCTGCCCTCAATGCGCCCTGTGTTCATGAGTGCGGTTGTCATCCTTGCCCACCTTGCGATCAAAAGCTTCGACCTTGTTGTCGCGCTCACCGGGGGTGGTCCGGGCTATGCCTCAACGCTGCCGGCGAACTTCATGTATGAAATGACCTTCCGCCGCAATGAGATCGGCGTTGGTGCGGCCTCTGCCATGGTGATGCTGGCCACCGTTGCCGCGATCATGGTGCCTTATCTTTATTCCGAACTGCGGGGGAAGAAACATGTCTGAACAGACCACTTTTGTACCCGCCCAGACGCGATCAGCGGTCTGGATGCGCTTGCTCCTCTGGGCGGTTTTGATCGTCTTTGCGATTTGGTTCCTTTTGCCCGCCTATGTGGTGGTCGGCACCTCGTTGAAAGAGCTTGAAGAAATCCGCGGTGGGTCCTTGCTGTCCCTGCCACATGAGCTGAATTTCTGGGCCTGGAAACATGCCTGGTCCGAGGCTTGTATCGGTGTGACCTGCACTGGGCTCGAGCCGTACTTCTGGAACTCGGTCAAAATGGCGATCCCCGCCGTGACCCTGTCCACTCTGCTGGGCGCATTGACCGGATATGCTTTGACCAAATGGCAGTTCAAAGGCGCCAATATGGTCTTTGCTCTGATCCTGTTTGGCTGTTTTGTCCCCTTTCAGGTGGTGATCCTGCCGATGGCCCAAACGCTGGGGATCATTGGCATCACCAACACCGTCTACGGGTTGATATTGGTGCATTCGGTTTACGGGCTGGCTTTTACCACGCTCTTTTTCCGCAACTACTACGTCACCATCCCGGATGAGCTGGTCCGGGCGGCCACCATTGATGGGGCGGGGTTCTTCACGATTTTTCGGCGCATCATCTTACCGCTTTCGCCCCCAATCATCGTTGTTTCGGTGATCTGGCAATTCACCCAAATCTGGAATGACTTTCTGTTTGGGGCCAGCTTCACCACCGGCGGCGCGCAACCGATCATGGTTGCCATGAACAATCTGGTGAACACCACCACGGGCGTCAAACAGTATAACGTGGACATGGCTGCCGCCCTGATCACCGCCGCCCCCACAATTTTCGTCTATATCGTCGCGGGCCGCTATTTTGTGCGCGGACTGACCGCTGGCTCTGTCAAAGGATAAGAACATGGCTTCTCTGACAATCAAAAATGCCGTCAAACGCTATGGCTCGGTTGAGGTCCTGAAAGGCGTCGATATCGACCTGCAGGACGGCGAGTTTCTGGTGCTGCTTGGTGCCTCTGGCTGTGGCAAATCCACATTGCTTAATATGATCGCGGGTCTTGAAACCGTGACCGAAGGGGAGATTATGATCGGTGATCGGCTGATCAACGATGTGCACCCCAAGGATCGCGACATCGCGATGGTGTTTCAATCCTATGCGCTTTACCCAAATATGACCGTCGGGCGGAACATCTCGTTTGGTCTGGAAATGCGCGGTGTCCCGAAGGTGGAGCGTGAAGCAGCGGTGCTGGAAGTGGCCAAAATGCTGCAAATGGATCACCTGTTGGACCGAAAACCCGCACAACTTTCAGGGGGCCAACGCCAACGGGTTGCCATGGGGAGAGCCTTGGTGCGCCGTCCAGAAGTGTTCTTGTTTGACGAACCTCTCTCAAACCTCGACGCCAAGTTGCGCCTTGAAATGCGAACTGAAATCAAGCGGCTGCACAAACGCCTGAACGCCACCATGGTATACGTGACCCACGATCAGATCGAGGCGCTGACGCTGGCGGACCGTATCGCAATCTTGAAAGATGGCGAGGTACAACAACTGGCCAGCCCCGCAGAAATCTATGACCAACCGGTCAATATGTTTGTCGCAGGTCTGGTGGGATCACCGCCCATGAACTTCATATCCTCAACGGTCACACGCACCGACACAGGCTATGGTGCAGAGATTTCTGTGCGGGCCAACGATGGGGATCAGCCGGTGCTTCTGGACCTCTCAGATCATCCCACCGACCTTTCGACCCATGTCGGGCGCAAGATTGTTGTGGGCCTGCGCCCAGAGGCGATCACACAGTCAGGACACAGCACGGGAAGCACCACACAAAGCTTCGCCTGCGATATCGACGTAACAGAAGCCACCGGGGCCGACACGCTTTGTGTGCTGAACTGGAACGGCAAAGAGGTGATGGCCCGTGTCAGCTCTGGTTACGCCCAGATCATCGAAGGCACGATGGATTTTGCAGTCGACATGTCGCGCGCAAGCTTGTTTGATCCGGAAACGGAAATGCGTCTGGGGTAAGCTCTCGCAAGCATGAAATATGTGCGCCCGGCGCTCTGTTTAAGGATCTGAAGATGTGGAACTTGGTGGCAGATGTCGGGGGCACAAATATGCGCCTTGCCGCGATTTCAAACGCGGGGTCCATCATTGATCAACAAAGCTTTGGCAGCAAAGGTGAGGTCTCGGTGCCTGCTGCGTGTCAAGCTTTCGTCGCACAGCACGCCACGCCCCCTGCAGGGGTTGTGGTGGCCGCTGCTGGCGTCGTTAAGGATGGCGAGGTTAAGCTGACCAATGCAAAAAAACAGCGATTTTCAGAAACTGATTTGGCCGCGGCCACGGGCACTGACAACGTCACGATTTTGAATGATTTCGAAGCGGCGGCTTGGTCGCTGGCCACCGTGACCCCAGCGGACGTCACCCCCCTTCAGGGACGGGCAGACATTCCCATGGGGCCACGATTGATCATTGGTCCCGGCACCGGATTGGGCGTTGGATCGCTGGTCTGGGCCAACGGGCAACCCAACGTGGTGCGTGGCGAAGGCGGCCATATCACCCTGTCCCCACAATCGGCGCAAGAGCTGGAGTATTTCCAAACCTTAATCGCGCTTTGGCCAGAGGTCCAAATTGGATCTGGCATAGCAGTCGAGGCAGAGGCAGTCCTGTCGGGCACTGGCATACCATTGTTTTACCAAGCGATTACAAAGGTCCACAGCGCACCACAAACGGCGCAAAACGCCGAGGATGTGTTTCGGTTGGCGCAACATGGCTCCGATCCCTGCGCGGTCACCGCCATTGACCTTTTCCGAAAATACCTCGGGATGATCGCTGGCGATTTAGGCTTGGTCATCGACGCCAAAGGCGGGGTCTTTATCACCGGCGGCGTGGCCCTATCCAACCCATGGCTTTTTGACGATCAGTTTATGAACGCCTTTAACGCAGGCGGGCGCCACAGTGACTGGCGCGCTCAATTCCCGGTTTACCTTTACCAAAATCCAAATTTTGGCCTGCTGGGCGCGCGAAACTATATTTCAAGCAGATAGACACAGATGCCTTAGACGTAAGCACGGGGCCGAAACAGGCCCTCTAAGATGCATGCATATATCAAATGCACACCAATCAAATCGGTGACAATCTCTAGCAATTCTTTGGTGGCGTAGGGGAATGGTGGAGCCTAGCGGGGTCGAACCGCTGACCTCTTGCATGCCATGCAAGCGCTCTACCAACTGAGCTAAGGCCCCATTATATCAGTGTCAATTTCAAAAAGCTGATGTTGCCACCAGCGCGAAAAATCGCTCTCTGTGCGGCGGTATTTATGCAAAGGCACGTAGGGGTGCAACCCCAAAATGTGCCTTTGCAGAATTTTTATTCGTCGTCTGGTGCGGCGACATCCGCGATCTCGTCCAGCGAAACATCATCGTCCTCGTCATCGTCAAGAACGTCATCGCCCAGATCCACGTCGGTATCATCATCGTCGTCCAGAACCGCATCTGCGTCATCCACAAGGTCATCTGCCATCGCGGCTTTATCCGCTTTGTCAGCAACCATCGTGCGCGTGCCCTTGCCAGTTTCCACATTGACCACTTCGCCCGTGTAGGGGCTGATGATCGGATTGGCGTTCAGGTCATAGAAACGTTTGCCTGTGGTTGGGCAGATACGTTTCACACCCCATTCTTCCTTGGGCATCGTTGACCCCTTTCTGTTTTCATAACTTCGTGCGAAATCTGTCGCCAGTTGCCATAACTATCGCCAGCTGTCAAAGGCTTTTGCCATGCAGTGCGCGCAGGTCCGGCCTGACGGTCGGCCAGAGATATAAAGAAAGGATGTAGCCCGTGTTGGGGCAGCGGATCAAGTCACCTGAAATGATTACTTTGCCCGGCACGCCCGAGGTGGAGCTTTTGGTGCGCCCTTCTGCCCGTGCGCGCCGCCTTTCCCTACGGATTTCGCGCCTAGATGGCCGTGTCACCATGTCGGTCCCAAAAGGCACCCCCAGACGGGAAGCTGTCAAATTTGCCCAAGAGCGCGCGGATTGGATTCGCGGGCATTTAAACGACATCCCAACGGATGTGCGACCCAGCTTTGGCGATCACATCCCCTTTCTTGGAAAGCTCCATCAGCTTGTCGCCGCAGACACGCGTATGGCGCGCCTTGGGGACGGATTTATTACGCTCCCCTCTAAGGCCCCCGACAAAATCGGCCCACGGCTTATGGCGCTCTTTAAGAACGAAGCCCGGCAACGGTTGGATCTGGCAAGTCGGCGCTACGCGTCTGAAATTGGGTATGAATTTAACCGCATCACCCTGCGGGACACGCGCTCGCGCTGGGGATCCTGCAGTTCGGATGGCAATTTGATGTACTCATGGCGACTGGTCATGGCACCCGAAGAGGTGCTGGATTATGTGGCCGCGCATGAGGTCTGCCACCTGGCGCATATGGACCATTCCGCGCGGTTCTGGGATCAGGTCGAAGCGATCTGCCCGCATTATGCCACGCACCGAAAATGGTTACAAAAACACGGCGCTGATTTGCATCGCTATCGCTTCCGAGATTGACCCATGCGTGGGTTTGTGATCACAGTTCACCATGACCTCAGCCTCACGCCCCCAACAAGACACCAGTGCTGCGCATGAACGCGTCTATCGCAGCTTGCGCAGCCAAATCATGCATGGCGAAATTGATCCCGGCGCGGCCCTGACCCTGCGCGGCATCGGTAAAACCTATGACGTGTCGATGACACCTGCGCGCGAAGCGGTGCGGCGGTTGGCCGCCGAGGGGGCGTTGACCCTATCAAGCTCGGGCCGTGTCACCACACCGGATCTCTCGCCCGAGCGTATCGAAGAGCTGGCAGCACTCCGAGCCCTTCTGGAACCCGAACTTGCCGCCCGCGCTCTGCCGCGCGCCCATTTGGCCCTTGTCGA